>CAIMMQ010000101.1 GCA_903842675.1 uncultured Actinomycetes bacterium
ACATTGAACTATCGGCCCGGCGCAGCAAATCTTCAATACTCTCCGTCGCTTGATCATTTAAAACACTTCCAATACTTACGCCTACCCGAACCGGCCCAACCGAAAGCTCAAAAGGATAAGAGACGGTTGCTCTAAGCGCCAGTGCAACCTCGAGAGCATAAGCAGCTTCGCCATAAATAATCACACCAAATTCATCACCGCCTAGTCGGGCGAGTAAAACACCATCTGGAATTGCACGTTCAAAGCGCGTTGTAATTTGTTTAAGTAATTGGTCACCAATGACGTGTCCATGCGCATCATTTACTAACTTGAAACCATCTAAATCTAGAAGTAATAGGGTTCCGGCTTTGCGGCGCAGAAGTTCTAGTTCAACTAAGAATCTTCGGCGATTTGGTAAGCCAGTTAGTTCATCAGTTCGCGCAAGTTCTCGCTCGAGAGTTACATGCCTAGCATCTCGAAGCGCCAGTGCCATTCGCAAGAAGGCGAGCGTAATTGTTGCAAAGGCAGGTATTAGTACGAGCTTTGGGAAATAGTCGGGGCGAAGCGCAGCAATTGTAAGAATTAGTGAACTCAAAATTAGCGAGATAGTTGTTGCGATAGATGCGATGCGATCGGAAATTTCGCGCAGACCACCATGGTGGAATAGCGATTCGGCAACAAGAACTAGTCCAAGTAGCCAGCCATCGTCGGTAATTGAAGCGAAGGTATAGCCCGATGTTGCTGATAGCAAGAGAAATAGTAAGTCAGTTACAGAGAAAATTAAGATTCCAATCAGTAGCGAAATTGTTCTGATAGTTCTTGGTTGAATCAGGATGAGTGAGAGCGTGATCGCCACTAAGACAATATCGCCGATTGGATAAAGTATTGATAGAAATACACTTTCAGGCGAACCGGCAAATCGAAGCATCGCCGGACGCAGCAACAATGTGGCAATAACACTTGAAGTACCTAGTGCAACAATTACGGTATCCAAGAGTTCGAGCGAAACGATTTTCTTTGCAACAGCCAATGCGCGAATAATTCCAAAGAGCATGAGCGGATAGAAGAAGGCGTAAGCAATATCGGTTAGCCCTGGCGCAATTTCTAGGTTGTAAAAAGAGTCCCAAGTAGAAATTGTGGATCCGATCGACCAGATAAAAATGGCACCTGCGATGGCAAACTTAGCCCAGCGATCAGTTATTTGTGGCGCCCGGAATGCGATGAGGGATGCCAGGAATCCAATTAAGTTGAACAAGAACAAGTCGGCAAAGATCCCAGGGTTTGGAAACACTAAGCGAATTATCAGGTGAATTACTAGTACTGCGGGCGCGCTAATTCGCAGACTAAGGTAAGTTTCCACTGCTTTGCTGCTCATCTCTCGAGCGTATGGCACAACCGGCGCAGGTATTTACCAATTAGGGGAACCAAAGATAATGAGCATGGAATTAGCTAAAGATCTGACACGTCGTTCGGTGTTATGTGGAATTGCGTTAATCGCCGTTGGTTTACTACCAGAAGCTGCAAACGCTGCGGTACCCGCCGTTGGTGTGAAGGTTAAGGGAAAGAAACTTCTTGTTGATTTAAAGGCAAACAAAGCTCTCGCAAAAGTTGGCGGAGTAGTTCAAATAGATTTTAGCGATGGTTCATCGATTGCGGTGGTTCGTACTGCGCCAGGAAATAAAGGTTTGAGCGCGATCAGTTTGGCTTGTACGCATCAAGGCGTGACTGTCATTCAGCAAGATAAACAATGGGTTTGTCCGGCGCATGGTTCGCAGTTTGCACTTGGCGGCGCCCTAGTTCAAGGCCCGGCAAGATCTGCTCTTCAAAAATACCCAATAACCGCCACCGCAACTACTGCGGTGATCGGCTAAGGGTTAATTACTTTTTATAAGTTACTTACAAGCAGTAACTAGGCTTGCTTTAGCAGTTGCAGCATCGGCAGCAACTTGTGTTCCACCAGCTGTAGCATCAGCAATTTGTTGAACAAGTTTTGCCAAGTTTGCAGTCTGATCAGCAACACGTTGCTTGTTTAGCGCAATTCCATCTTCAACTTGCTTAACCATTTTCTTATCGGCATCAGTACCGGTGGTAGCAACAGTTGGATGCTTTGTCATATACGAAGCAAGGTCGGCGCTCCAGTTATCAACATTCTTTTGCGCGGCAGCGATTAGTTTTTCAGTCGTGGCCTTCAATCGAGTAGCGCTTGTGACACGACCTTGATAAGAAGAAGAAAGTGAAGTTGTGAGTGAAAGTGCAGTCTTATAACTTGCATTGGCATCCAAGCAAGGTTGGGCCACCCAAGTTAACTTCTTGACTGTCGCAACTGGGTTGTATGTGCACTTAAATGCAACACTAGCAATGGTTGCCTTGGTATTCGCTTTCGCACAAGCAGCGTTAGCTTTTGCTGCTGCTGCGTTTGAAGGTGCAACACCAATAACAAGTGAAGTTGCAAGGACTGCGCCAGCGATGGCTACTGATAAAAATTTCTTTGACACGACTACCTCCACGAATATCGCAAGAGTTGCGATGGTTGATTGGGTGATTCTAGCCAGCGCCCTGGAGAAACCAATGGTGAACGGGCGGTAGCGGCAGGGAAATTACTGTGAATATTGGGTTACTTAGCCGCGACGCTGGCGGGCGCGCACATTTATGCCCGCTTTTCTAACCAAGGGCCTCGGACCAAACCTCGCGATCGTGCTCAGCGTTTTGTATTGCCAACCCGGCACTGAGATCACTTTTCCTGCAATTGCACGATTCCAAGCCTCACTAACAACATCATCCGCTTCGAGCCAGAGAAAATTAGGCAAACCAGTCATCTTCATCTTGCCGCGGGCATGAAACTCGGTATGTGTGAAGCCCGGACACAGAACATGAATTCGAACTTTGGATGCGCTCTTTCGTAGTTCGGTATGCAACGACTCGGAGAAGACAGTTAAATAAGCTTTCGCTGCCGAATAAGTACCGCCGGCAATCCAACTGGCAACGCTAGAAACATTAATAACTACACCCGAATTGCGTGCTCGCATTTGAGGTAGGACTGAATGGGTCAACCGCATAGGAGCCGCGACAAGTACATCTAGCAAATTGCTCTCTGCATCCACATCGCTATCTAGAAAACTATCCTTAAGGCCAAAGCCTGCATTATTAATTAGGACTTCAATCGGAGCCTTTGGATTGCTTAACCGCTTTTCAACTTTTGCTAATTGCGCGGGAATCGAAAGGTCTGCGACCAATACCTCAGTGGAAATTTTGTACTTTTTCGTCAGAGCTGCGGCTCGCTCTTGCAGCCGCTTTTTATCGCGGGCTACAAGAACTAAGTCATAACCATTTGCTGCAAGCAACCTAGTAAAGGATTCACCGATTCCGGCAGTGGTTCCAGTTACTAGTGCGGTTGACATTTATCCAACCACCTCAGGAGTCTTCTCAATTCCCTTTGTAGACTCTTCGCGAATGTGCCAAGAAGTTCCGTACTCTTCCAATTTTGCAAGGAATGGTTTTGGATCAAACCATTCTGGACCATTGACACCATCTGGCTTCCAAACACCTGTATGAATTAATTCCATTGCGATAACTGGGTTAACCGCGGTCTGCCAGACAACTGCTTGATCGCCGTACTCTGACATCGACCAGGCGTTATCTACCACGTTATAGATATAAACAGCTTTTGGTTCACCTGATTTATCAAGACCCTTGACTAGTGCACCGGCGCAAGTCTTGCCACTCATTCGTGAACCAAGAGTTGCGGGATCTGGAAGTGAAGCGGCAAGTAGATCACGAGGTGAAACTTGCACACCTTGCACATCAACTGTTTCCTTGCGATCCATGCCGAGCATATGAATAGTCTTTAGGATCGTAATGAATTGGGCGCCGAGGCCATATTTAAAGTTAACTTTCTTGGCATCGATCTTTTGGGGAATTAGAACGACTTCTTCGTGTTCCACATTCACACATTCAACCGGTCCAATTCCTTCTGGGAAATCAAAGACTTCGAGTTCTGAGAATGGTTCAGTTGTGTACCAACCGCGGCCATCTTCCCAAATTATTGGGGGATTGAGGCACTCCTCGATTGTGGTCCAAATTGAGAAGGACGGAGCAAATTCGTAACCTTCTACAACTAAGTTTGAACCATCAAGAACGGTGATCGAATCAATCCGCGAGAAAAGTTCATCATCGGCATATTTAGCGAAGACATCGCTCATGCCTGGTTCAACACCCATTCCGATGAGTGCATAAATTCCGCGCTCGCCCCAGTTCCAGTCACGCGCAAATTGTTCGTCGCCGTACTTAACACCAGTTTCGGTATTTGGGTAATGCGGATGCGGACGGGATAGTGACATCGCCATGTCCATGTAATTTCGTTTTTCTATTTCGCAAGCTAAGAAGATTGGCATCACAAAACGTGGATCAACAGCGTTGATCACAACATCCGGATCTGCTTTACGAATTAATTCGCGGATATCTTCTAGTTCTGCTGCGTTTACCATTGCGGCTGAAAATCGGGGATCCTTCAAACGGTTAACAGCTTCTTCAGCGCGGGATAAATTGCGGTCCGCGATGACCATCTCTGTTATGAATGAACGACGAGAAGCGATATTAGCTATCGCCCTACCAACTCCACCGGCACCTATGACAAGGGCCTTCATAAAAAACCATCTCCAAACGAGGTTATATTTCTTTTTGAAGTGTAGTCCAGGTGTAGTAACTGCCACAACCTCTGTAAACTTAAACTCGATTAATGTCCAATAGGCCCCATAATCGCAATAAGTTCATTAATTGAGCAGAATTAAATATCAATTTAAATCTGGTCCCAGTAGCTCAGTGGATAGAGCAACCGCCTCCTAAGCGGTAGGTCGCCGGTTCAACTCCGGCCTGGGACACGTATTTGAATAGGTATAAAAAATCAATTATGAAATACGACTGTTTTATCGCCAACAATAAAAATTCGATCTTGCGCAAAATCACGAACTGCCCGTGATAGAACGCGACGCTCGATATCGCGCCCAGTAGCAATTAGCTCTTCAGGGGTTGCCGCATGCGTTACATGTGCAACATCTTGATCAATGATCGGACCTTCATCAAGTTCAGGTGTCACAAAGTGGGCGGTCGCGCCAATAATTTTCACACCTCGGGCATGGGCTTGGTGATAAGGCTTGGCACCTTTAAATCCTGGCAGGAATGAATGGTGGATATTAATAATTTTTCCAGAGAGTTCACCACAAAAACCCGGCGAGAGAATCTGCATATAACGGGCTAGTACAACGAGGTCGATCTTTAAGTCGCCGACCAGTGTTCGAAGTTGCGCTTCGGCCGCGTCCTTCACCAAACCGCTTTGGTCAATAAATTTGATGCCATGACTTTCCACTAGCGCTTTCAAATCACCGTGATTGGAGAGAACGGCTGGAATTTCAATTGGAAGTTCACCCAAGTCTTGAAGGTAGAGCAAGTCGCGCAAGCAGTGGCTTTCGGTCGTGACTAAAACAAGTACGCGCTTTTTTTCACTTACAGAACGCACTGAAAGATTTGGCTTAAATTTATTTAGAACGGAATTCAATTTTGTATTTACGTCATGAAGGCTCAGCCCAGTTTCAAAACGAGTACGCATGACAAAGGTATTTGTTGTTGGATCAGTGAATTGTTGATTCTCGATAATATTTCCCAGGCAATCCAAAATTGCAGTGGTCATCGCATGAACGATGCCAGGCTGATCTTGGCACTGGAGAGTTACTATCAAATCCATCCCCAGATATTAGTGGGAGTTAGTGGGAGACCGTAAATCTCTTGAGCGCTTTTGGCGCCCACCAGTTTCGTTCACCGAATAAGCGCATCAGCGCTGGGACTAACAAACCTCGAACCAAAGTTGCATCAAGAATAATTGCGAATGCGACGCCAAATCCGAGTGTTTTAATATTTGTGACGCCACTAGTTATAAACGCTGAGAACACAATTGCTAGCAATAGGGCGGCCGCAGTAATAATGCGTGCCGAGCGTTGCAATCCAGTAGCAACTGCTTCTACGTTCGCCATACCCGCTTCATGCTCTTCCTTAATGCGGGAAAGAAGAAATACTTCATAGTCCATTGAAAGCCCGAAAGTCACTACGGAAATTAAGATAACCATTGAGGTATCTAGGGTGTGAGTGTTAGTGAACGAACCAACTAGCCAACCCAGATGGCCATCAATAAATATCCAAGTCAGAGCGCCCATCATTGCGCCAAGGGAGAGCACGTTTAACAGAACGGCTTTGATCGGAAGAATTATGGAACCGGTGAAAATAAAGAGCAGAAGTAGTACACCAAGTGCAATCCAACCAAGTGCCAACGGCAAAGTCTTTGCAATGCCACCTTGGGTGTCGGTGTAATCAGCAGCAACACCACCGACCAAAGTTCCGCTTGGTGCGGCAAGTTTACGAATTGCTTTGATCATTGCTTGTGCTTCATTTGTCCGAGGACTCATTGAATGAACTGCAGAAAAGCGAACAGTGCTGCCGACAATTTCTTCGGGGTTAATACGAACGATTCCAGGAATAGTTGCAACCTTAGATTCGTAGGCAGCAATTGCACTTTGCCGTGATGCGCCATTTGGAATTATGAATTGCACTGGATTCGCATCTTGCCCTGGGAAATCATTTATTGCCATGGCACTTGCTATTGCGATCTGTGAAGATTTCGGCATGACTTGAGAGTCAGCTTGGGAAAAAACAATATTACGGATCGGTGAAGCGATCACAGCCAAAACTGTTAGTGAAAGTACGACAACGGCAATTGGCCGGCGCATAACAAAGCGCGCTGTTTGCGCCCAGCGACCATCAGACTTTGGTGTGATCGCACCTTTACGAACCACATATTTATCAATGCGCTTTCCTATTAGAGCAAGGATGGCTGGGAATGGAACGAGCGCGGCAAATATCGCCATTGCAACAACACTGATTCCGGCATAACCAAATGATTTCAAAAACATTAGTGGGAAGAAGGTAAGTGATGTGAGTGTGATGATTACGGTAATGCCACTGTAGAA
Organism: uncultured Actinomycetes bacterium; assembly: GCA_903842675.1. Taxonomy (GTDB): domain Bacteria; phylum Actinomycetota; class Actinomycetes; order Nanopelagicales; family Nanopelagicaceae; genus AAA044-D11. Next base: position 6,993 of record CAIMMQ010000101.1, read on the forward strand.
AACAGTTTTGCCCGCAGTCTTAACGGTATTAACAATCGAATCCTCAATAGATTTTCCAGCGTGCAGCTCTTCGCGGAATCTATTTACCATCAGCAAGGCGTAGTCGATACCAAGGCCAAGGCCCATACCCGTGATTAAGTTCAATGCAAAAATACTTACACCGGTGAAAAGGCTAATTAAATAGATAACAGCAAGTGAACCAACAATTGCGCTTAATCCCACGATCATCGGAGTAGCACTGGAAATCAAACCCCCGAAGACAAAGAGAAGTAAGAGGAAAGTAAGTGGAATTGAAATACCTTCAGCAACTGCCAAATCCTTTGAAATTTTATCGCTGAGCGATGAGTTAAATGTTGCTAGGCCACCAACATAAACTTTTAGATTTTTGTAGTCTCCGGCATATTTCTTCTCTAATAGTTTGCCTAATGATTTTGCATTTAGCGGATCTTTTTCTGTTGAATAAACAAAAAGGTAGGCAGCTTTTCCATCCTTACTGACTAGCGTTGGCGCGCCACCAGCGCTCCAATACGAAACTGTTTTTAAGACGCCTTTTTCAGCACCAATTTCCTTTTCGAGGGCACTCGCAGACGCGACAACTGTTGGGTCTTGCACAGTGCTTGTAGATTTAACTTCTATTACAACCGCAGGATCTTTCACGTGGAAGGTATCAGTCAGATAGGTACTCGCTTTTGCGGCATCACTTCCTGGGTTTGAGTAACCACCACCAGATAAGCGTGGAATTGCTAAGCCTGCCATGGCGCCAAAGGCAATGAGAACAACAATGAAAAGCGCAAGAACTGACTTCCTACGGCGAACAATAAAATGTCCTAATTTCTCAAACATCTTTCCCCTATACAATGATTCTTGTGAGTGAGCCAAATATATCGCCAATATTGCCAAAAGTTACTAGCGATGAAATCGACCCACGCGAGGATGACGACGAAGAACGTGATGCTGAAATAGAGCGAGAAGTTCCACCGCACCACGGGTAAAACTTTTATTTTTTAGTATCAGAACCTTTGGTTGGAGTTACTGGCGTTCTTGCAGGGGCAGGTGTTGTTGGCGTGGCTGGAGTGGTTGGCGTGGTTGCCGAGCTCGAAGATCTGGAATCGGTTTTGTAAAAGCCAGATCCCTTAAATACAACTCCTACGTTTGAATAAACCTTACGAAGTTCACCTTTGCATTCTGGGCATTCGGTGAGTGCGCTGTCGCTAAAGGATTGAAAAGCCTCGAATTCATGGCCACACGCAACGCAGGCGTATTCATATGTAGGCATGGGCGCTATTGTAAAGAAGTGAAGTGCTTTACCTATAATCGAGTTAAAGGTCTGGGGGTTGGATATGCGTAAATCAAGGCATCTTGCGGCCGCTCTTGCGATTTTTATGATTCTTGCTCCAGCTGTCACGACTGCCGCGCTAGCAAATAGCCTCACCGCAACATCACCAACAGCTGGCAGCGTTTTAAATGTTGCGCCAAATGCAATTTCGATGACGACGGCCAATCCACTTTTGGATCAAGGAAATTTAATAGTTGTAAATGACCCAAACGGCGTCGCCGTGGATGATGGGTCGATTTCAGTTACTGGAAATAACGCAGTCGTTGGCTTGAAGGCACTTACTGCCACTGGCGTTTACACCGTGAACTACACCTTGCTTGCCGCAAACGAAGCTCCAGTTGCTGGTTCATTTACTTTTCAATTCAATGCACCTTCGGTGGTATCGGCGCCTTCAACTCCTGCGGTTTCACCAAGCACATCTAAGAAGGCAGTTTCATCGCAGAGTACTAACTCTGGCGCAGATACATTTGTTTACGTTCTTTTGCTCCTTGCGTTTTTAGTCTTTGTTTTTCTAATTATTTATGCAAAGCAGACTTTCGGCGGCTCAAAAAAGCGAAGCCGTAATTAGAATCAAATAAGAATGCGATTCCTCTTTGAAGTACACCCACCGCATGCCGTCGGCTATTTAAATGTACTAACACCCATAGTCAAGGATCTGCAATTAATTTCTGCCATAACCCTTATTGGTTTATTGCTGGCCATCTTTGCCTTTATAAAAGAAGATCACGCAAAACTATCGGCGGAGGCACTTCGTATCCGAGCACTCGCGCTGATTGCAGCGGCAGTGTGGCTAGTTTCTACACTTGGTTCACTTTTCATTGAAATAGCGAACCTGCTCTCCACATCCCTTGTTGCGAGTTTTGATCCGGCTGTTATTAATTCATTCATTTCGCAGACTGCGCTAGGCAAAACCTATGCCATCGAGTTAGTCGCAGCAGTAATCGTATTTGCCGCATTGACTGGTATTAGAAAAACAACAGGCGCCTTTGCTGCGCTGGTAATTACTTTTATCGGGCTACTTGCTCCGATCTTCGAAGGCCATGCCAGCTCTCTTGGTAATCACGGTCTAGCAATTGGCTCCATGCTTTTTCATGTCATCTTTATCAGCCTTTGGGTTGGCGGCGCTATCGGCTTAATCGCAATAAGTCCGCGGGAACGAGAGGAAGCAATCCCGCGATTTAGTGCACTCGCACTTTGGTCGGTAGTTGCGATTGCTTTAAGTGGCACCGCAAACGCTTGGACTCGTATGAATTTCGCAAGCGCGTGGAGTACTCGGTATGGCGCAATAGTTTTACTTAAGATTTTCTTGACTATTATTTTGATATTTATTGGCTACCAACACCGAAAATTTATCGCTGCGAAAGTTGGCGTTACTCAAAAGGTATTTCGCTTGTTATGCGGTGAAGTTTTGCTAATGATCACAGTTGTTTCTCTCGGCGGCTGGCTCTCCACCTCTGAGCACCCAGAAAATCCAAGTGATACCGGCGCTGTAAGTGCGGCTCAAACAATCACGGGCTTACCAATGCCTAAGCCACCAACACTGTCGCGAATTATCTGGGCGTATTCACCCGATGGTTTCTTTTTAGGTTTATTGATCTTGGCCACGGCGCTTTATATAAAAGGCGTGCTTGTCTTAGCAAGGCGCGGTGATAAGTGGCCGGTTGGTCGCACTGTCGCATTTATTTGTGGCGTTGGTTCAGTTGATTTTGCAACAAGTGGTGGGCTCGGTCTTTACGCACACTTTGCTTTTTCTTTTCACATGATTGCGCACATGATTTTAGGAATGATTGCACCGATCGGTTTTATTCTCTCGGCCCCAATCACACTCGCGCTTCGTACCCTGCCACAAGGCCGGAGCGATAATGAAAGAGGAATTCGTGGTCAACTAGTTGCACTTTTGAATTCGCGTTATATGAAAGTTCTTACCAACCCAATCGTGGCTCTCGCTATCTTTGATGGTTCGCTATTCCTTCTTTATATGACACCACTGTTTGGTGGTCTGATGCAGAACCATGCGGGTCATCTATTTATGAATATTCATTTTCTACTTGCCGGAGCGCTCTTCTTCCATGTGATTGTTGGAATTGATCCAAATCCGCAAAAGGTTCCACATATAGTTCGAATAATTATCTTGTTTGCCGCGATGAGTATTCATGCCTTCTTCTCGATTGCTCTCCTTTCAGCAACAACCCTTCTAGATGGCGGGTACTTTGCGAGTTTGCATCGACCTTGGCTTAGCGATCTATTGGTTGATCAACATACTGGTGGCGCAGTTGGTTGGGCTATGGGTGAAATTCCAATATTGATCGCACTTGTTGCAACCTTCATTCAATGGGTCCGAGAAGATAAGAAGGAAACCAAACGTATCGATCGGGCTGAGGATCGCGCAGCTGCAATGGGCGCCGATGATGAACTGGCAAAGTACAACAAGTATTTGGCCGAATTAGCGCAGCGCGATAAAGGTATTGAAAGCTAGTTAGCTTTTGGAAATCTAATAATTAAATCAGGCGTTGCAACGGCAGATAACTTCACATCATGTGGCTCAACTGGCATTGGCTCCGGTGTTAATTCACCGGCATATATCAATCCAATCGTCCAAGCGTTTAAACCTTTGAGGGCACGGTCATAGGAACCACCGCCCTGACCCAAGCGATAGCCATCTTGGTTAACGTGTAGGGAGGGAACAATCACAATATCTAATTCACTGGGTGAAATAGCAACGCCAATTGGCTCCATAATTTTTCCGGACTTACGAAGTGATTCTTTTGAACCATCCCAAAGAACCCATTCCAAGTCGTGATCTTTCAAAACTCGTGGCAATGCAACGCTAAATCCGCGAGCGATTAACTGTGCATTCAAATCTTGGGTTTGTGGTTCCTCGTTATAGGAATGATAGGTAGCAATCGTTTTTGCGGAAATGAATTCAGTTGAATTAAGAATGTGGATCCAGGATTCAACATGATCTTTTAACGAACGCTCTGACCGATAGCGATCGCGTAATTTCTGCTTAATATCCACGGAAATACTGTATGTAAGAAGTAAGGTTTAGTCATGGAGCAACAGCTAGGCGTCGATGAGTTTCTCGCCCTACTGCTGCGCCTTGCAGCGCCCCTTGCAGCGCTAGATATGCCTCTTTTAGATGCGCATGGCGCAACATTGGCCGAAGATATTTATGCTGGTGAGCGACTGGTACTTAAAGGTGGAACTCGAATTCGCTCAACTCAAATTGGGCTAGCGGCATCGATTGGATTAAATCACCTGCCAACTTTGCCACACCCCCGAGTTGTAGTTATCTCTGCCGGCGATGATTTAGTAGAACCAGGACAGCGCCTTGCTGATCTTGACGACGAATTCGAATCAAATTCTTGGATGCTAACAACTTCAGTCCGCGAAGCCGGCGCAACTGGATTTCGAGTTCACACAATTGCTGAAAATCATCAGCAACTAAAAGAGATAATTGAAGATCAACTAGTGCGCGCGGATTTGCTTGTAATCAGCGGGGAGAGCCACGACGAATCTTTCGATTTAATTACGTCGGTATTGCGCGAACTCGGCGATGTTCATTCAGTACGCCCGAAGATGAGTGAGAGTGGGCTGCACAATTTTGGCTTGATTGGGCCAGACCGTACGCCTGTTATAACTCTTCCAGGTGATCCAATCGTGACAGCAATTGCAGCAGAAATTTTTGTTCGGCCAATGATTCGTACCATGTTAGGTGCTGCCAATATTTATCGAAATGAAGTTAAAGCCAAATTAACTTCAGCAATTGTTTCACCGGTAGGCGAGCGGTCATTTATCCGCGCGACGCTTTCCAACGAGGCAGGCGTAAGTGCGACCCCACTACCTGACCAAAATAATTTAACTTCGTTATCAGAGGCGCAAGCTTTCATCATTGTTCCCGAAGATGTATCTGGGTATAAGGCAGGTTCACTTGTAGATGTAATGCTGCTAGAACGGAGCAACAATTAAGTGGCCGGCCAGTTTTTTGGTGGGGCACGAGTTAAATGGCCGATCCGATTGCGCGATAAAGAGTTATTACTTCGCCCACTTCGCTATCGGGATAAAAAAGTTTGGGACTCGGTTCGCTTAATAAATCGGGAATGGCTCGCGCCTTGGGAGGCGACCCGACCAGAGATCGAGGCAAATTATCCGCTACCTTCTTATTTCGAAATGGTCCGGGCGCACAGCCGCGACGGCAAAGGGTTGTATTCAATCTCGCTAGGAATTTGGATCCTAGAAGATGGCGGCGAGCGACTTATCGGCCAGATAACAATGGGCGGTATTGTCTTTGGCGCGATGCGCGGTGCCCATATTGGTTATTGGCTCGATCAAAATTATGTTAATCGCGGTTTAACAACTCGGGCTGTTTCTTTGCTGACTGGCTTTGCTTTTAGCGAACTTTCGCTCCATCGAGTCGAGATCAATTTGCGTCCAGAAAATGTCGCATCAAAGCGGGTCGCCGAGAAATGCGGTTATGTTTTTGAAGGAATTCGCCCGAATTATTTGCATATTGATGGGGCCTGGCGGGATCACGTGACCTATGTAAAAGAGAATCCAACAATCCGATAGAAATTGGACATACCGCCTAAATCCCCAAGTTTGAGGCGAACTGGATTTATCGTTAAGCCCTATGGCCTCCGGTTTTATCTACCTAATTATCCTCGGGATGTGGATGGCCTATTTTCTACCCCGTTGGGTTACCAGTCATGATCAAGCCTCAGGTAAATCTGCCGAACGTTACAAGAGCGCAATGCGAGTAGTTGGCGAAGCGCCAACCAATGTCGAAGACGTTGCGGAAAAAGTTGCACCAACAAAGAAGCAAAATACTTTTTTAGTTAGAAGAATTGTTTTTGCATCACTCGCCGTTTTACTTCTGGTTGTCGGAGCCGGTTCGTCAATTGGATTCTTTTCCCCAATCGTCGAGCTACTTCCACTCAGTGCTTCACTAATTTATTTGATACATGTTCGTAGACAAGTAGTTGCTTCACAGATTAAGGCAAGGAGAGTTAAGGCATTTGAAAAAATAACTGCTGCTGAAATTATTACTGAACCAATTGAACGAATTTCTTTTTCATCTGGAATTGATTTTGCCGTAGAGAATAAGGAACATTGGATTCCACTTGCCGAACGAAGTGATACAGCTGGCGTTGTTGTAATTCCGCGCGAGAGCAGCGGTTGGCAACCAACTAAAGTTCCGCAACCAACTTATGTCAACGCTCCAAAAGCCGTTCCGGCGAAAAGAATTATTGATCTCACCGTTCCTGGTGCGTGGTCAGCCGAACAAAAGGCACTTACTGAATCGGTTATACCAACGCGCGATGAGCTATTTGATCAGGTCTTGGCCGAAGAAGCGGCTGTACAGCGGTACGGCGTAGTTAACGAATAGTTTTAAATCCAAGACCCGAACCACATTCGGTCTTGCCATGAGTTATGGGCTATTGGCGTGCCAAGGTATAACGGCAAGAAATAAAGGAAATTGATTAAGAATACGAGCCCAATCCCAATCGCAATATTTTTACGAGCACGCAATTGATTTTCATCGCGCGCCGAATTCAAAAACTTTGCTAAAACATAGATAAGAGTCATGAGTAAGAACGGCTCAAAAGCGATGGTGTAAAACGAGAACATAGTCCGCTTTTGAAAGGCGAACCATGGCAAATAACCGGCGCCAACTGCAGTCAAAAGTAAACCGCTGATGCGATCTCGATGACTGATCCAATAACCAAAAGTCACAAGTAAAGCCAACGTCGCGCTCCACCAAAGTATTGGCGTTCCAAGTGCAATAACTTCTTGCGCGCAACTTGCTGAGCCACAATTTTTTGGTGAGGTATAAAAGAATGAAGTTGGCCTGCCCAGAATTAACCAACTCCAAGGATTGGCCGAGTAGGGATGTTTTTCAACTAGGTGGGCGTGGAAGTTGAGAATCTCTGCGTGGTAATGCCAAAGATTTCGCCAAACGTTGTGCGACCAGTTTCGATCCCAACCAGTTTTAGTAACGATCCAGCCTACCCAAGATGCGACGTATAGAAAAACTGGAATGAGAAAGAATTGCAAGAATCGTTTTGGCAGGTCGCCACGAACTACATCAAAAACTGGTTCTTCAGCGCCCAGGTGGCGCTTGCGGTTGTAATCTAAAATCAAAACAAATATTGCGAATGCAACAATAAAATAAAGCCCACTCCATTTGGTTCCAACAGCGAGCCCAAGTGCGATTGACGCCAGCCAATACCTATTAAATAAAATTGCCAAAACTGCGCACTGAATGAAGAAGGCTAAAAAGATATCTAGCAGCGCCGTTCTAGACATTACTAGGTGAAGCCCATCAACAGTTATAACGGCTGCGGCAGCCGCACTCAAGAAACTATTCCCAAAGAGTTTGCGTGCGGTTAAATACATCAGAAGTATTGAGAGCGAGCCAATAATGGCACCGCTAAAACGCCAACCAAATTCGTGATACCCGAAGAGCTTTATTCCAATTGAAATTAGCCACTTGCCCACAGGTGGGTGCACAATGAATTCAGCGGTGTGTGTTTTTGGATCAATTTCAACACCATGAAGTAAGAGTGAGTGAGCATTCTTTGCGTAATAAACCTCATCGAAGATAAATCCTTTTGGCGAGCCCAGGTTCCAAAGGCGAAGAAGTAAACCAAAGGCGGCAAAGCCAAGAGCGGTGGCCCAATCACGATTGATTCGCTCGCGCAGGTCTGTCATAGGTGAAGCCTAAACCTGCGAGAATTGCCCAATGCTCGTTCTAGCTGCGATTCCATTAGGCAATCCTAAGGATGCCTCACGCAACCTTGGTGAAGCGATTGCCGCTGCGAAATTTATCGCGGCCGAAGACTCTAGGAAATTCTCCAGACTTTGTAGTGATCTAAATGTTAAACATTCGGCAAAGGTCATCTCGTTCTTTGAAGGCAATGAAACGGAACGAATCGGCGAATTACTCGAGATATTAAGCAGCGGCGCTGACCTATTAGTTGTGACCGATGCTGGAATGCCCGGCATAAGTGATCCGGGATATCGATTGGTTCGCGCAGCTATCGATGCAGATATTCAAGTGAAAGTTCTTCCTGGGCCAAGTGCGGTTACAACGGCCTTGGTACTTTCTGGACTTCCTTGTGATCGTTTCTGCTTTGAAGGTTTTCCGCCACGTACAAGTGGAACGCGGCAGGCTTGGTTTGAAGCACTTGCCCAAGAAACTCGAACAATAATTTTCTTTGAAGCCCCACATCGCTTACTTGAATCACTTGCAGATGCCCAGGTGATTCTTGGTGCAAATCGGAGAGCGGCTATCTGTCGCGAGATGACTAAAACTTATGAAGAGATAATTCGGGGCGACTTATCCGAACTTCATAACTGGGCTTCCACAAATGAAATTTTGGGCGAGATAACAATGGTCATTGCGGGTTATGACCAATCAACGAAGACCTTTGAAACCTCAGATCTGATCGCAGAAGTTCTAAAACAAGAGAGCGCTGGGATCTCCCGAAAAGATGCAATCGCAGAGGTTGCAAGAGCAAGCGGCATCAGCAAGCGAACCGTATTTGATGCGATGGTCACTCATAAATCAGGCGATAAGATATGACAATGAGCGGCGCGAAATCTTTCTACTTAACTACGCCCATTTACTATGTAAATGATGCCCCGCATATTGGTCATGCTTACACGACTGTTGCTGGTGATGTTTTAACGCGCTGGCACAGGCAACGCGGTGAAAACGTCTGGTTCTTAACAGGCACCGACGAGCATGGCGAGAAAGTTATGAATACCGCGAAGGCTAATAACACTTCGCCGCAAGATTGGTGTGATCGTTTAGTAACCGATGCTTGGAAGCCCAATTGGAAAGCGTTAAATATTGCTAATGATGATTTTATTCGCACAACGGAACCGCGCCATGAAGAGCGGGTACAACGTTTTCTGCAAGGTTTAAAGGATTCTGGCCATATCTATCTTGGAAAATATGAAGGCCCATATTGCATCGGTTGCGAAGAATTTAAGCTGCCAGCAGATTTAGATGAGGGCAAATGTGTAATTCATGGTCGACCAGTAGAGATGTTAAGTGAAGAGAACTGGTTCTTTAAACTCTCTGCTTTTGTTCCAGCACTTATCGAGCATTACAAGAAACATCCAGAAGCTTGTGAGCCAACGAGCGCCCGAAATGAAGTTTTAGCATTCCTCGAAGGTGGCGTTACGGATCTTTCTATCTCGCGTTCGACTTTTGACTGGGGAATTCCAGTTCCCTGGGATACCAAGCAAGTTGTCTACGTTTGGTTTGATGCACTTCTAAATTACGCAACCGCAGTTGGACTTGGTGATGATCCGGCTTCAGAAGGCGGCAGGAAATTTGCGCAAACTTGGCCAGCAGATGTTCACCTAGTTGGAAAAGATATTTTGCGTTTCCACGCCGTTATTTGGCCGGCCATGTTGATGGCGGCAAATCTTCCAGTACCAGGCAAAGTATTTGCTCATGGTTGGTTACTTGTTGCTGGCGAAAAAATGAGTAAGAGCAAACTCACCGGAATCGCACCAAGTGACATTACAGATCACTTTGGTGTGGATGCTTTCCGCTACTACTTCTTGCGGGCAATTCCATTTGGTTCAGATGGCTCATTCTCTTGGGAAGATATGTCAGCGCGTTACACAAGTGAACTGGCAAATGACTTTGGCAACCTGGCTTCGCGCTTGATAGCCATGATCGAAAAGTATTGTGATGGAGTTATTCCAGCAGTAGCAAAAGATGATGCGCTTGCTGCAGTGCTAGCCGAAACCGTTGCAACCGCAGACAAAGCAATGATTGCCCTCGATTTCCAAGGTGGCATCAATTCAATTATGGATTTTTGTAAGCGAGTAAATGGTTTTGTTACTGAAAAAGAACCTTGGGTTGTTGCGAAGGAGGTCGCTCGCCAAGCCGAGTTAATGGCGATCTTGTATAACACTGCGGATGCAATTCGCGCACTTGCAGTATTGCTTCATCCAGTTATGCCAGCCACTTGTGAAGTTTTATGGAGCTCCCTTGGTGCGGATAAAACTCTTGGTGCGATTGGCGATCAAAGAATTGCGGATGTTTCTAACTGGGGCCAACTTCCAAGTGGCAGCAGAGTTGTAAAAGGTGCGGTCTTGTTCCCACGACTTGAAGAAAAAGAAGTAGCAAAGTAAAAATATGGCAGACCGCCATAATCGGGATATTGATCGTCAACCCGCGCCACTCCCAGAACCGCTAAGTACAAAGTGCGTTGATGCACATGCACATATCGAAATAGTTACAAATACTGCGGCGGATTCACCTGAAGTAGGCGCGGTTCTTGCCCAAGCCCGAAGTGTTGGTATTGATCGAGTTGTTCAGGTTGGTTATTCAGCTGAACAATCTGAGTGGTGTGTGAAATGTGCCGAGAGCTGGCCAAATGTTTTGGCTGCAGTGGCACTGCATCCAAATGAAGCACCAGTAGTTGAAGATCTCGAAAAGGATCTGGCGATCATTGCAAAACTTGCACTGCACCCAAGAGTTCGAGCAATCGGAGAAACTGGATTAGATTTCTTTCGAACACCCCCAGAGTTACAAGAACGCCAGAAATATTCTTTCCGGAGACATATTGCACTGGCCAAAGAAGTAAAAAAAGCCCTCGTGATTCATGATCGTGATGCCCACCAAGATGTACTAGATGTACTTGCGCAGGAAGGCGCGCCAGATAACACGGTCTTTCATTGCTTTTCCGGGGATGCGCAGATGGCTCGCGAATGTATTGATAAGGGTTACATACTTTCATTTGCCGGAACGCTAACTTTTAAGAACGCTCCCGCACTTCGAGAAGCGGTAAAGCTAGTTCCACTGGACCAATTACTTGTCGAAACTGATTCACCTTTCCTTGCACCAATGCCAAATCGAGGTGCGCTAAATACCCCGGCTCAAATCCCAACCATTCTTCGTTTCATGGCAGAAGAGCGCGGTGAAGATTTAGATGAATTAGCTAGTGCAATCTCCACAAATGCTGAACGCATCTTTGGGTCCTTCGCCTGATGTCAGGGTTACTCGGCGCCGCCGAAATCAGAGAGATTGCCGAAAGAATTGGGCTGCGTCCAACCAAGAAACTCGGTCAAAACTTTGTTGTTGATGCGAATACTTGCCGGCGAATTGTTAAGAGCGCTGAGGTTGGTCCAACTGATGTCGCACTCGAAATTGGTCCAGGTTTAGGTTCCTTAACTCTTGCGATGCTCGAGAGTGCAAGTGCCGTAGTTGCAATCGAAATAGATGATCGCCTCGCTGGCGAATTACCGATTACTGTCGCAAAGCACGGATTTGATATTAGAAAATTAACAATCGTTAACCAAGATGCGATGGAAGTTGCGACCTTGCCGATAGATCCAACTGTTCTAGTTGCAAATTTGCCTTATAACGTCTCGGTCCCAGTTTTACTTAGATTCCTTGAACTCTTCCCGACGCTAAATTCTGGCGTTGTTATGGTTCAGAGCGAAGTGGCAGATCGTCTAGTGGCAAAACCAAATACTAAGAATTATGGCAGCCCAACCGTTAAGGCAAACTGGTGGGCTGATTTAAAATCTGCCGGAACTGTTGGTCGTTCCATTTTCTGGCCAGTACCAAATGTTGATTCCTCTTTGGTGCGCTTTGTTCGCCATGCGCCTGCTGGTGATGAATCACTTCGGCTACAAACTTTTCGCCTGATTGATGCTGCTTTTGCCCAACGGCGCAAGATGCTGCGCGGTGCACTTGCTGAAGTATGTGGCAGCAGTGCTGCGGCAAGTGATTTGATCACAAGCGCTGGGATTGATCCAACGTTGCGCGGGGAAGCGCTAGAACTCTCCGATTTTATTAAAATTGCTATTACGCTTTCTAAATGAGCACCAAGGGCGTAGTAGTTCGAGTACCTGCAAAGGTTAATTTGCAGCTCTCTGTTGGGCCGCTCGATCCAGATGGTTTTCACGAAGTAACCACAGTCTTTCAAGCAATCTCACTCTTTGACGATGTAACTATTCGCTACGGCCGCGATGAATCCGGAATTGTCCTAACGCTCTCCGGTTCAACTTCGCAGGGCGTGCCAGTCGATAGTTCTAACTTGGCTTATAAAGCCGCCGAAGTAATGTGTAAGAAATATAAATTATCTGATGATCTTGAGATCCACATCAAGAAAGAGATTCCAGTCGCGGGAGGTATGGCCGGTGGCAGCGCCGATGCTGCTGGCGTAATCGTGGGAATTGATGCGCTATTTGATCTTGGTCTTTCTCGTGATGAGATGGAAAAAATTGCGGCAACTCTTGGAAGCGATGTGCCATTTTCAATTTCTGGTGGAACTGCAATTGGTCGGGGACATGGCGATCAAATAACTCCTGCCCTTGGCCGCGGTAACTTTCAGTGGGTTCTAGCACTTGCAGGTCAAGGACTTTCAACGCCAGCTGTTTATCAAGAGTGCGATCGACTTCGCGAAGGTTTAACTATTTCAAAACCACAGATCAGTGATGCGATGATGCAAGCGCTTCGTGCAGGTGACCCAATTGCACTAGGCGATGCTCTTTCAAATGATCTGCAAGCAGCAGCATGTTCACTTCGACCAGCACTGCGTTTAGTTTTAGATGTTGGACGTGACTACGGTGCACTTGGTGGAATTGTTTCTGGTTCCGGGCCAACTGTCGCATTCTTAGTTGAGGATGAAGAAAAGTCTTTGGATTTAACAGTTGCACTTAGTTCCAGTGGAGTAGTGGCTGGCGTTGTGAGGGCAAGTGGACCGGTTCATGGCGCGCGAGTGGTGGAGACCCTTTAAAGGCACTCAATGGTCGCTAAAAAATGCGACGGTTTGGTGGTATTCGCTTCGTAAGGGATAATTCAGGTTCCGCCATTGTGTAGTGGCTAGCACATGGGCCTTTGAAGCCCAGGGTCCAGGATCGATACCTGGTGGCGGAGCGATAGCGGCTCCACCAGAAGTAAGAGGTGGCGGAGCAAAAGGTTTTAACGCAAGAAGTAGGCTCAGACCAAGATAGGGCGGAGGCGAAACTTTGGAGCACAAGCTAGAGGTAGCAATAGTTCTTGCCGCTGGCGAAGGCACCCGCATGAAATCTACAACTCCAAAGGTTTTACATACTTTGGCCGGTAAAACAATTATTTATCACGTATTAACTCAAGTAAATAATTTAGCGCCTAATGAAATTCGAGTTGTTGTTGGTGCCAGCCGCGAGAGCGTTGAAGGCCACATAAAAGATATTTATCCAAATGTAAAAACAGTATTTCAAGCGCAGCGAAATGGAACTGGGCATGCGGTGCAATTGGCGCTCGCAGATTTGAAGACCAAGGGCACAGTATTAATCCTCGCTGGCGATACGCCTTTATTACGAAGTGAAACCCTCGCTGAATTTATCGCCGTCCACAAATCTTCTAAGTACCAAGCATCAGTATTAACATCCGAGCTACCTGACCCAACTGGCTATGGTCGCATCTTGCGCGATGAAACCGGTGAGATCGTTGCCATTATTGAAGAGCGCGATGCCAGCGAAGAAATCAAATTAATTGATGAAGTAAATACCGGCGTCTATCTATTTGATATCGATGCTCTGAAATCAGCAGTAGCTAAACTCGATACCAATAATTCGCAAGGCGAGCTATATCTAACTGATGTGATAGCCGCAATAAATACTGGCGCAAACGGTGCGGCTGCAATCCTCTCGAACGATTTCACAGAAACACTTGGAATAAATGATCGCGCGCAACTTGCCGAATGTGAAGCAGTGATGCGTGATCGAATTAATGATACCCACATGAAAGCCGGCGTTGCCATACTAGATCCACAGACAACTTGGATTGAAACAACGGTGAAGCTTTCAAGTGATGTAACAATCCTGCCGGGTAGTCTGCTAACTGGAACAACAACTGTTGCAACAGGTGCAACTATCGGGCCACGCACAACTTTGCATAGTGTTGTAGTTGGGGCCGGCGCAAAGATTGTTGAATCTAATTGTTCTGACAGTGAAGTTGGTGCTGGTGCCAGCGTTGGTCCATATTCATTCCTTCGAGCCGGAACTAAACTAGCCGCGAATAGCAAAGTTGGCGCTTTTGTTGAGATCAAGAATTCAACCGTCGGTGAATCTTCGAAGGTTCCCCATCTTTCATATGTTGGCGATGCAACTATTGGCTCAGGCACCAATATTGGCGCAGCGGCAGTTTTCGTGAATTACGACGGCGTCGAAAAGCATCGGACCGAAATCGGCAATGATGTTCGAATTGGAAGCGACACAATGTTGGTTGCACCCGTTTCAATTGGCGACGGCGCATACACTGCTGCTGGATCGATCATCACCGAGGATGTGCCGGCAGGAGCAATCGGTGTTGCAAGAGCCAAACAACGCAATATTCTTGGGTGGGTACTTCGTAAGCGGTCTGGTACGAAATCTGCCGAATCTGCAAAAAAAGCTGGCGCAACCGAAACTAACGAAAAGTAAAGGGAGCTAATTAAATGAGCGAACTGCGACTCACTTCCGAAAAAAGGTTACGGTTATTTACCGGTCGTGGTTATCCAGAATTAGCAGAAGGCGTTGCGCAAGAACTTGGTATTCCAATTACGCCGACATCGGCTTATGACTTTGCAAATGGCGAAATATTTGTTCGCTTCGAAGAGAGCGTTCGCGGAAGCGATGCTTTCGTAATTCAAAGCCACGCTGCTCCAGTAAATAAGCAGATCATGGAACAACTCATCATGGTTGATGCGCTAAAGCGTGCTTCGGCAAAACGAATCACAGTTGTTGCACCGTTCTACGGTTATGCCCGCCAAGATAAGAAGCACCGCGGCCGCGAACCAATTTCAGCAAGACTTATGGCGGACCTTTTTAAAACTGCGGGTGCTGATCGTTTGATGGTTGTTGACCTGCACACCTCACAAATTCAAGGTTTCTTCGATGGTCCAGTAGATCATCTCTTCGCACTTCCACTTCTTACCAACTATGTTGGAAGTAAAGTTGATCGCACTAAACTAACTATTGTTTCACCAGACTCCGGTCGCGTTCGCGTAGCAGAGCGTTGGTCAGATTTACTTGGTGGCTGTCCAATCGCCTTTATTCACAAAATGCGCGATCCAAGAATTCCAAATGAATCTGTAACTGGAAAAGTCGTTGGCGATGTAAAGGGCCAAACTTGTGTAGTTATCGATGACATGATCGATACCGCCGGAACAATTACAAAGGCTGTTGATGCTCTCTACGCTGAAGGTGCAAAAGATGTAATCATCGCCGCAACTCACGCAGTCTTTTCTGGTCCAGCAATCGAGCGGTTAAAAGCTTCGAATGTTAGTGAAGTTGTTGTAACCGATACCTTGCCAATTCCAGAAGATGCCAGATTTGAAAACTTAACCGTTCTTTCAATCGCCCCACTTCTTGCACGTGCGATTCGTGAAGTCTTCGAAGATGGCTCAGTAACCAGCCTCTTTGACGGCCATTCCTAAGCCCGATTTTGCGTTGAACGGGCTAGTTCGCTAACCTTTGGCCATCGTTCCGGCGAGGGATTAAAAATCCGTAATCGACGGTTTTGCTCTCCTCGGACGTTTTTACACTGACGGATTACTCGAGGGAGAGAATTAAATGGCTGAAATTACTATCGCCGCAACCAAGCGCACTGAGTTTGGTAAGGGTGCATCACGTCGTGATCGTCGCTCTGGCTTGGTCCCAGCAGTTATCTACGGCCATGGTGAAGCGCCACAACACGTTGCACTTCCATTGCGCGAACTTGGTATTGCTCTTAAGAGCGCCAACGTTCTTCTAGATGTTGTTGTTGATGGCAAGACTGAACTAACACTTCCAAAGTCAGTTACTCGTAACCCACTTACCGGAATACTTCGGCACATCGATTTAGTAATCGTTCGTCGTGGTGAGCGCGTTACAGTTGAAGTTCCAGTTCACGCAACCGGAAAGCACGATGTTGACGGAATTCTTGAACACATTAATAACACAATTGAAGTTGAAGCTGAAGCAACATCTATTCCACAATTCCTAGAATTGAACATGGATGGCTTGATGGCTGGAAATTCACTTTACGCTTCAAACGTTGTTCTGCCTGCAGGAGTAACTCTTATTTCAGATCCACAAATGCCAGTTGTTCATCTATCCGAACGCTCTACCGTGGTTGAAGAAGTTCCAGTTGTTGCTGCTGCGGAAGGTGCTGCTCCTGCTGATGGCGCTGCTCCTGCTGCTGAAGCTGCCAAGTCTTAATACTCGCAAACAGAAATAAATGAGTTCAGAGCGCTGGTTAGTTCTTGGATTAGGTAATCCGGGGGATCAGTACGCATCTACTCGTCACAATATTGGCCAGATGGTTATTAACTATCTGGCCATTAACACAAAGTTTTCGGCCCATAAATCTAAAACTCAAATTGCAGATATCCGCGTTGCAGGCGCGCAAGTAACGCTCGCCAAATCAAATGGTTACATGAATGACTCGGGCGCTCCAACAAAAGCTCTGGCAGATTTCTATAAAGTTTCGCCGGATCGATTGATCATCATTCACGATGAGATTGATATCGCCTTCAATACCATCCGCCTAAAGATCGGCGGCAGCGATAATGGCCACAATGGTTTGAAATCAATCACAACTCATTTCACAACCCCAGATTATTATCGAGTCCGCATGGGCGTTGGTCGCCCACCGGCGCCGCAAGATCCAGCAGATTTTGTGCTAAAACCATTTTCATCAGTCGAGAAGAAAGATCTGGAAGATTTTATTTCTCGTGGCGCACTTGCAGTTGAACGTTTAATCGAAAAAGGACTTGAGTTAGCGCAACAAGAATTTAATCAATAAATCAGCCAGTATTGCGTAAGCCGGCAGCAACACCATTTATCGTAAGCAAAAGTGCTCGTCTTATAAGTGGATCAACGCCATCATTGCTACGGACCTTATGGAGCAGAGTTACCTGTAATAAATGAAGTGGCGACAGGTAGGCATCTCTGACTTGCAATGTTCGAGCCAGAATTGGTTGATCACCAAGAAGCTGCGATTTCTTAGTTAATAATAAGATTTCACGCTTTGTTAATTCGAATTCTGCCTCGATTGTCTTCAAGAAGTGATGCAGTTCGGGATCAACCAAGGTTTTCACATACTTGCTTGCCATTGCTAGATCTGTCTTAGCTAACGTCATTTCAACGTTGGAAATAAAAGTTCTAAAGAAGTGCCAATCCTTCAACATTTGTTCAAAAATCTTTTCATTTCCGGCTTCCCGAGCTGCCTTTAAACCAGAGCCAACGCCGAACCAACCAGGAACAATCTGGCGTGATTGCGTCCAGCCAAATACCCATGGGATTGCGCGAAGAGATTCGAGTCCGCCTTTTGCATCTGGCCTTCGCGACGGCCTTGAACCTAAGAAGAGATTTCCAAGTTGTTCAACGGGGGTAGATGCATAAAAGTAAGCCGGTAAATCAGGATGATCGACAAGTGCACGATAAGTTTTAAAAGCGTTTTCGCTGACGCTATCCATGCAGCTAGACCAAGCAGCGAGTTCTGCTGGAGTCTGACGAGGTGCTCGATTTAGAACTGTTGCCTCTAGGGCCGCAGCCAATGAAAGTTCAACGTTCTCACGTGCAAGTGATGGCAGCGCGTACTTATCGCTAATTACTTCACCTTGTTCGGTCATCTTTATTTGGCCATCGAGTGAACCCCAAGGAAGTGCAATTAGCGCGTCATATGTCGGTCCGCCACCGCGACCTACTGAACCACCACGGCCATGGAATAAGCGAAGGGTCACACCATGCTTGTGTGCGATATCGCGAAGTTTGCGTTGGGCTTTATGAATTTCCCATTGCGAAGTTGCAATACCAGCATCCTTATTTGAATCTGAATAACCCAGCATCACTTCTTGAACATTGCCGCGCAACTTTACTAATTCTCGATATTTTGCATCGCTTAATAAATTATCCAAAATTGTGTCAGCCGCCTGAAGTTCGGCAACTGTTTCCAATAGTGGGGCATATCCAATAAGTCCGTTAAGACCAGCTAGGTCACCAAGTTCAACGGCAGCTAGAACATCCTTGTGAGATTTTGTCATTGAAATTATGTAAGTCTCGATAACTTCTGGGCCAAAAGATTGGATCAAATCCTTAATCGCGCGGAAGGTATTTAGCGTTTTGGCAGCGTCCGCATCTAATTTATCAATCCCAACGCTAGCTATTTGAGCCAGGGCATGATGGTGCGCATCGCTATGTTCACGAATATCCATAGTTGCATGGGTTAAGCCAAAGCTGGCAACAGTGCGAATAATGCGCTCGAGTAATCCAGTTGCAATTAATTCACCGCGATGTGCCATCAATGATGAGCGCATTAAATTCAGATCAGCCAAAAGTTCTGCGGTGCTCTCATAATCGCGACCAGCAACGTGTGGTGTTCCGGCGGCATGACGTCGTTGCGTCAGAATTAATCGGTGTCTAATTGCAGTTGCCTTTAACCGGTATGGCTCCTCGACATTTAAGCGGCGGAAGCGATCTTCGATTTCTGGCAAAAGCTCGAGATCCTGGGTGACTGATTTTTCTAATTCAGGTGAAGCACCGGCAATGCGACTTGATACCGATAGTGCTTGGCGAAGTAGATCGAGTTGGCCACTCATCGCTCTAATGAAGTGACCGGTTTGAAGTGTGATCGCCGACTTGGTTATTTCTGGCGTGATATTTGGATTTCCATCACGGTCCCCACCAATCCACGTTCCAAAACTAAGCGGGCGCGCTGTTGGTGAAACAGTTACTCCAAGGCGCTTAAGTTCAGTTGCGAAATCATCAAGCACTTCAGGAATTGTAAGTTTAAATAAATCATCTAAGTAATAGAGCGCATTTGTTGCTTCATCAAGTGGTTCTGGGCGACCGAGACGTAACTCATCAGTCTGCCAGAGTAAATCGACAGTTTCAGAAAGTCTGCGATCTCTGGTTTGCGAGGCAGGTTGGTCTAGTAAATCTGCAATGGTATTCATCTTGCTCAGAACCGAACGGCGGGCCGCTTCAGTTGGGTGCGCTGTAAATACTGGGCGAACTGAAAATTTGTTTATCCACTCTTGAATATCAGCCGTTGTAAATTCACCAGTGCGCGCTTGCACCTCAAGAATTCGGTCAACTGCCCGAGTCAACCAAGATCCACCAGATTCGCGCTCTGCGGCAAGGACCCGAGCTCGGTGCACTTGTTCGGCAACATTTGCCAAATTGAAATAGTTACTAAATGCGCGAACTAGTTGCACGCTCTCTTCAACGCTTAAACTTTCTAAAAGTTCTTCACCGTCGCCAGATCGCACAGATTTACGAACTCGTTCGACAAGTTCAAGCAAATGTTCGCCTTCTTGTCGAACTAAAGATTGGCCGAGCAGATCGCCAAGTCGGCGCACATCACTGCGCAGGCCAGCTTCATCGGCTGGTAACGGGCTTGCGGTCTCGCTCACTGGCTAATCATTACAGGTCGAGCGGGCTATTCATCACCTAATATAATTAGCGAGTACCCCCATCCAGATTGGATGTGGGGCTTTTGGCGTTGTTTAGGAGGGCCTTACCTATGACACTTCTAAGCGCCTTCCCGCAAAGCGCTTTGACCAGCCCAATCACGACTCCGCCAGATGGTGGCGAATTAGTTGCTATCAATTCCATTCGTTCATTTGTTATTGCTCAGGTTTCTAAGGACCAACCAACCCTTGTCATAGCGCCATCAACCCGCATTGCCGAAGAAATTAGCGATGAGTTGCGCTCGTATATTGGCGATCACGTAATTGATTTCCCGGCTTGGGAAACTTTGCCGCATGAAAGATTGAGTCCCAAAAGTGACACGGTTGCAAAGCGCGTTAAAGCGCTGCATCAGATAAATGAATTTAAGGGCGCAGGAGTTGTGGTCACATCAATCCGTGGCTTACTTCAACCAATAGCGGCCGATCTCTTGGATGAGAAAATAATTACCTTAGAAATCGGTAGTCAGATTTCGATGGCGCACCTTACGAGTCGGCTTTCATATTTTGGTTTTACTAGGACTGACTTGGTCGAGCGACGTGGTGATTTTGCAGTGCGTGGTGGAATTTTGGATCTCTTTCCAGCGGATTTAGAACATCCAATACGCATTGATTTCTTTGGTGATGAGATCGAAGAGTTGAAATATTTTACGGTCGCCGATCAAAGAACTTATGCGCCGGTTACAGGTGAAATCAAGATTTATCCGGGCCGGGAATTAATGATCTCTGACGCCGTGAAACAGAAGGCCAAATACCTAGCGGCAGAATTTCCACAGTTAACCGAGATGGCAGGAAAGATTGCTGAAGGCATCAGCGTTGACGGAATGGAATCAATCACTGCGCTGTTAAAGCCCAACCTAAATTCCCTCGTTGAATTTTTACCGAAAAATTTCTCAATAACTTTTATTGATGAACCGAGAATTAAATCGCGAGCCGCTGATTTAGTTGCAACGAATCAAGAATTTCTTGAAGCTTCATGGTCTAATGCCGCGATTGGTGGCGCATCACCAATTGATTTAACTGGTGAGATTAGTAATGGTGGCTATTTCACTTTTGATGAAATATTGGAAAGGTGCGCTAAATCAGATCTTGGTTACTGGTCGCTCAATCCATATGCATCGCAAGGCTCTGATGAAGTTCAAAGCCCTGTGCTTGCAGAGTTTGAAGCCATTCCGGTCTATTCCGGCAAGGTTGAAGGAGCGATCGAAGATTTAGGTGACTGGCTTAAAAATGGTTATCAAATTATTTTCACTGCTACTGGTCCAGGAATCTTGGAGCGCTATCAAGTTCTGCTACGAGAAGCTGAAATACCGGAGCGCAAATTAACCGAGATCTCATCGACGTTAACTCGCGATGCCATCTATTTAACGACCAGCGCCATTGAACATGGGTTCATAAACCATGCGGCAAAGCTTGTGTTGATAACCGAGAAAGATATTTCTGGTCAACGCAGCTCAAGCAAAGATCAAGCTCGGATGCCATCACGTCGAAAGAAGGCGATTGATCCTCTTGAATTGCGTCCTGGTGATTTTGTAGTGCATGAACAACATGGCGTTGGTAAATTCATTGAACTCGTACAACGTACCGTGAGCGGCGTCGCCCGAGAATATTTAGTAATCGAATACGCCGCATCAAAACGTGGCCAACCAGCAGATAGATTATTTGTACCAACTGATACCTTGGATCAAATCACGCGCTATGTCGGTGGTGAATCACCTGCAGTAAATCGTATTGGTGGTTCAGATTGGCAGAATACAAAGCGCCGTGCGCGCAAGGCGGTTAAACAGATTGCCGCCGAACTTATCCAACTTTATGCAGCCCGGATGAGTGCACCAGGTTTTGCATTCTCACCTGATACGCCATGGCAACGCGAACTTGAAGCAGCATTTCCTTATGTCGAGACTATCGATCAACTTGCAACGATCGAAGAAGTTAAACGCGACATGGAGAAATCACATCCAATGGATCGAGTTGTATGTGGCGATGTTGGTTATGGCAAAACTGAAATTGCAATCAGAGCAGCCTTCAAAGCCGTACAAGATGGCAAGCAAGTTGCAATACTGGTTCCGACAACTTTGCTTGTTCAACAACATCTAACAACATTTCAAAATAGATACGCTGGTTTTCCCATCGCGGTTGCAGGACTCTCTAGATTCAATACGCCAAAAGAAGGTCGCGAAATTCTAAGCGGCATGAAGACTGGGTCAATTGATGTAGTAATTGGAACGCACCGATTGCTCTCTAAGGATGTGGAATTTCGTGACCTTGGACTTGTGATTGTTGATGAGGAACAACGCTTTGGCGTTGAACATAAAGAAGAGTTAAAGAAAGTTCGCACGAATGTTGATGTGCTTTCAATGTCCGCTACTCCTATTCCAAGAACGCTAGAAATGGCGATTACCGGTATTCGCGAAATGTCGAACATAACTACACCGCCAGAAGAACGGCACCCAGTTCTAACTTATGTTGGTCCTTATGATGAGAAACAAGTTACCGCAGCGATTCACCGGGAATTGTTACGCGATGGCCAGATCTTTTTCATTCACAATCGAGTCGAAAGCATTGATGGTGTAGTAGAGCGACTCGCAAAATTAGTACCCGAAGCCAGAATTAGAATTGCGCATGGACAAATGAATGAGCGACAACTTGAAGATGTGATCTTGGCCTTCTGGGAACGTGAATTTGATATCTTGGTTTGTACAACAATCATTGAGAGCGGAATTGATATTCCAAATGCCAACACTTTGATCGTTGATCGTGCGGATACCTTTGGGCTTTCACAACTTCACCAACTTCGTGGCCGAGTTGGCAGATCTCGTGAACGTGCTTATGCCTACTTCCTTTACTCACCAGATAAGCCACTTACAGAAATTGCACACGATCGATTAACTACGATAGCAATCAACACCGAGCTAGGTGCTGGTATGCAAGTTGCCTTAAAAGATTTAGAGATCCGCGGCGCTGGAAATTTACTGGGCGGTGAACAATCTGGCCATATCGCGGAAGTTGGCTTTGATCTTTACATGCGCATGGTCAGTGAAGCGGTTGAAGAATTTAAAACCGGTTATGTTTCGCAAGGCACCGATGAACCAAGATTTAAAGAGTGCAAGGTTGAATTACCAATCACGGCGCATATTCCAATCGAATATCTACCTTCCGAACGGCTACGTCTTGATATTTATCGTCGAATGGCTGATGCCCAAGATCCGCAAGAACTAGATTTAATCCGCGGCGAACTTGTCGATCGATTTGGTGTGCTTCCAGATGAAGCCGAGAACTTAATGGCAGTTGCCGGATTGCGAACGCTCGCCAAAAGTTTGGGCCTCACCGAAGTAGTTTTGCAAGGCAAGTTCCTAAGAATCGGGCCGATCAATCTGCCAGATTCGATGGTCATGAAATTGAACCGCGTCTACCCAGGTTCGCTTGTTAAAAGCGCCACATCAACGGTCCTAGTAGCCCGCCAGAGCACGCCAAATTGGATTGCCGAGGAGGAAATAGGGGATACTTCGGTTCTGCCGTGGACGATCGAAGTTTTAAACTCCATAGTGGTGCCGGTCAAAAAATAAATCGTCTTGAGATGGGGTTTTTGTGAAGAAGATTGTTGCAATCGTAGGAGCAAGCTTGTTAGTTCTATTAACAGGTTGCTCACAAGTTAATTCAGCCGCGACAATCGGATCAACTGATGTACCCATCACAACAGTACAAAATACTGTTAAAGATATTTTATCCGAGCGCACTAAAATCGATACGACTGGCATGCAATTGCAGACCGGTGCTGATTTAAACGTTGCGGCGCTGCGCTTCCACGTAATTTCTGTTCTATTTGACCATCTTGCTGTTGCTTTGAAGTTGTCAATAACTGACGCGCAAATTGCCACAACGCGTGCTTCTATCATTTCAAAAATTGGTACTGAAGCCGATCTTCCAAAAGCGCTTATTGGTGCTGGAATTGCAAAGGTTGATTTTCCACGTTACCTACGTACCGTTCTAATTGCGCAAGAAATCGGCAAGGTAGCCGCAGCTGCTGGCGATACTTCAACTGATGGCAGCGGAATTCAAAAATTGATTATTGCGCAAGCCAATAAAGATAAAGTGGTAATTAATCCTAAGTACGGTTCTTGGGATGCCGCCAATGCAAATGTAGTTGCAGCACCTGCAAATTCTGCGGTAACTAAATAATTTAGCATGGCAGATCAAACTTCACAGTTAGAAGTTCTACGTGAGGTTATGGACCGACTTCGCTCTCCAGGCGGCTGTCCTTGGGATGCCGAGCAAACTAATGAATCTCTTCTGAAGTATCTTCTTGAAGAGTCTTACGAGTTCATCGAAGCGGTAGAAGAGAATGATCGCCCTGCCATGCGTGAAGAGCTCGGGGATGTACTACTCCAAGTCTTCTTCCATGCCCGAATGGCGCAAGAGCATCCGACAGATCCCTTCAACGTTGAAGATGTCGCACAGGTAGTTGCAGAAAAATTAGTTCGTCGCCACCCACACGTATTTGGTGACACCAAAGTTTCCGGTAGCGCTGAAGTACTTGAAAATTGGGAAGCCCAGAAAGCTGCTGAAAAAGGACGAAGCTCTGCGACCGAAGGAATTCCACTTGGTCAACCTGCACTAGCTCTTGCAACAAAATTGATCTATCGCGCCGAAAAATATGGCCACCAAATTGCAATTGAACATCCAATTAATATTTCAAAAACTACAACGCAAGCCGAACTTGGAAAGCTGCTACTCGGAATCATCGACCAAGCACATGATCTGGGCTTGGATCCAGAATCAGCGCTACGAGCCGCAACGAAGGGGCTAATCGCTGATATCCACGCATACGAGTCGAAATCTGGGCTTGCCGACTAGTTTTCGCGTCAAATAGTTGGACGCGATAGAATTACCTTATAAACATTCGAAAAAGCGCAGGAATTAATCACAGGAGATAAACGTGGCACTTATTGAAGCAATCCATGCTCGTGAAATTTTAGACTCACGCGGAAATCCAACCGTTGAAGTTGAAGTTGTTTTAGAAGATGGATCAAGTGCTCGTGCTGCTGTTCCAAGCGGTGCCTCAACTGGCGCATTCGAAGCCGTTGAACTTCGCGATGGTGGTAAGCGTTATCTCGGCAAAGGTGTTGAGAAGGCTGTTAATTATGTTAACGATGAAATCGCACCGGCCGTTTCTGGTTTTGATGCACAAGATCAACGACTTGTTGATCAGGAGATGCTCGACCTTGATGGAACAAAGAACAAAGCTCGCCTCGGGGCGAATGCAATTCTCGGAGTTTCACTTGCTGTAGCACGTGCTGCTGCGGAAAGTTCTGATCTATCTTTCTTCCGTTATATCGGTGGACCAACAGCACATACCCTGCCTGTACCAATGATGAATATTCTCAATGGTGGTGCGCATGCTGATACCAACGTTGATATTCAAGAATTTATGGTTGCACCAATTGGTGCCGAATCATTTAAAGAATCACTTCGTTGGGGCGCCGAGATTTATCACAGCCTCAAAGCAGTTTTGAAGAAGCGTGGCCTAGCAACAAGCATTGGCGATGAAGGTGGCTTTGCACCAAACCTTGATAGCAACCGTGCCGCTCTTGATTTAATTTTGGAAGCAGTAAGCGCCGCAGGATTTAAGCCAGGAAAAGATATTGCACTTGCAATGGACGTTGCTGCGACCGAATTCCACAAAGATGGCAAGTATGCCTTCGAAGGAAATAAGCGTTCTGCTGATGAAATGATTGCGTATTACGCCGACCTTGTTAAGTCTTATCCAATCGTTTCAATTGAAGATCCACTAGATGAAGATGACTGGGAAGGTTGGGCCAAGATGACCCACGAACTCGGTTCTAAAATTCAAATCGTGGGCGATGATCTTTTCGTTACCAATCCAGAACGCCTTGCAAAGGGCATCAAACTCGGAACCGCAAACGCTCTACTTGTTAAGGTAAACCAAATCGGAACTCTTACCGAAACTCTTGATGCTGTTGCACTTGCTCATCGCAGTGGATATCGCTCGATGATGAGCCATCGTTCTGGTGAAACCGAAGATACAACAATTGCTGACCTAGCTGTTGCTCTTGAATGCGGCCAAATTAAGACTGGTGCACCTGCACGAAGTGAGCGCGTTGCTAAGTACAACCAACTACTTCGTATCGAGGAAGAACTAAGTGATTCCGCGCTTTATGCTGGACGCCAAGCCTTCCCACGCTTCAACGGTTAGCACTCGGATACTTACTAAATAAGTAGCTGATAAATAAATGCCTGCCAACTCAAAGCCAGTTCGAAGCGCAGCAGCGCAACGGGCAATATCAGCGAGATGGCTTGCGTTAGTTACTGTTCTATTTATTGTTTCGCTAACACTGGCGCCGCCAATGCAACGTTACTTTGCCCAGCGGGCACAGATAAATGCGATCCGCACCCAATTAACTGATAGCAAGAGCGCTCTTGTTAAGGCACAAGAAGATCTAGCTAAATGGAATGACCCAGATTATGTTGCAAGCCAAGCACGCAGCCGACTTCATTTTGTATTTCCTGGCGAGCGGCAATACATAGTTTTAAATGCCCCTGCAGACCAGAGCGCAACTGATGCGCCCGCTGCACCTGTTGCAAACCAAATTCCAAGTGGCCTGCCTTGGTATGGTCGATTACTCGCATCAATTTCAACAACAAATGTGAATCGATGAACGAGAAACCTACGCAATCTGATTTAGAGGCAATCAAAAATCAACTGGGACGCACACCGCGCGATGTTCATTCAGTTTCTTACCGCTGCCCTTGTGGCAAGCCAGCCGTAGTCACCACGCCACCTCGGCTATCAGATGGCACACCATTTCCAACTTTTTATTATGCAACCTGTCCGAAATTGACTGGCGCAATCTCAACTTTGGAAACAACTGGAATGATGGCAGAAATGCAAGATCGTCTTTCAACTGATCCAGAGTTAGCCGATGGCTACAAGAGCGCACACCTTGCTTATATTGCCGCGCGTGATGAAGTTGCGACAGAAGTTGGCATGGAGGTTGAAGAGGTAGCCGGGATAACGGCTGGTGGAATGCCTGATCGGGTTAAATGTTTGCACTCGCTCGTCGCACATTCCTTATCTGCAGGCCCGGGTGTTAATCCACTTGGCGATGAAGCCCTCGCCGCACTGCCACAATGGTGGCTTGGTGAGAGCTGTTCGGATGTTTCGCCGGGAGGAAATTAAATGAGTCGCGTTGCAGCAATTGATTGTGGCACCAACTCTATTCGTCTTCTCATTGCAGATATCAACGGAGAGAATTTTCAAGAGTTGAATCGCGAGATGGAAATTGTTCGATTAGGACAAGGTGTTGATGCAACTGGCGCCTTTGATCCAGAAGCAATCGAACGCACCCTTGCAGCCACTCGAAAATTCTCTGAGATTATTGCAAGTAAAGGCGTAGAAAAAATTAGATTTTGTGCAACCAGTGCAACTCGTGATGCTTCAAATCGAGCGATATTTATCGATGGCGTCCGTGAGATATTGGGGATTGAACCAGAAGTTATTCCCGGAACCGAAGAGGCTGAACTTTCATTTATTGGCGCCACCAAAGTTTTAACGCATGCTGAAAAACCGTTTCTAGTCGTTGATATCGGCGGTGGATCCACCGAATTTGTCTTAGGCGGCGAAAGCGTTGATTTTGCAAAGAGTGTAAATATCGGATGTGTTCGTATGTCAGAGCGCCACTTCAAGAAGGCGCCACCACCGGCACTAGCCATTCAGCAAGCAATTAACGATATTGATGCTGCTATTGCAGAGGCGGCCTACGTCGTCCCAATAAAAGAATCTAAGACTCTAATTGCAGTTGCTGGGACTGCCACGACAGTTGCTGCTGCGGCCCTAGGTTTGAGCGAATATGACCGCCATGCAATTCACTTATCTAGAATCCCGACCCACAAAGTTCTAGAGGTTGCACAGATGTTCCAACTTATGGATCGCAATGAAATCGCTGCACTTGGCTATATGCATCCCGGTCGAGTGGATGTAATTGCTGCGGGGTCACTGGTTCTAGCCCGTGTCATGCTTGCAACCGGCGCCACCGAATTCGTTGCATCTGAAACCGATATCTTGGACGGTATGGCATGGTCGCTAAGTCAAGCGCAGGAATAAAAAAACTAGATAAAGAAATTATTGCTTGCACTGCTTGTCCCAGACTTGTTAGCTGGCGCCAAGAAATCTCAATCTCAAAACGTAAGTCATACCAAGATGAGACTTACTGGGGAAAGCCAGTACCTGGATTTGGACCAGCAGATGCCAAGTTGGTGATCGTTGGCTTGGCTCCGGGTGCTCATGGGGCGAATCGCACTGGTCGAATATTTACCGGGGATAGTTCAGGGGATTGGCTCTATCGCGCCTTACATAAAGCAGGGCTCGCAAAAATTTCAACAAGTACATCGAAGGATGATGGCCAGCAGTTAATAAACACCAGAATTATCTGCGCTGTTCGTTGTGCCCCGCCAGATAACAAGCCAAGCAACGAGGAGAAGGCAACTTGCTCGCCCTTTATGAAACGCGAAATTGAATTACTTATGCCAACAACTAAGTCTTACCTAGTACTCGGAAATTTTGCCTGGGGCGCTCTACTCGGCCAACTCAGTGATTTAGGGTTTGAAATTCCAAAGCCAAAACCAAAGTTTGGTCACGGCGTAAAATTCAAAACCTTTGGCCCCGATGGAATTACTCGGCTAGTTGTTGGGAGCTATCACCCAAGCCAGCAGAACACATTTACCGGGAAGTTGACCGAAAAGGCTCTTGACGCAGTTATTAAAGTGGCCTACATCAAGTAGAGAGCACAAACTTGTTCTATCGTTAGGGCGCTAAACTTTTTAAATTTCAAGATCAAAGGAGAGAATGTGGCACTTGTAAGCATTACGGTTGAATTGATAACCGAAATTCCATTAACCATAAACGAAGCTAATCGTGCCGATGGTCAGTCATACCTTGATTTGATTACAGATGCTGCCACGGTTTTTATGGAGAATAATGATCTGAATCAACTCGATTTCCAGGTTAAGGTCGTTGGAGATGTAATTGCTTCCGAGTAATCCCTTAAAGCGAGTTGGAAAATAAAAATCATACGAAGCCTCTTACGTGCCTCGCATTTTGGTCCAACGGTTCTTGTCCTATCGATTTCGTTTATTTTGGCCACGACTCAATTTTCAATACTTGGTTCAGTGGAAGTGGCAGCAGCGATTCTTGCCGGCCAGTTTGTTGTTGGTTGGAGTAATGATCTAATTGATTATCCGCTCGATAAGGGGGCGGCAAGGCTAAAGAAGCCATTGGTGTCTGGAAACCTGTCCCAATCGCTACTCAAGAGGTGTATTGCTCTCGCCGTCTTCTTTGCTTTGATTTTGTCATTGGTCGGACCACTTGGAATTAAAGGCACCGGGATACATTTCCTTGGCTTACTTAGTGCAACTCTTTACAACCTACGACTTAAGCGAACGGTGCTTTCGCCAATCCCGTACATCTTTTCATTTGGTGCCATGCCCTGGGCGGTCTATGAAGCGGCTGGAAAGCAACCACCCACGTGGATCTACCTTGGTTTCGCGCTCTTTGCCACAGCATTCCATTTCTTAAAGGTTCTAAAGGATTTGGAGTTTGATATTGTTCAGGGCGTCTTGGGGCTCCCGCAACGTATTGGGAGGAGAGCGAGCATTGCGGTCGCAATTGTTTTAGTAGCAGCTGGATTTATAGATATATTCTTGCGCCTATGATGAAACTCGGGAATATCCTTTTTGTCGTGGCGATGATTTTCGCGATTGTTTTTGTCGATGTGCTATTTTTTAGAAATCACACGTTGGAACGGCTGGCAGCTAATGTGGGCATTGTGCTTTTGTTTGGCGCCTTTTACTGGCGATTTTTTAAGCACTAACAAGAAGGTGCAAATCCTTCACCCGCCACCAGAAATTATTTACGATTACCAATCGTGGACAGTGCCATCAATCTTCAATCGATTTACGGGCAGGTATGCAGGTTTATACTCGAATGACGCGGCTAACTTTTCATTATAAGAAACACCCAAACCAGCGCTCGTTCCAGGATGGATCAAGCCATCTTTAAATGTGTATTCAGGTTCAAAGACGTCATTTGTCTCTGAATTATGTTGCATATACTCCGAGATTCCATAATTATGAATTGCCATCCCAAGATGAAGTGATGCCGCATGCCCTATAGGCGAGACATCGGTCGGGCCGTGCACGCCAGACTTAATTTGATAAATAGCCGCGTAGTCAAAAATCTTCCGCAGCGCTGTAATGCCACCAGCATGGCTGACGGGACTTCGAACGTAATCAATAAGTTGTTCTTCAAAAAGAGCTTTATAATCAAAAATAGAATTAAAAACCTCACCTACTGCAATTGGAGTAGTTGTGTGTTGTCTTATTAATCGGAAGACATCGGTATTTTCTGCCGGAGTTAAATCTTCAAGCCAGAAGAGATCATAAGGTTCTAATGATTTACCCAAACGTGCCGCCTCGATCGGAGTTAATCGATGATGCGCATCGTGCAACAAGGGTAGCTCTGGGCCAAATTCATTTCTAACTGCTTCAAAAACTTTTGGCATATGGTTCAAATATGCGCGAGTGTCCCATTCCTCTTCTACTGGTTTACTAGACCTTTGCGCAGGTTCATAGTCATGTCGTTTACCAGCACTTTTACCTTTAGAAGACTTTCCAATACCCGGGACGCCATAGACAGAGTTAAGACTTGGTACTGCTGCTTGTACTCGAATTGCCCGGTAACCTTTTTCTTGGTGGTAGCGAATGCTGTCAAAAATTTCTTTGAAATCACTACCCGAAGCATGGCCGTAGGCCAAGCAGCCAACGCGACTTGCCCCACCCAGTAATTGATACAATGGCACGTTGGCGGCTTTAGCTTTGATATCCCAAAGTGCCATATCGATAGCTGCTATTGCAGTCATCGTTATTGGGCCACGGCGCCAATAGGAACCACGATACAAGTATTGCCAAGTGTCTTCAATATTTTGTGCATCACGCCCAATGATTATCGGAAGCAAGTGATCTCGAAGATATGAAGCAACAGATAACTCTCGACCGTTTACAGTCGCATCACCATATCCGACCAGACCAGATTCAGTGACAATCTTTAAAGTTACAAAATTTCGACCAGGGGAATGTACGAAGACATCGGCTTTAGCAATATTCATTCCAATCGCCACAAATTCTCCGTTCTACTTTAAGTTAGGTTTAAAGACTTTCATACAGTTTGAGTTAAATCAAGCGTTAAAAGCCTTGTAGATCTAATCTTAAAAAGGTACACTTTCAACCAGAGGTGAGGGATGAAATTTTCTTTACTTAGATGAAAGGGAATCTAGATATTCATGAATACGAAAAAGTATGGGGACTTGAACGTTGATATCTGTGATTCCGCAAGTGATCTTGGATCCCGCGCGGCTTCAGATTTTGCAAAAAATGTCACAGAGGAATTGAAAAATAAATCAGAGATCAGCATTATTTTAGCAACTGGAAATTCACAACTCCCATTTATAAATGCCATTAGAAGTCAGCCTGGAGTTGATTGGTCTAAAATTTCGGTTTTTCACATGGATGAATACATAGGTATGGCGAAAACTCATTCCGCAAGTTTTGTTCGTTGGATGGAAGAACGAGTAGTAGCAGAGCTAAAGCCAAAGAATTTTTTTGGAATTCAAGGTGATGCTGCAGACGTATCTAATGAAGTACAGAGATATTCAGACCTATTGGCAAAGCACGAACCATCGATTTGCGTGATGGGTATCGGCGAAAATGGGCATGTTGCCTTTAACGATCCACCGGCTGATTTTGAAACAAAAGATTTAGTTAAGATCATAAAACTTGATGATCTCGCCTGTCGCCTCCAGCAAGTTAACGAGGGGCATTTTCCCTCGCTAGATTCTGTCCCTGAATCTGCCATCACCTTAACCGTCCATGCATTATTAAAACCAAACAAGGTAATGGTTTTAACGCCAGAAATGCGAAAAGCAAAAGCAGTTAAAGGCGCGCTTGAGGGTCCAATAACTCCTAGCTGTCCAGCTTCCATCTTACGCACAGCGCCAAACGCACACTTGTACTTAGATTTAGATTCTTCTTCACTCCTAAACTCTTAGTGGTTGTCTGAGTTTCTTTTTGTATTTGCCTGCGTGACCATCTGTGTTGGGTTTACGTACCTTAATGCGAGAATCAAAATAAATAGTGTTGTTAGCATATAGAAGACGGCCATGGCACTTATTGCTTGATACGGCCGAATGCCGGAAGCAAAAACTGCATAATAAAGCGCAACTACTAAAGTTGTAGAGCCCGGACCACTGACGAGATAGGTGAGCTCGAATAGTGCAACGGTTTGAACTAGTACCAGAAGCCCAGCCGCCAACAATCCAGGAACTATAAGAGGCATAAGAATTTTGATGAAGATTTGACGTGTATTTGCGCCACACATGCGCGCAGCAGCCTCAAGTTTTGGGTCAATCTGTTCGATAAAAGGAGTCAACACAAGAATTACAAATGGAATAGCCGGCACTAAATTTACGACAATAACACCAAGGATCTTCCCCCCCAAGTGTAACTTGTAAATAAAAGTTGCTAATGGAATTCCATAAGTTATCGGTGGAAGCATTATTGGAAGCAAGAAGCAGAGCATCACAAGTTTTTTACCAGGGAATTTCCTTCGCGCCAATGCGTATGCCGCTGGTGCACCTACTAATATGGAAATCAGCACCACTGTTATAGCAATTTCTAATGTAACTCTAAGCAAGCCATAAACCTGATAATTTTGCCAAGCCATAATATAAAAACTGGTTGTCCAACCGTGTGGCAGCCATCCAGAGAACCATTCTTGTCCAAAAGAACTGATTATTACAGTACCTATTACTCCAAGTAGATTGAGAAAAAAGAAAACAATTCCGCCCCAAATAAACCAACGCTTCAGGGTTAAATTGAATTTGGCCCCAGCAATCTTTTCTTCTAGTTTAACTTGAGTTTCAATCATCCCTTAGTACCTGCTGTACTTCCACTATAAAGCTTTGAACGCAAGAGAAATACCGAAGCAATTACAAATAGCTCAAAGAACGCGGAAATTATAGAGATTGTCGAAGCCATCGAATAATCGAATTTCTGAGTAACGGCATCAGCCGCTGCGATAGCCAAAACATGTGAGTCACCTGATGGGTTACCAAGAAGCTCTGCCGATGGAAAAACTGAAAAGGCTAAAACGAAGTTTAAACAAAAAGTGATCGCCAACCCAGGCGCCAACAATGGAAAAGTAATAAAACGGAAAACTTGGCGAGAATTCGCACCTAAAGTGCTGGCCGCCAATTCTAAACTTGGATTAATACTCGATGCATATGAGAGCATCAGTAAGAACGCAAAAGGAAAACCAGAAATCACTAGAGATATTATTACGCCCCAGAAGTTCTGTAACAGCCGCAAAGGTTGGGAGATAATCCCTACGTCCATCAAAGTTTGGTTTAGCCAACCACTTGGGTTTAAATATGCGTATAAGCCTTCTGCAATTAAAACTGTGCCTAAGCTCATCGGAATAACTAATAACGTATTGATCGGCCGAGTTCTTTTAACGTATTTTCGCACGTAAACTGCGACCGGAAGCGCCGCTGAAATGTTAATAATAGAAACCGGAAGGGCAATTCTGAAAGTGTTAAAAATTGTTCGGCGCATATATGTGTCATGGAAGAATGATTTATAGTTTCCTAAGAAACCAGAATGATTTATTGGGTGAAATGAAAGAAAGATTCCATATATCGATGGGTAGACAAAGAAAACTAACATCATGGTGAGGGCAGGGATGATGAGCACCAGTACTCTATCAACGCCTCTATCAGCAAAATAATGCTTTAGGCTATGTTTTGTTTCAAGCGCCATATTGCTAGTAGGACTAGTCATTGTTATCTGGGAACACAAGTACCCGGTTGGCGGGTACTGACAACGAAATATTCGAACCTACCTGAGTTGCAGTTACTGTGCGAACAATTAAATTGGTATTCGAGTCAACCTCAACTTCCAGTGCATATTCCCGCCCTTGATATTCGGCAGCAATCACCCTGCCTTGGATCAAATTCTCACCACTTGTTGAGAGCTCAAGATTATCGGGGCGAATTGCGACTTTTACCTTTTTTAAATTATTAGCACTTCCAAAATTTGTAGAAACTAACTTTAGAGAAGCCAAACTTACCTCTATCGAACCAGAATTCAACTGTTTGGATACTTCCATAGAAAGCAGATTTCTATAGCCCATAAAGTCAGCGACAAAAGAATTTGTTGGGTTTAAATAAACTTCTTGTGGAGTTCCAATTTGTTGCACTTTGCCACTATGCAAAACGACTAAGCGGTCTGCCATAGATAAGGCTTCTTCTTGATCATGGGTTACGTAGATCGTCGTAAGACCCAATTCTTTGTGCAACTTCTTTATTTCTCCACGCATTTCAATTCTAAGTTTTGCATCTAAATTGGAGAGTGGCTCATCCATCAACACAACTTCAGGTTCTATTACAATTGCTCTTGCGATGGCAACACGTTGCTGCTGTCCACCGGATAATTCATGCGGGCTTTTTTCAGCATGCTCGCGAAGCTGAACCAATTCTAAAGCTTTATTAACTCGGTTTAGAATTTCCTTTTTTTCTATCTTCTTAATCTTTAAGCCAAAGGAGATATTCTCCCGAATAGTTAGGTGTGGGAAAAGAGCATAATTTTGGAAAACCATACCGAACTCACGTTTTTCTGGCGGAATAGTATCTATGCGGCGGTCATCGAGGTGGATTGATCCCGCAGTAAGCGGGATCAATCCAGCAAGGCAGTTAAGAGCTGTTGATTTTCCACAACCAGAAGGCCCGAGTAGTGCTACGAATTCACCTTTTGGAATCTCCAAAGTTAATCCGGAAAGCGCTACTGATTTGTCATAAGTGCGTGACATATCACTTATGCGCAAATTTCTAAAACTTCCTGCTCTCAATGTTTCCCCTTCAGTTTTGATCGATTTATTTGGCAACTACTTTAACTTCGCGCCACCGATATCCGAATCCCACTTAGCAAACATCGCTGCAAGTGCAACACCTGGAAGTGGTGGTTGCGCAGGATATTTAGCTATCAAGTCTGGATAAGTATCTGGTCGACCATAAGTATTGAATACAGCCCGGCTTTGTGCGGTAGCCATACCAATAGTTACGCCTTTTACGGCAGGACCTGGATACATGTAGCCATCGTCATAGGCATAAGCCTGGGATGCGGGTTTTAGAATCCATTTCATCAAGTCCAAAATGACTGCGAGCTTGTCAGCGCTCACTCCCTTCGGAATTGCCAAGTAGGTTGCATCTTCAATCCACGTCGTTTTATCGAAAGTAGAAATAAGTGCGCCTGCAGGAACTGTGTGGATAGCTCGTACGTTAACGTCCCAGCCAGTTGTGCTTGGTACTAGCAATTTAGTTCCAGCCGCCAACTCGCGCATACTCTTGCCAGTTCCTGTTGTGTAATAAGGGATGTTAGAGCCCAATTCTTTTAGGAATGCCCAAGTTTTATCCCATCCTTTAATTGGATCCATTGGATTGCTGTCACCAAGGATGTAAGGAAGTCCCTGTACGAAAGCACGACCCGGTCCAGAGTTGGATGGGCGGCCGTAGGTGAATTTTCCTGGATTAGCTTTTACCCAATCCAATAAAGCCTGCGGAGTTTTTGGCACGTTCGTAACTTTTCCCGGGAGATAAGTTAGTAAAGGACCAACATCACCAAAGTCGTCAACAATTGCATAACCTTGCGCAATATCAAGCATTTGCTTGGCTCCAGGAAGGTATGTATCGATTGATTTACCCAGTACATTGTTGTAATTTGGAGTTAATTTCGTTAACAATCCCTGTGTAATGGCTGGGGCTAGCGCATCATTTCCAGTTAACAGCAGGTCTATCTGCAATTGACCAGCATTTTCTTGCGCCTGAAGTTTTCCAGCAATTTCAGTTGCGTCGCCCGAGTCAAAATTTACCTTTGAAATATACTGTGGGAAATGTTTTACATAATTTTGAATAATGGGCTGCATGACCTGAAGGTCGCCAGCAACGTCAACTAGGTTTAACGTAACTGGATGCTTTGGCATTGGAAGATTGCCATTTGAAGTCGAGCCAGCAGCTCCCGAACTAGTAGGCAGGATAATTCCGCATAGAAGAGCGGTGCTTGCCACGGCAATTACCACTCTCTTCTTGTTAACACTCATTAAGTTCCTCGATTCTGTGTATTAAAACAGGCTCGATCTTAAGATGCGATCACCCCAGACACGCCTGTGGTTCGCAACATTAAAGGCTACTTGTAGGCAATTCAAGGGATTTTCGGCACGAATTCACAAAAAGCAGTCCTGAATGCACTTTTTGAATCAGCTCAATCAATTTGAAGGTTGAAACCGCGTGCCGCGACTGCAGAAAATATTTTACTTAGGTACAAAGTGTTGACAAATCTGGGTATGTATCACCCGTAGCGCTACCTACTGGAGCAGTTTCGCTAAGTCTCCCAGAATCATGCCTGCTCACGATGCTGCCTAAGGTGAGAATAATGCTGCCAAAGAAACACAGTGTGGCGCCGGCGATTGTCAAACCAATAAACCTTAGTTTTACCTTATCTTTTGGAAACCTCTTGAAAGCCTAGGTTCTAAAAGGTTTTTTTGCTCGATACTAAGGGCGTGAAACAAGTAAGCAATTTACTTTACGTGGGTTCGATGATTTTCGCGATTGTTTTTGTCGATGTGCTATTTTTTAGAAATCACACGTTGGAACGGTTGGCAGCTAATGTGGGCATTGTGCTTTTGTTTGGCGCCTTTTACTGGCGATTTTTTAAGCACTAATAAGCTGGAAATCTGACCCAAATACGCCTAGTAGACTTCCCAGACGCTGTGCGCCCCCGTAGTCCAATGGCAGAGACAGAGGACTTAAAATCCTTCCAGTGTCGGTTCGAGTCCGACCGGGGGCACCACCTACTTGTTTACTTCCTAGACTTCCTACATTCAATTCCGCCCGCTAAGTTCTGTCCATGATTGTTGACGTGGCTCTGTATCAAAATGGCTTACGCGTTGAGGGTCCATCAGATATTTCTGACCTTGTTGAGATCGCCCGAAGTAAAGGCGGCTTTGTGTGGCTTGGCTTGGCCGAACCAAGTGAAGCCGAATTTAATATGGTCGTTGGAGAACTTAATTTTCACCCTCTTGCAGTTGAGGATGCAATCAACGCTAAACAGCGCCCAAAGATTGAAGATTATGCCGGCCTAACCTTCTTCGTCTTGAAGACGGTTTTCTTTGATAAGGCAGAACAAGAAATTTCTACCGGAGAGTTAATATGCTTTATCGCTGACCACTTTATTGTCATTGTGCGTCACGGTGAGGGGCATCCACTTTCAACTGTTCGCCATGACCTAGAGCAGAACCCACAACTACTGAAGCTCGGCCCCTTTGCGGTGTTGCACGCGGTTGCTGACCGAGTTATAGATGGATACACGGCAATAGCCACATCACTGGAAGAAGAAGTTGTCGGCGTTGAAAATAAAGTATTCAGCGGTAAGCGTCAAACATTTTCACAAGAAATCTATTTCTTGAAACGAGAAATCATTGAATTCAAGCACGCCATTGAGCCATTGATCCTCCCAATTAACAAACTAATAAGTGGAATGGTCAGCGCAGTCCCAGAAGGAATAATGCCTTTCTTCCGCGATACCTCAGATCATTTGTTGCAAGCCTGTGAGCATGCATCTGGATTAGACTCGCTAATTACTTCGGTGCTTGAAGCTGATTTGGCCCATATCCAGGTACAACAAAACATTGATGTGCGTCGAATATCGGCATGGGTTGCACTCGCATCTGGTCCAACGATGATTGCCGGGATCTACGGAATGAATTTCCACCATATGCCTGAGCTATCGACAAGATATGGGTATTACTTTGTTATTGGCATAATGGTTTCGCTTACCGCATTCCTATTTCGCGGTTTTAAAAAGTCTGGTTGGTTATAAATTACTCAAAATCTTCACCGCGACCAGTTTTGTGTTTCTTGGGTGTCCGCCACATATCCACGAAAAATTTCGCAACTTGAGTCAATAATTTAAACAAGGCTGCCTCGCATTTCGAAGGCCTTTGCTACCCGCTCCACTGCAACAATAAATGCAGCAGTTCGAAGGTCGACCTTGTACTTCTTCGATACTTTATGGGTGTGACTAAAAGCTTTCTCCATACGGGAATCCAATTCACTCCGGAATTTTTCAATTGGCCAGCTAAATTCCTGGATGTTTTGAGTCCATTCAAAATAAGAACCCATCACGCCGCCCGAATTCGCCAAAATATCGGGAACAATAATTGAGCCCCGCTCACGTAGTTTGCGATCGGCGGCACTTGTTATTGGTTGATTTGCGCCCTCGCTTCTTTGTCATCATTATCTTTATCTTCTTCTTACGCTGGATTTCACCTGCCA
This sequence comes from uncultured Actinomycetes bacterium, assembly GCA_903842675.1. Lineage (GTDB taxonomy): Bacteria > Actinomycetota > Actinomycetes > Nanopelagicales > Nanopelagicaceae > AAA044-D11. The sequence continues at coordinate 45,233 of CAIMMQ010000101.1, forward strand.
AGAAGGATCCCGTCGCGGCAGCTAGACGCCGCGAAGTTAAGCGATCACTTCGAGAGCTTAAGAGAAAATAAGCCTCGCTTTGGGCGCCTAAACGAGCAACTCACAGCCAATTTTGAGCACCGAAGTCAAAATTGGAATACCAAACCACCGGAAATTGTTTAAACTTATGATCGCAAGCTAACGCTTGCAACCTAGCTAAACCTGAAAAGGAGAACAATGGAAAGTTCTAACCCGGTATTTAAGCGCACCTCAACTGAGATTGCGTTACGTGGCAATACAACAGTCGTGCCATCAACTGCCGAACTAGACAATCTTTATAACGCCCCTGCCGCATCTTCAATTCGCACTGGTCGTATGACCATCGATGATGTTGTCGCCCGTACTGCAATGTTGTTCGTGGTTCTTGTAACCGCCGGAGCACTTGCATGGAAGGCAAATCTTTCAATGGGATTTGCAATGATCGCAATGATTGGCGCATTGGTTCTTGGCTTGGTTCTAACAATGAGCAAGAAAGTTAAGCCATGGGCCGCGCTTGCATACGCTGGCCTTGAAGGTTTGGCGCTCGGTGCAATCAGCAGTGCTTACGAGTCAATCCATCCTGGAATTATCTCGCAAGCTTTAATTGGAACTGTTGCAGCATTTGCCGGCGTTCTCTTTGCCTACAAGAGCAAGCGAGTTCGAGTTACTCCTAAATTTACTCGCGTAATGATGGGCGCACTAATCGGTTACATGATCCTTGGTTTTGGATCGATGATCGCGGGCATGTTCGGCGTTGGTCACGGATACGGTCTATACGGCGTATCTGGTCTTGGCTTACTACTAGCAGTCGGCGGAGTCGGCCTTGCATCATTCTTTTTGATTATGGATTTTGATCAGATCGAGAAGATGGTTGCCGCTGGTGTGCCGCACGAAGAATCATGGCGTGCTGGATTTGGCTTGATGGTAACTGTTGTTTGGTTATACCTAGAGATAGTTCGTTTACTATCTATTCTGCGTGATCGCTAAGAGTTATCTCTTTTAACTTCCGCGTTTCCGGCATCTTTGCTGACAGGAGCAGTGTTAATGAAAACACTGCTCCTGTTGCTATGAATGCTGGCTTATAAGAATGTGCATCAACTAACCAACCAAGAACAACTGGGCTCACGATATTTCCAAAGTCGCCCGCCATCTGCCAGAGCGCAATAACTCGGCCACCTTTACCACCAAAGACATCGCCAACTACTGCGGATGCTGCAGTGCCTTCAAAGGCGCCACCAATTCCAAAGAAGATCATTGCCAGAATGTAGAACCACCAGTTTGATGAAACCAGAATTGTGGCAACTCCAGATAGCAGAACGAAGGATCCAACAAGAAGTGCAAATTTACGACCCCGGAAATCAGAAATTTTACCTACGTAGATAAGTGCAATTCCCTGCACAATGGCAGAGACGGTAAAGCCATAACCAAGAATTGAAGTACTTGCATGGAGTGAATCTTTTGCAAAGAGTGGCAAGATGGAATTTCGCAGACCAAAGAGCACCCAGTTAGTTAAAAATGAAATCGCCATCGCAGCCACATATGGATAAATCTTTAGCGCTTCTTTTAAAGTTACCCGGTCGGCAGGATCTTGCTTGTTATGGATCGATTTACCGAGGCGTTTTTCATGCAAAAAGAAGGTTGTTGTGAATGATGCAAAGAGCAAGGTAACTGCATAAACAAAGAAGGGCACTCGAAGGGAAATCATCGAGAGCAAGCCACCAAATGCTGGACCTGCGATGCCACCGATCAGAAAGCCGCCGTTGTAAACCGATTGGGCGCGACCACGAACACTGTCATCAACTGATCGCATCAGCAGCGCACCGGCAGATACCGAAAACATAACGGATCCAATTCCGCCGATCGCACGAAATATCAAGAGTTGCCAATATGTTTGGGCTAGCCCAGCGGTGAGTGATGAGACCGAAACAATTACTAAACCAATTGCTTGCACATTTCGCTCACCAAACTTATCGATGAGCTTTCCAGCAGGTAATCCGAAGGCAAACCGGGCAAAGGCAAAGGCCGAGATGATGGCACCGATGGCTGCATTATTTACATGGAATGTTTTTGCGAAGAGTGGAATTGCAGGAATGATCATTCCGTAGCCCAATGCCACAAAAAAAGCCACTACCGAAAGAACATAAACTTCCTTCGGCAGTGACTTGTTAAGCGATATTTTTTTAAGCAAGTGCCTCGCCGGCAGCCTCTTCTTTCGCAGCGTGGTGCGCAGCACCGGAGCGAAGTGGAGTCTCACGAAGCATCAGCGCGAGCAAGAAACCAAGAGTTGTGACTGGCGCTGCTGCGAGGAATACAACGTGGAATGACTGAACGAATGAGTGGTAAATACTTGCTTGCAGTTCTGGGGTAAAGGTTTTGATCACTGCAGTGTTGTTCTTTAGTGCGGCAAATTTTTCTGGAGTTGCTCCAGCCAAAGCCGTAGGGTTATTCGCGGCAAGTTTTGCAACACCAAGAGGTAGGTAATGTGCCAATCGGTTGGCATAGATAGTTCCAAAGATTGTTACACCGATCGTTCCGCCAACTGAGCGAAAGAAGGTGTTGGCACTTGTTGCAACGCCCATATCTTTGAATTCAACTGCATTCTGAAGTGCGATAACAATGGTCTGCATTGAAAGACCAAGGCCAGCACCAATCATTATTGCAAAGATAGAAAGCTTCCAGAATGGTGTGGTCTCACTAAGAGTTGAGAGTCCAATGATTCCGAAGGTCATAAGGACAAGGCCCATAATTGGATAGCGCTTGTAATGCCCATGCTTGCTAATAAGTTTTCCACTTAGGATCGACATCGAAACGATTCCAAGCATGAAAGGGATTAATTTAAGCCCAGATACCGTTGCAGAGTTACCCTTAACTGTTTGCAGGTAGAGCGGCAACATAACAATTGCACCGAACATACCGGCACCTATTACGAAGGCAAGTGCTGATGTAAGTGCAACTGTGTGATTCTTGAAAAGTGTGAGCGGCAAAATTGGTTCTGGCGCACGACTTTCCTGAACTAAGAATGCGATAGTCAAAATAATTGCGATTGCAAGTGATGTCACGGTCTTTGAATCAGCCCAACCATTTTGTGGACCATAGACAGATATACCCAATAGAAGAACTGTAACTGCTGTTACGAGAAGCAGAGCGCCGAAGTAATCAATCTTGTGTTCGCGCTTTACCTTAGGAATATGTAGCGAAGCAGTAGTAATAATTAGTGCGCCAATACCAAATGGCAAGTTGATGTAGAAGATCCAGCGCCAGCCAACAATTCCGAAGATGTGGGCGTGGTCTGAGAAGAATCCACCAAGTAGTGGGCCAGCAACTGAAGAAAGTCCCCAAACACCACCGAAGTAACCTTGATACTTACCGCGTTCGCGTGGCGAAACGATGTCACCGATAATTACGAAGGTAAGCGCCATTAAGCCACCAGCGCCAAGACCTTGCAAACCACGGAAGATAATTAGTTGGGACATATTCTGCGAAGCGCCAGCAGCAAATGAACCAATTAAGAAGGTAACAATTGCGAATTGAAATACCGGACGTCGACCGTAAAGGTCGGAAATTTTCCCGTACAAAGGCGTTGATGCAGTTGAAGTAAGAAGGTATGCAGTAACTACCCAGGTGTAGTGGGAGAGACCGTTGAAGTCTTCAACGATGCGCTTTAGCGCAGTGGAGACAATTGTCTGATCAAGAGCCGCGAGCAGCATTCCGACCATAAGGCCAGAGAGCACGAACATGATCTCTTTATGAGTCAGTGGGGCAGAGGGATCCTTCTTAGTTTCTTTAGACATGAAAACCTTTCATTATTATTACAGTTTAGCTGCCGAGAAAATCTGGCCAACTAGCCCTACTAATCAAGGAAAAACTCCTTGAAACTTCAACCACCAGTTTACTACGGCTATTCCCGAGATTCCCGCCCATAAGTGTTTCCCCCTTAGAAAGTGCTCACATATCGAGATGTGATCCATTATTGTGAGGTTTATGAAGAGCATCATCGCCCAAGGCTTAGTTAAGACTTATCGAAATGGTGAAGTCCGCGCGCTTGACGGTTTAGATCTAGATGTTGAAGAAGGCACCGTTCTTGGCCTGCTCGGACCAAATGGTTCCGGAAAAACGACCACAGTCCGCGTTCTAGCAACACTTCTTACGCCAGATGAAGGTTCGGCAAGTGTTGGTGGTGTTGATGTCCTTAAACATCCAGATCAAGTTCGCAACATGATCGGCTTATCAGGTCAGTACGCGGCGCTTGATGAAACGCTTACTGGTTGGGATAACTTAACAATGTTTGGCCGGCTTTATCACTTAAGTGCAAGTGCAACCAAGGCCCGGGCTACTGAATTACTTGAGAAATTTTCGCTTACTGAAGCTGCGCGCCGGCCAATTAAAACTTATTCCGGTGGCATGCGCAGGCGTCTTGACTTGGCCGCCTCGCTAATTATCAAACCAAAAGTGCTTTTTTTAGATGAGCCAACTACTGGACTTGACCCTCGTGGTCGCCAGGAAATGTGGCAGGTAATTGATGAACTCGTTAAAGGCGGTGTAACACTTTTACTTACGACGCAATATTTAGAAGAGGCCGATCAGCTTGCAGATTCCATCGCAGTTATCGATGCCGGAAAAGTTATTGCACGCGGCACCTCTGATGAATTAAAGAATCAAGTTGGTGGCGAGCGGTTAGAAATTACTGTCGATGCTTCACACTTAACGCGAGCAGTCGAATTAGTTAAACAAGTTGCTGGCGTGGAACCAATTGTTGATACCGGCCTTCGCCGAATTTCAGCGCCAGTCAATAACGGTAGTAATTCCCTGGTCCAAGTACTGCGCCTATTGGATGAAGCAAAAATTCATCCACTTGATATCGGATTAAAGCGGCCTTCGCTGGATGATGTATTTATTTCGCTAACTGGACATGTTGCCGAAATTGAAGCCGAAGTATTTACTGGAAAGAAGAAACGCAAATGAAACAAGCCATTGGAGATTTCCTAGTAATTACCAAGCGGCAATTGCTTCAGATGATTCGTATTCCAGAAGTCCTTATCTTTGCGACCATCCAGCCCGCCATGTTTGTGCTCTTGTTCCGCTACGTATTCGGTGGCGCCATTAACTCTGGCGTTTCCGGTGGTTACGTTCAATTATTGATGCCCGGCATCTTCGTGCAAACCGTTGCATTTACGCTTGCAGCAACTGCGGTAGGACTAACCGCAGATATGCAGAAGGGTTTGATCGATCGATTTAGATCTCTCCCAATTGCACGCTCTGCTGTTGTTATAGGTCGTACGGTTGGCGACACACTTCAAAATATTGTGACTCTTGTTGTGATGGGCCTAGTTGGTTTCGCAGTTGGCTGGCGGCCAAGTAGTGGCCCGGTAAAGATTTTCTTAGCATTCTTATTTCTACTTGCCTTTGGTTACTCAATGTCTTGGATCGGAATCTTGATTGGGTTATCCGTACGTGAAGAACGAGTGGCCCAGAGCTTGGTTTTCCTTACGGTCTTTCCGCTAACCTTCTTATCAAATGCCTTTGCTCCGACAACTGGTATGCCGAAAATTCTGCAATATTTTGCCGAGTGGAATCCAGTTTCAACAATGGTCGCAGCCTGCCGTGAATTATTTGGAACCAAGAACATCTTTGGCGCCACAGCTACTTCTTGGCCCAGCCAGCACCCAGTAGCAATGTCGCTGATTTATATGGTCCTTTTAGTTGTTGTGTTTGCACCGATTAGCGTGCGCAAGTATGTGAAGGTCAGCGCTAAATAATCTAAATAATCTAAATAATCTAGAAGAAGTTTTGGGCTTCTAGAATTGCAACACTTATTGCCTTGCCATTTGGCGCTTGATAAGTCACAGTCTCGCCAACTTTGGCACCAAGTACCGCCGCACCAAGTGGGGATTTTTCACTGTAGATATCGACATCGCCACTATCGATTTCACGAGAGCCAAGTAGGAATTTCATCTCATCGCCCGCGATATCTACGGTGATTAACATGCCAAGTCCGACAACACCTGATTCCCCAGCTGGTGGGTTTCCAATGTGTGCATGTTCCAAAATATGTTTTAACTGACGGATACGACCTTCAATTTTTCCTTGTTCATCGCGAGCGGCGTGATAGCCACCGTTCTCCTTTAGATCTCCTTCGGCGCGTGCCGCTTCAATCTTTTTGACAACATCGGCGCGAATTGGACCTTCTAATTCCTTTAGTTCAGCGCTGAGCCGATCAGCCGCTTCTTGGGTTAACCAAGTTTGCGTCTCATCTGGTCTCGTATTGTTCTTGCGCTCCATAAGGGCAGGAGTTTACTTACAACGCCCCACATCCATCAATTCCCGCATTAACTGCCAGCAATCTGGTGGGAATTTGGACGATTCGCGTTTGCGATGGGGCACCGGCAGGGAATTGGTCCATCAATTCACCAACCACGTTTGCGTCGTAGTCATGGGCGATGAGTCGGCATTGATGCGCCCGTGCCAAAGTTTTAAATGTAATCGAATATCTAACTTCAATGCTCTTTGCATCGATCGCTTTAAAGGAAATTAAATTTGCTCGAACCTCTGGCCGCGAAAAATGATTGGCACTCCATGCCAGCCAAGTTCCACCGATCAATGTGATTAGAATCGCTGAAACCAACCATGACGGAAATCGCTTCTTCGTTATGCCATAACGCTCCCGCAACCTTGGGTCGTTAGTACGAGATTCAGACACGCCTTCAGTCTACAATCAGCGCATGTCCGATGACGCCAGCGTGAATGTGGGTATTGCTGGGTCGATTACCGTCGCGGTTCTATGCCTAGCAACGGTCTTCTTACTTCGCAGTTTCTACCGCAGATATAAGCGAATGGCTGATCGTGACCCAAATCTAAAACCTGTCATACCTGATGAAGATAACTAAAAGCCTCTTCCCAAAGTTCGCACAAGTTATTGCGGCACTTCTAATGTCAATAATTTTTGTTGAACTCGGTATTTGGCAACTTCATCGGGCACAAGATGTTCAAGTAGCAAACAGAACGCTGCCAGATAAACCCCAGATTTCATTATCCAAAATTTCAAGTGCTGGAATTAATTTACCGCCAGCTGCCGCAAATAGAATTGTTAGATTTCGTGGCCACTATGTAAATACCTATTCCGCGCCCAACCAAAGCATTGGCGCTGGCGGTGCTAATAAAAAAGTTTCACTCGAAGTTCGACTTTTAAAACTTCGAAGCGGCGGTGCAATTTTAGTTGTACGTGGCCCCGAGGCACTTAAGTCACAAGCTATTGTTGATGAGGTTGTTGTAACCGGTCGGCTCTATCCTCGTCAAAATGTTGATTCAGTAATTCCAAGTTCTGCTGGTTCATCAATTCTTTCGCGAATAGATCCTGCCCTGGTCGCCGGTAAAACAGAACTTACGCTCTTTGATGGTTATGTTGTTGCTCGCACCGAAAATACTAGTTACGGCCAAGCGATAATTCAGGATCGCATTCCATCACCACAATTAAAATCTAAAGCCGCTGGTTACTACTGGCAACACATCACGTATGTCTTTATTTGGTGGCTGCTCGCCCTTATGGTTCTGCTGACCCCGTTCTATAATCGGATGAAAGATCGCCCGGCAGGCGGGTTGAAGCTTCCAGCCTCTGGAGTTACTGTGGATATCAAGGATTTGGAGGATAAGGTAGGCGCATGAGCAACGCTAATGATTCAACAAATAACGCTAATGGTGCCTATCTAAAGTCACTTCATTCTTCGATGATGCGCTTTCGAGTAATGGCAGTTTGGTGCGGGGTAATGTCCTTACTTCTCTGGTTTGTTAATGTGCCCACCCATTATTTGTTTTTAAAATCAACCCATCACTACTTCACTTGGATTGCCTTGGTTCACGGCTTCACCTATCCAATATATGTTTTGGCCACCTTCTTCTATTGCCTCAAGGCACGCAAATCCCTAAACGCAACGATCCTATTTATCCTCGCCGGAACATTGCCGATTGCGTCATTTGTTGCCGAGCGCAGAGCACTAAAAGATTTTCAAGCCCTTCAAGCAAAATAAGTTTTAAATGGTGGGCTTGAATACGATCAAAAAACCTATCAAGGCGCTGATAAAGGCCGCGGTCTATCCACTTTATGAAGCACGAATTTATTCACAATTAGATTTTTCACAAACCCCACACCACATCGGAGTCATCTTGGATGGCAACCGGCGTTGGTCAAAGGAGAACCCGGCGGATGACGGAGATATTTCAACGATCCGTGGTCATAAAGCAGGTGCCGACAAAATTATTGATCTATTGGATTGGTGTGAGGAAGCCCAAGTTAAAGTTCTAACTATTTGGCTGCTTTCAAATCAAAACCTAGCCAGACCAGCCCACGAGTTGGAACCGCTGCTGGAAATAATTGGTGAGAGCGTTTCAAATCTTGCGGCGCAAAAACGTTGGGAAATAAGGCCGCTTGGTTCAATGGAATTGTTGCCGCCAAAATTGCAAGAGCTGTTATCAAGTGCAGCGAAAGGAACAAAAGGTATTCCTGGAGTTGTCGTCAATGTTGCGATTGGTTATGGCGGGCGAAGTGAGATTGCTGATGCCGTGAAAGCACTCATAGTTGCGGGCGGCGCCGATGGAAAGAGCGCGGCCGAGATTGCAGCTGGCGTAAACGTTGATGAAATAAGTCGCTATCTATACACGGCCGGAATCCCAGACCCCGACTTGGTAATTCGGACATCTGGCGAGCAGCGACTTGGTGGATTTTTGTTGTGGCAAAGCGCCCACTCCGAGTTCTACTTTTGTGAGGCGTATTGGCCAGACTTTAGAAGGATAGATTTCTTGCGAGCCATTCGGGCTTACTCAAAGCGCCATCGCCGCTTTGGGGCCTGAAAACTGGGCCGATCCTAAAAAGTTAGGTTAACAAGATTTAATATTTTGATTTAGCGTGTCGCGTGATCCTTTGCCACAACTGGATTTACCTTTTAGCCACTACCAAAAAAACTACATAGATTTACTGGTGTCCAATCTGATGTGTAATGGCGCCAAAAAGGACTTGTCCAACTAACGAGAATGTGAGTAATTCTTGACCAATTCGTCGCGGAAAGAAAAAAAGCAACGAAAGACATATGTCCTAGATACCAGCGTTTTGCTGGCTGATCCTGCGGCGTTGACCAGATTTGCCGAACATGAGGTGATCATTCCCATCACTGTGATCGGAGAGTTAGAAACCAAGCGCGATCATCCCGAACTGGGCTACTTTGCCCGAGCCGCCCTTCGCACCCTTGATGATCTGCGGATAAATAATGGTCGATTAGATCAACCTATAAATTTGAATGACTTGGGTGGAACCTTAAAAGTAGAGTTAAATCATTCTGATCCATCCTCACTTCCAGCTGGTTTCCTGCGTGATGGCTCTAATGATTCAAGAATATTGGCAATCGCTAGAAACTTAATGGCCGAGAGTCGCGAGGTAATCCTTGTTACTAAAGATTTGCCTCTTCGGGTTAAAGCATCATCGGTTGGTGTTGATTCTGAGGAATACCGCGCTGAGCTTGCGCTGACCAGTGGTTGGACTGGAATGGCTGAGGCGAGCGCCCCTTCCTCTCTGATAGATGCGTTGTATGAGTCCAACAAAGTTGCCAGCGATATCGCAAAAGATTTTCCTTGCCATACCGGAGTTGTTCTACATTCCGAAAAGGGAAGTGCGTTGGCCAGAGTCACACCTGACAAGCAGTTGCAGTTAGTCCGTGGCGATCGATCCGCCTTTGGACTCCATGGCCGAAGCGCCGAACAACGCGTTGCCCTGGATCTACTTTTGGATAACGAGATCGGGATCGTTTCACTTGGTGGCCGAGCTGGCACCGGAAAGAGCGCGCTCGCGCTAAGCGCTGGACTTGAAGCAGTCCTGGAAAAACGTCACCATAAGAAGGTATTAATTTTTCGTCCACTTTATGCAGTCGGTGGCCAAGAGTTGGGATACCTGCCAGGTAGCGAAGGTGAAAAAATGTCGCCTTGGGCCCAAGCCGTCTTCGATACTTTGGGCGCTTTGGTAAGCCAACAAGTTATTGATGAAATTATCGACCGTGGCCTGATCGAAGTTCTGCCCCTGACCCACATTCGCGGCCGCTCGCTTCACGACTCATTTGTAATTGTTGATGAAGCCCAGTCCCTAGAGCGCGGGGTGCTCCTAACCGTGCTGTCTCGCATTGGCCAAAACTCCAGAGTCATACTTACTCACGACGTGGCACAGCGAGATAACCTGCGAGTTGGGCGTCATGACGGTGTCGTCGCGGTGGTTGAGTCGCTAAAGGGGCATCCGCTCTTCGCCCACATCACTTTGACCAGGTCCGAGCGCTCGCCAATTGCCGCCCTTGTGACTGAGATGCTCGAGGAGCCGGTCAACTTCACGCAATAGCAGTCTCGTTTTTCATCTGGATTCCTCCTGAGCGTGGATCTGACCCCGCCGACGGCGTGGCGGATTACGCGTGGCGCGCCCTGATGTGGGATATGCCTCAATTTAAGTTTTATACATGCGACCTGGGGTTTTAGATATCCCCAATCCTGAGAATTCAAACTTTTTCCTCCGTTAAGCCTAAATAGGTTTGCCCATGGCCCCCATCCGTGTAACTCTGTAACCCTTCCCCCTAACCTCTGGCCCTTTTTTGGGCGGGTGGCTCATGGGGAAAACGCAGGCGTATGCCAGCGTATTGAAGGTTGAAAGGAGGTAGTTGCCATGGTTTCGATCTGGCGTAATCCACGAGTTGTAATCGGCGCTGCCTTTTTTATCACCTTCATCGCGGCCGTAGATACGACCTATGCCCAAGCCGCCTTCACACAAATGGTCACCGTGCCAGATAACTTCCCAGCCCTAACTATTACTCCCGGTTCTCCCGGCACCCCCGGCGATACCCAGAACCCCGGCAGCCCCACTGCGCAAAATGGAATTACCTTGGATGCAAATGGAGTTTCATCGGTCGACGCTAAGACGATTGCACTGGTCTCCCTTGAAGCTCGCCAGGTAGACCTAGCGCGTACGCCAGATGGCGCAAAGCTTGTTGCCAAGAATTTGATCGCTGATTCCTATGACTGGAATTCAACCCAAGTCTCCTGCCTAACCCAACTCTGGGATGGCGAGAGTCACTGGAACTTTAAGGCTCATAATTATCGAAGCGGTGCCCATGGAATTGCCCAAGCACTTCCAGCCACCAAGATGGAAATTATTTCAACCGACTGGCGCACTAACCCACTAACTCAAATTAAATGGGGCCTGACATATATCAAGGCTCGTTATGGAACTCCTTGCACGGCTTTGAAGAAAAAACATCGCTCGCATTATTACTAGGAACTACTAGTTACTAGTAGGAACTAATTAGGTCGTTTGCCAATCGATATCGGTTTTGAAGTTTCGGCGAAGAAATCATTTCCCTTATCGTCAACCACAATGAATGCTGGAAAGTCTTCAACTTCAATCTTCCAAATAGCTTCCATGCCGAGTTCGGCGTAATCCAAAACCTCAACGCTCTTGATGCAATCTTGCGCAAGTCTTGCGGCTGGTCCACCAACCGAACCTAAGTAGAAACCACCATGACTTTTACAGGCATCAGTTACTGCCTTTGAACGATTACCCTTCGCAAGCATGATCATCGAACCACCCGCTGCCTGGAATTGATCTACGTAAGAATCCATTCGACCTGCTGTGGTTGGGCCAAATGACCCAGAGGCATAACCAACCGGGGTTTTTGCTGGGCCTGCGTAATAAATCGCATGATCCTTTAGGTATTGCGGCATTGGCTTTCCGGAATCAAGTAATTCTTTTATCTTTGCATGGGCCAGATCGCGC
>CAIMMQ010000102.1 GCA_903842675.1 uncultured Actinomycetes bacterium
CAACACCGGACGCAATCTCAAGTGAGCCACCACCGATATCAATTACTAACAACCGCCCACTCGACCAACCAAACCAGCGCCTGGCTGCGAGGAAAGTTAACTTTGCCTCTTCTTCACCAGTAAGAACTTGTAGATCAATTTCAAAATCTTTATTTATTGCCGCGATAATCTCATCGCCATTTGCAGCGTCTCGAAGCGCCGATGTTGCGAAGGGAAGCAACTCTTCGGTTTGGACCGCTTTAGATTGGGCGACGGCTTGGGAAATTGCGGCTCGAAGCGCAATAATTCCTTCTTCGGAAATCTTGTTCTCCGGCGTTAAATATTCGGTTAATCGAAGTTCTTCTTTGTGGTTGAAAGTTGGATTAGGACGGGCCCCTGGGTAGGTATCGACGACCTGTAGGTGAACGGTATTTGACCCAACATCTAGGACTCCGAGGCGCATATAGGTAACTTACTCAGTATTCAGGCGTAATTCGTTCTTCAAATTGCGTGCCATAATTGCCCCTGGTCAATCACCGATCTATTCGGTTCGATCCGCCTCCCTAGCTCAGTGGTAGAGCAGCCGCCTTGTAAGCGGCAGGTCGTCAGTTCAATCCTGACGGGGGGCTCCATAAATGTAGATATCTGTAGAAACCCGCGCCGCATATTGGTATGAATGACCTATGGAAAGCGGCGGACGCGACTTCGATGTTGTTGTTATCGGATCTGGTTTCGGTGGTTCGGTAAGCGCGCTGCGACTTACTGAAAAAGGCTATCGAGTTTGTGTAATCGAAGCGGGCCGGCGATTTCAAGATAAAGATTTCCCAAAAACTTCCTGGCGAATTTCTAAATTTTTATATCTGCCAAAACTTGGTTTGCGGGGGATTCAAAGAATTCACGCCCTGCCTGATGTATTAGTTCTTGCGGGTGCTGGGGTTGGTGGTGGCTCACTGGTTTACGCAAACACTTTATATATTCCACCTGATACATATTTCAATGATCCACAATGGTCTGCCATAACTGATTGGAAGTCCGAGCTTCTTCCTTGGTATGACCAGGCTTCTCGCATGTTAGGTGTAACTGAAAATCCATTTTTCTCACCATCAGATGCGGCGATGAAAGAAGCAGCAATCGAAATGGGAGTTGGCCACACTTTCAAAATGGCACCGCTCGGCGTTTATTTTGGCGAAGGCAAAGGAGTTAAGGCAGCCGATCCATTCTTCGGCGGCGTTGGCCCAGAACGCACAGGTTGTATTCAATGTGGCGCGTGCATGACGGGCTGTCGAAATAACGCAAAGAACACTCTGCCTAAGAATTACTTAGGCCTTGCTGAAAAAGCGGGGGCGCAAGTAGTTCCAGAACTTACGGTTTATAAGATCGAAGAGTTAGCAAATGGCACTTGGAAGATCCATACCCGCAAAAGCTCGGCTTGGTTTGGGGGCCGCAAAGTCTTTACGGCTAATCAAGTAATTGTTTCTGCTGGAACATATAACACGCAGAAGTTATTGCATCGCATGAAGGGCGCGGGCGTACTTCCCAAGTTATCAAGTGCGCTTGGCAAACTATCTCGAACAAATAGCGAAGCTTTAACCGGCGCACTAATGCCAAATTCTGATATTGATTACAGTCAAGGATCTGCAATCACATCATCGTTCTTTCCAGATGAACATACGCATGTCGAGCCAGTGCGCTATGGAATTGGCAGCAATTTGATGGGCATGCTCCAGACGGTTATGACTGCAGGCGCGACGCCAAAAATTCGGCGCAAGCAGTGGTTAAAGACCGTGATTCGCCACCCAAATTTATTGCGTCGAGTTTTGGATGTTCGAAAGTGGAGTCAGCGCACGGTTATCGCACTCGTGATGCAAAATGTGGATTCCTCGGTTCGCATCTATTTGAAGCGATCGATCTTTGGTTCCCGGTTAACTTCGGAGAACGATGCCACCAAGCCAAACGCGACTTATATTCCGGCCGCCAATGAAGTTGTAAAACACATCGCGCAAAAGCGCGGTGGAATTGTTGGCGGTCATGTCGGTGATTTAATCGGCGCACCTTTCACGGCGCACTTTGTTGGTGGTTGTGTTGTTGGTGCTAGCTCGCAAGAAGGCGTAATTGAC
>CAIMMQ010000103.1 GCA_903842675.1 uncultured Actinomycetes bacterium
AAGGCCATCGACTGCTTTGTAACCATCTTTATAAACTTTGGAAAGATTCGAAACAGTTACGAGAGAGTCACTCTCTTCCAGCGGTTCGGTGTTGTGGCGTGGTCGGCGCAGATAAACCGCGATGATTGCCAAAATAATTGCCAGCAAACCAGCGATAGGCCAGCCAATTAGAGCTGCGTGATTAACTGCAGTTGTAAAAGTCATTTGTGAAATGAGTATTGGAGATATTGCGGTTATCGCATACTGACGACCATCTTGTGGAAGCTCGTAACCTTGATCGGTTGTTGAGATTCCTACTGCAATCTTGTCGCCAACCGCAGCGTCAAGTACAACTGCTGGTAATTGAATTGTGTAATCCGAGCCAGTGCTTGCGATATGAGTAAGTCGAACAGCACTCACAATCCCATTTGGTTGTTTTGTTTGACCAGATGCGGTGCGCACAACAAGTGAGAAGAAAAGAGTCGCATCGCTTTTATTAGATGAGACCCGAATTTTTACTGACGATCCCCCAACCACGTGCATTGGTTTGGCTAGAACAGCACTCTCTAGGAATCCGCTTTGCCCTGGTAAGAATGCTGCACTTGCACCGCCAATATTTCCAGCAAGAGATAAGGCAGAACCCACGCCAGGTAATGAAGATATGGCACCAGGGATTCCTCCTATAGGTGCTACCAAAGCTGTGTAGGGAACTGCTATTTCTATTGGTAGCGAAGGAGTTTCTAATGGAAGGGTTGAACTAGTTAGATACTTAGGAATCACCGATGAGTCAACAAGGGAGATTGATCCATTTGTGTTGGTGATTTGGAAAGTTGGGAAGCTTTTCTTAACTCCCTTTAAATATATTTCGAACCAGTTTGCAACGCTCTGGTGAAGTCGGGCTGATTCATCAGTTCCACCATCATGACCACCACTGTGCCAAATCATGGCAAGTGGCGTAGTTGGATGTGCTGTGTGAATTTCATTTGCAGTCTTAATTGACTCAGAGAGCGGGAACAAAGAATCTGCTTCGCCTTGCATCAAAAGCGTTGGGGCTGTGATGCGGTTGGTAATTGTAGAAGGAGAAGATGCATTTAGAAGTTGCATGTCAGCGGCCGTAGGAGCGCCTGTGGCCACTGCATCCTTGAAAGCACCACACCAGGCGGCAGTAAACGTTCCACACTCGCCTGCTGCCGAGTTAGGCAAGGTTGCCAGAGCGAAGAATGTTCCGGCCCAGAATTTTTTATATGGGCCAACTGATGGATCACTTGAATTTTGTGGAAAGAGAGATTGCGCCAAATTATTCCAAGTTATATTCGCTGCAACAGCATCGATGCGTTTGTCATAACCAGCAGTTAATAACGAAATCGCACCGCCATAAGAATCACCAGTGATACCTACAAGTGGATCTCCAATACTTTGCTGCTTAACTTCTTTACGAGTTGAAAGATAATCAATAAGTTTAGAAACGTCAGCTACTTCTGCGTTTGGCGCATCCATCGAGATTTCTCCGGTGGAATTGCCAAAACCGCGAGCCGTCCACGCCAGTACTACATAACCTTTTGCAGCTAGCTCTCGTGCTTGGACTGCAACACTTTTCTTGTCTCCGGTAAACCCATGTGCCAACAAAATTGCTGGTGCCACTTTTGCATTCGGCAGATAAATAGTCGCATCGATAGCAACACCACCTGCACCATTGAGCCGAAGCTCTTGCGTAGTAATACTTGAGCTTGCCTCAGCGCTAGATGTGAGAGTTGGCGATATTGCTCCCGTTGAGATGACGATCACTATTGCCACGATAAGTGAACTAAAACGCCTCATTGCTCAAAGATAGTCAGGAATTCAAATAGGCGCTATTTGGAAAGTAACTTTATTATTAGCGCATGAGACGAACCGGTTGGGTGCTGGCACTTCCGCTATTTCTTCTCGGATCATTTGCCACGCCCCTCATTAATAGTGCAAGCCCTGCTTCATCATCCATTGTCTTTACGGCCCAGATGCCTAAAGCGCATTTACCTCAAGGGCAAAACGGTGGCACTGATGATTACCGTTGTTTCTTAATTAATCCCAAGGTAAATCAAGATTCGTTAATCACGCAGGTGGAATTCCAACCACAGCAACGCGTGATGATGCATCACGCAATTATGTTTTTAGTTGGCAAGAAAGATTTAGCAGAGGCCAAGACCATTGATAACAATGGAACTGGTTGGCCATGCTTTGGTGGAACGGGACTAGGTTCTGGCTTTTCATCATTCTTAACATCGCCATGGCTTTCTTCCTGGGCGCCAGGGCGCGATAAAGATGTCATGCCTGCAGGTTATGGAACGCCGATTGCAAAGGGCGATCAAATAGTTCTTCAAGTTCATTACAACCTACTTGCGATGAATGGCAAAAAGATTCCCTCCGATCAGTCCAAAGTTCTCATAACTGCAGTACCAGCGAAGGGCGCAAAACTCGCCACTTTGTATTCTGAATTAATTGCAGCACCAGTAGAACTCGCCTGTCCTCCTGGAGTAACTGGAGATTTCTGCGACCGAGGTAAATCACTCATTAACCTGGCCCAGCGCACAAGCCAATCAAGTGCAATGGAATCAATGGGGCTAAATTTAATTTGTGGAAAAAATCCTATTAAACCGATTCCAAGCACAACTTCTACTTGTGATCAAAAAATTAAGCAGAATGAGTTGGTTGTAAAAGCAACGCCACATATGCATTTACTTGGTCGCTCACTTCAATTAATTCTAAATCCCGGCACGCCTGGCGAAAAAATCTTGCTCGATCGCCCAAATTACAACTTCGATGATCAATCACCCACCGTGCTTAAAGATCCAGTGCAATTAAAGGTTGGCGACACGGTTCGAGTGATTTGTACATTTGATCCGACGCTGCGGCAAGTATTGCCAGAACTTAAGAAGCTGCCGCCACGTTATTTCACATGGGGCGAAGGTTCATCAGATGAAATGTGTCTTGGCGTATTGGGTGTTGCCCACCAAAGTTAAAATCTGGATCATTTGTAAATAGATTGTGCGCTTGAAGGGATTCGAACCCCTAACCTTCTGATCCGTAGTCAGATGCTCTATCCGTTGAGCTACAAGCGCGGGTGGTGCTGGTAAATCCTACCTGTTTGCTATCCCCGCCCCAAACTCATTAACTTCGCAATAGAAGTGGCTTTAACGCGTGGTTTGCCGTGCACTTCGCCAGCTTTTACTTCGGCGGCATTGATACGGGTCCAGAAAGCCTGATCAACAATTTCGTGGTCCGGCTTCAACAATTCACGAATATCACTTGTTGATTTTGGAGTTTTCAAATCTTCAATCAATAGTTTTACAACATCGGCGGCATCACTCTTGTTAGTACCAATTACACCAGAAGGTCCGCGCTTGGCCCAGCCAACGGTATAAATGTTGGTTGCTAGAACTCGGCCATCTTCATTCTTTATCTTGCCCTTTTCATAAG
>CAIMMQ010000104.1 GCA_903842675.1 uncultured Actinomycetes bacterium
CAGGAATACACCTACGGAACATTGCGCAATTTATTGGTTCGCCAACCTTCACGGATGAAAATATTGGTTGGAAAATTTATTTCAATGAAAATTTATGCACTTCTCATGGTGATATTTGCTGGAGGATTTAGCATTGCGCTTTCCTATGCGCTTGCTGGTCATGCCAAAGTAAGTACGGCTAAATGGAGTTCTCATGCTGCACTTGTAATACTCGGGCAGACAACTCTGAATATCTTTATATCTACCCTGTGCTTTGGAACACTTGGGATGATTTTGGGGCTACTTTTCCGCTCGCCAATTAGTGCAATTGCAACCGGCGTACTTTGGACACTTATCCTTGAAAATATTATCTCTGCCTTAATTGCAAACACTGCCAAATGGATGCCCGGCCAAAACTTCTCAAATATAGGTGAAGGCGGAAGCGCTATTGCTAGTTATAAATATTCGCTTCTAATCTCAGCCATTTATCTGCTTTTAGGATCATCGCTTGTTGCAATCCTTTTCAAGCGAAGAGATGTTGCAAATTAGCGACACAAGGCGTTAATTTAAGAAAACACCCAGTAAGAACCTTTACCCTTAGGAGATTCACTTCCCTGGGGGTTTCCAAGAATGTCATTCAAAAAGCAGCACAGAGCAGTCAGCGCTTTAATTGCGCTCTCTTTGCTAGCGACGACTTTTGCAGGCGAACAAGCTTTTGCGAAGACTCCAAAACCAACCCAAGCACAAATCGATGCGGCTAAGGCTGTTGAAGATGCGAAGGCCGCCGCTGCTAGCGCCGCCGCTGCAAAACTTAATTCTGCAACAAAGACTCTTAATCAATTGACGTCAATTTCTGATGCTGCTCGTGCTTCTTATAACCGCGCGCTAAAAGAACTTGCGATAGCAACTTTCAATGCAAAGGCAGCAGCCGCGCATGCGGCGCTCACCCAAGCCGCGGTTAATGCAGCAAATCAAACAATTGGAAAGATGGCAGCAAACGCGTACAAAATGGGCGGCGACTTTACAAATATAAATTCAGTACTTAGCGCAAGTGGCCCACAGGATTTAATTGATCGCCTGACCACCTTAGATAAGTTAGGCGCATCAAATACAACAGCGCTAAAACGTTTTCAAGCAGCACAGGTAGTTGCCAAGGCCGCACAACTAGAAGCCGATCGCACTAAGCTGGCTCAAGTTGCTGCAACAAATAAAGTTGCTGCTGCAAAGAAGACGGCAGACGAAGCAAAAGCGGCGCAACAAGTTGAAGTAGATAAATTAAAATCGGTACAAAATAAGCTCGCGGCTGAACTTGCTAAGGCTAAAAATACCCGCGTCACTTTGGAGCAACAACGCCAGTTGGCTCTCCTTGAAGAAGCCAATGCGAATATTGCTGCGGTTACACCAGGACAATTTAAAGTTTGGCCAGATCGTGGATTTACTGGTCGATCTACTATTCGCTCGACCGAGGCAATACGAACAACTGCTGTCGCTTATGCCAAGAAGCAAGTGCAAGCGCGTAAGCCTTATATTTGGGGCGCACAAGGGCCGAACGCATTTGATTGTTCTGGTTTAGTTTATGCAGCTTATAAAGCCGCCGGTTTAGATTATCCAAACTGGGGAAGATTAAATGCCGCGCTCTACTTTGTGGCGACAAAGCGAGTTCCGTTTAGCGAATTACTTCCCGGCGATCTTCTTTTCTATTCTTATGACGGTTCGGTCCAAAACATCCACCACATCACAATTTATGCTGGTAATGGCATGATGTGGGAGGCGAATTCCAAAAAAATAGGCTTGATTTACTCGAATATGTACAGCATTAAGGGCTTAATGCCATCTGGCGGGCGCGTTTAATTCTTTTGTAGAGTGCACCTTGTGAGCGCTCATTGGCCAGCATTACTAAAAGTCCGCCAGGCGGTTCGACCGTGGCTTGCGCAGCTGCCGGGCAATTCAACTGTTCTGGTTGGAGTTTCAGGCGGCGCTGATTCAATGTCGCTAGTAATTGCGCTTTTATTGGAGAGTAATTTAAAAAATATTCGAGTCGTTCCCGTTGTTGTTGATCATGGCCTACAGAGTAATTCTGCCGAAGTGGCTGGGTCGGTAGTGCAGAAATTAAAAACCCTAGGTTTCGAGGATATTTTTACGGCCCGCGCTCATGTCACGATGCAGGACGGCGTTGAAGCATCCGCTCGTCGTGCTCGGTATCAAATTTTTAACCAAGCACTTGATACTTATGGTTCGACAGTATTCTTTTTAGGGCACACACTCGATGATCAAGCTGAAACTGTTTTACTTGGTTTAGCGCGCGGCTCGGGCACAAAATCTTTATCCGGCATGCCAGAAGTTACTGGCCCATTTATTCGACCACTCTTAAATATTGAAAGTGCAACCACAGATACTGCTTGTGTGGAATACGGAATTGAAGTTTGGAATGATCCGCACAACTTCAATCAGGATTTTCGCCGAGTTCGAGTACGCCAAAATATTCTTCCAACAATGGAAGAAAATCTAGGTCCTGGTATTACCGAGGCGCTTGCTCGTTCGGCACGATTGCTTAGAGAAGATGCCACCGCGTTAGATGAATGGGCGGCGCGAATTTATGGCGAGCTAGATCCCAAGAATCTGGATATTGAAGTTTTATCTGGGCTACCTAAGGCGGTTCGCAGCCGGGTGATTCGGATGGCTATTTATGCCGCCGGGGCGCCATCAGGCTCAATTTCAGCAGACCATTTACTTCCAATCGAGGCGCTGATCACAAACTGGCACGGCCAAGGCAGCGCAGACCTCCCTGGTGGTGTGAAGGTTGCCCGAATTTCGGGCAGACTTTCGCTCTCGACACCGGCCTGAATTCAAGTAAGACAACCGAACTAGAAAGAAGAGCGAAACTTTGAATCTAAACACCAGCGGAACAGATATTGAAAGTGTTGTCGTTACTCAAGACCAGATTCAAGCGCGACTTGCAGAATTGGCCGTGCAAGTAGAAAAAGATTATGCCGGACGCGACCTCCTATTAATAGGTGTCTTAAAGGGCGCAGTAATGACGATGGCTGATTTTTCTCGCTCGCTGCAACGCCATGTAGAAATGGATTGGATGGCGGTTTCCTCGTATGGCTCCGGAACTAAATCCAGTGGTGTTGTCCGCATTCTTAAAGATTTGGACCGTGACATTACAGGACGCGAAGTTGTTATCGTCGAAGATATTGTTGATACCGGATTAACACTGGCTTGGTTAAAGTCTAATTTAGAATCACGTGGCGCCAAGAGTGTTGAAATTCTGACGCTCCTTCGCAAGCCAGATGCTGCCAAAGTAAGTGTTGATGTTAAATATGTCGGTTTTGATATCCCAACAGAGTTTGTTGTTGGCTATGGTTTAGATTTCAATGAAAAGTATCGCAATCTTGATTTCATCGGCGTATTAGCAAAGCACATGTATTCATGACAACTAAGAAACCTGCCAAGAAGCAGCCGGCTAAGAAGAGTAGTTCTCCTTCGGATCGGAAGCTAAAACTGAAAAAGCCTCAGTTTCGACGCATCATGCGCGGACCACTTTTTTGGATTATTCTTGCGCTCTTAGTTGTAAGCGTAGTTGGCCGGATTTCTACAAGCGGCGATCAATTTATTAAAGTTGAAACTTCCACAATTTTGGCAGCAATTTCTTCCGACAAAGTTGATTCGGCAATCGTTATCGATAAAGATCAAAAAATTGAAGTAGTTCTTAAATCTGGA
>CAIMMQ010000105.1 GCA_903842675.1 uncultured Actinomycetes bacterium
CCGTAATCCCACGCAGCACGCAAGCCGCCATAAATTTCTGATGATGGGTAGACAAAACCTCTGCGCTTGGCGAGGCTAACAATTGTTTCTAATCTATCTGCGGCCATGATTTCCTCCGGCTGGCTGTCGGGTTACTTTCTTGCGGGACGCAAGAGTTAAAGTTTAGCGCGAGATTTAAGCGCCGCTAGCAACAACCACCCACATCACGAGCACACCAAAGATCGTGGCAACCAGCGTCCATCGAGATGGATGCCTTGAATGAGCCTCGGGAAGAATATGGGAAGTTGCAATGTAAATAAGGAAACCAGCGAATAGGGCGAGATACAACGCAATCCAGTTTTGGCCAACTACAACATATGAACCAACAGCTGCGCCACCGATTCGAGCCAGCGCATCTAATACAAGAAGGCCCTTAGTCCGAGAAGACCAGATTCCTTCCTTAATTAAGAAGGTAACCGTATTTAAACCATCGCTAAATGCGTGAACCATGATTGCGGCAAAGACTGCAACGCCCAGCGCATTTGAAACTCGAAATGCAACACCAATTCCCAGACCATCAGCAAATATATGTCCGCCCATTGCAACGGCTGCGATACGACCGGCATAGTGCGAATGATGTTCGCCATCTCCGAAATGTGATTCATGTGGTTCGTGTGTTGCAAATAACCGTTCAGTTAAATGCAGGATCAGGAAACCAAGTACGAGGGCTAGGCCAACAACTCGGACGCCACCAAAGCTGCTCTTATTCTCATCGAATACCGTTGGGATCAATTCAAACCCAACAAGCCCCATCATCAAGCCAGCGGCCAAACCAAGAATTATATGAAGACGATCCTTAACCTTTGAAGCCAGGACACCGCCCAGTGTCGTAGCAATCGATGTGATTGCCGCAAATAACAGGGCGTGATTCATATTCGAATTCTATCGCACCGATGCGAACTAATTAGGCTTTACCAAACCTACGATCACGCTCGGCATAAATCTCAATCGCACGCCATAAAGTATTGCGGTCCACATCGGGCCAAAGTACATCCATGAAAACCATTTCGGCATAAACCGATTGCCAAGGCAAGAAATTCGAAGTTCGCTGCTCACCTGATGTCCGAAGGAATAAATCCACATCGCTCATCTTTGGCGAATATAAATGCTTGGAAATCATCTTCTCGGTAATCTGCGTGGCTTTCAATTTGCGCTTGGCGACTTCCTGCGCGATTTGTTGAACTGCATCTACCAACTCTGATCGCCCGCCATAGTTCACGCACATATTTAGCGTCAAAATCTTGTTGCGTTTTGTCAGTTCCTCGGCCTCTTGTAATTCATTAATAACACTCGACCAGAGTTTTTGCGGACGGCCGACCCACTGAACTTTGACACCCAAGTTATTCATATCATCACGGCGCCGGCGCAAGACATCACGATTAAATCCCATTAGAAATTTCACTTCATCTGGTGAGCGCCGCCAGTTCTCGGTAGAAAAAGCGTAAACGCTTAACTCTTTAACTCCGATTTGAATGGCGCCTTGCACAACGTCGAAGAGCGCTGCTTCTCCCGCTTCATGCCCAGCTGTTCTAGGTAGCCCGCGTTTTTTAGCCCAGCGACCATTTCCATCCATGACAATTGCAACATGGTTTGGAATTTGCGCCGGCTTAAGTTTTGGAAGTGCCACGGCTAGATTCTTTCA
>CAIMMQ010000106.1 GCA_903842675.1 uncultured Actinomycetes bacterium
CTGGTATCACTGTCGAACCAGTTGTTGCCGGGCGAACCGATGCCGGAGTCCACGCCAGCGCACAAGTTATGCATGTTGATGTTCCGATTACGGCGGAAGATATTCCAAATTGGGCCTATAGATTAAATCGAATCCTTAATTCAGATATTCGTATTTTGAAAGTTACGGTAGCCGCCGATGATTTCCATGCTCGATTCTCGGCAACCGAGCGCCAGTATCGCTATCGGATTGCCGATGATAATCAAGTAGTTCTTCCACTCAATCGATTTAATACTGCCACTTGGTATCGCAAACTGGATGAGCGACTAATGAATGAAGCGAGCGCCTTAATGCTGGGCGAACATGATTTCAGTGCATTTTGTAAGTTCCGCGAGGACCAAAAAACAGTGCGTACCTTGAAGCGCTTTGATTGGCACCGAGATTCAACTGGATTGCTGATAGCAGATGTTGCCGCAAATGCTTTCTGTTATTCGATGGTGCGCAATTTGGTTGGGGCTGCAGTTGCAGTTGGTGAAGGACGTTCCACCAAAGAGTGGATGATTGAGATCTTGGAAAATAAGGAGCGCGTCTCGGATTCCTATGTCTTCCCAGGCAACGGTTTGACCCTAGAAAAGGTCAGTTATCCCGCCTAAAAAGCCGTTAAAAATCGGGTAATTGAGCCATTTTGGCCATTTTGACCATTTTGACCGGGCCACAGATGGCGGGTAATCTAGCCCTCTACTCAAATGACGAACTAGTCATCGAGTTAAACCGAATCAAATAGCTAGAAAGAGAGATACCTCGTGCGTACTTTTACACCAAAAGCTGGTGACGTCACTCGTAAGTGGCATGTCATCGATGCGGAAGGCGTTGTGCTTGGTCGTCTTGCTAGCCATGCAGCCGTTCTACTTCGCGGCAAGCACAAGACAACATTCGCACCTCACATCGACATGGGCGACTTTGTAATTGTTATCAACGCAGAGAAGATTGTTCTTACCGGACAAAAGTCTGGCCAGAAGTATGCGCACCACCACTCTGGTTATCCAGGCGGTATGACATCAATCGTTTACGCAGATCTTATTAACCAAGATCCAACTCGTATCATCGAAAAGGCAATTCTTGGAATGATTCCTAAGAATAAGTTGGGCCGCGTTGTTGGTTCAAAGCTAAAGGTTTATGCAGGAGCAGAACATCCACACGCTGCACAAAATCCAACTCCATTCGTATTCAACCAAGTTTCCCAAATAATTAAGAAGTAACAGGAGCCCAAATGTCTGATTTCGATACCGTTATTGATTCTGCAATTGATGACTTGGATGAAGTTCCAACTTCGTACTCATCAAGTACTCCAGGCGCTGCTACTAACCGCAAGGGCATCACTGCTCCTGGTGGTGGAACTGGTCGTCGTAAGGAAGCAGTTGCACGAGTTCGCCTAGTACCTGGTTCAGGTAAGTGGGTTGTTAACGGCAAGGCTCTTGAAGTTTATTTTCCAAACAAGGTTCACCAACAACTAGTCTCTGAACCATTCCGCACTGTTGGTGCTGAAGGTTCATTCGATGTTTTCGCTCGTATCAATGGTGGCGGAACTTCTGGACAAGCCGGTGCACTACGTCTTGGTGTTGCTCGCGCGCTAAATGAAATTGATCGCGATGCTAACCGCCCAGCACTTAAGAAGGCTGGCTTCCTTGCTCGTGACGCACGCGTCATCGAACGTAAGAAGTACGGTCTGAAGAAGGCACGTAAGCGCTCGCAATACAGCAAGCGTTAATTCTTCTTATCGATTCGCTAATCTGAAAATGGCGCTCTTTGGCACCGATGGTGTTAGAGGTTTAGCCAATGACACTCTCACAGCAGAACTTGCGCTCGATTTAGCTGTTGCCGCTGCCCACATACTTGCAGAAGTTGGCGCATTCACTCATGAAAATAATGAGCGGCCGCGCGCAATTGTTGGACAAGATTCCAGAGCTTCTGGTGAATTCCTAGAAGCTGCAGTTATCTCAGGGCTTGCAAGTGCTGGCGTAGATGTATATCGAGTGGGCGTACTTCCTACTCCTGCAATTGCACATCTTGTTGCTGCTACTGGCGCAGACCTTGGCGTAATGATTAGCGCATCGCATAATCCAATGCCAGATAATGGGATTAAGTTCTTTGCAAAAGGTGGCGGAAAGTTAGATGACAAATTAGAGGCTGCAATTGAAGCCCGCCTAAAGGAACCCTGGCAACGCCCAACTGGTTTAGGTGTTGGCCGAGTCCACCTTGATGAAACAGCAAAAGAACGTTACATCCAACACTTACTTTCAACAATCAAGGTTGATTTAAAAGGTTTAAAGATTGTCGTTGATTGTGCAAATGGTGCGGCCTCCTCCGTAGCGCCTGATGTTTACCAGCGAGCCGGCGCAGAAGTTATTGCAATTTCTGCGAGCCCAACAGGTTGGAACATCAACGAAAATTGTGGATCTACCCATATGGAAAATTTAATTGCAGCAGTAAAGGCAAATGGCGCAGATCTAGGAATTGCACATGATGGCGATGCCGATCGCTGCTTAGCAGTAGATGCAAATGGCGAAGTTATCGATGGCGATTTTATTATGGCAATTTTGGCAGCCGACTGGAAAGTTCCAACAGTTGTCGGAACTGTTATGTCCAACCTGGGATTCACCAAGGCTATGGGCGAGCTTGGAATTAAAGTTGAGAAGACCGCGGTTGGCGATCGTTACGTTTTAGAGAA
>CAIMMQ010000107.1 GCA_903842675.1 uncultured Actinomycetes bacterium
ATGAGAAGATCCGCGAATTTTTAAAGCCGGATTTTGTGATTGTGATTGGGCGAACCACTCTTTCTCGGAGCATAAATACCTTTATCGCGGCCGCAGCAAAAACATATGTAATAGATGAAAGAGTTCAAAATATCGATAGTGCTAGAACTGCAACAGAAACCTTCTTTGAAATTCCAGAAGTCGAGTTGGAAAGTTTGAATCCGAGTTGGATCTCAGACTGGAATAGCGTTTGCACAATTGCAGAGGCTGAAATTGCAAAAAATAACTCTTGGAGCGAATCAGTAGCCGTATCTTCCATAGTCCACCAAATCCCGACTGGCAGTGCGCTATTTATCGGTTCATCAAGGCCGATAAGGGATGTTGAAGCCTTTGCTATTCCAAGATCTGGCCTAACTGTTTTTGCGAATCGTGGGCTTGCCGGAATTGATGGAAATATCTCAACTACTTTTGGCATTGCCCAGCAATTTAAAAACACTTACGCGATTCTTGGTGATCTGACTTTTATGCATGACTTAACCGCTTTGCTTTCGCCACCTGATGCAAATTTAACAATATTCGTTATTGATAATAACGGCGGCGGAATTTTTTCAACTTTGCCTCAAGCTGGAGTTGCAGGCTTTGAAACTATCTTTGGGACGCCACAGAATAAAGATCTAGAAAAGTTAATTTCTGGCTTTGGAATTCAAAATGAAAGAGTGAAAACAGTTTCCGATATTGAAAGAATAATTGCCCACGGTCAAAATGGTTTAAAGGTTGTAATAGTTGAAGTACCAGAGCGTGAAGTTATGGCGACCGCTCTTCGCGAAATTTATACGCGAGTTTCCAAAGCGGTTCGCATTGGAGTTAATTTAGCCTGACTCTCTGCGAGTTCATCTTCTGGGATGGATCCTGCAACAATTCCACAACCAGCAAATATTCGAAGTGATTTTTTATCTACTGAAAGCTGGCCAGTTCGAAGCGCAATGCCGAGTTCACCATCGCCGCGAGCATCCACCCATCCGACCGGTCCGGCATATCTTGCGCGATTCATCTCTTCGAGTTCTGCAATCAGCGCACTTGCAGCTGAAGTAGGCGTGCCACAAACAGCTGCTGAAGGATGTAGCGATTGCAGCAAGGTAAAAACATCTACAGGGGTAGCAGCGTCGTTGATCACTCCGGTTACATCAGTTGCTAAGTGCATGAGATTTGCCAGGTGTAGAACAAATGGCACTTCAGGTACGTTCGTTGAAGAGCAATAAGGTGCAATCGCATTTGCAACCGAGCGAACAGCGTATTCATGTTCTTCTAAATCTTTAGATGACTTGGCAAGGGATGCTGCTAGCCCTAAATCTCGCGCTTCATCGCCAGTCTTACGAATAGTTCCAGCAAGAACTCGGGAGGTCACAAGTGACTTACTCAAGCGAACGAGGAGTTCTGGAGTTGCGCCAATTAAATTTGATACTAAAAAGACCCAAGTTGTTGGGTAATTTGCCACAAGATAATTAATTAGATTACTGGGCAGAATTTCTTGCGAGCTTGTAGCAATTAAGTCGCGGGCTAGGACAACTTTCTCTAGGTTGCCAGCCTTGATTTGCTCAACTGCTTTAGAAACTTGCGCCTTCCATTTTTCATCAGAGAGCGCGCCAGAAGACCATTTTATTTCACCAGAGTTGGTGCTATTTGTTCGCACTTCTACTGAAGGTTGGTGATCGCTACCAATCCAAGTTATCCAAGATTTTCCAGACTTTTGTCCAATTACAACTTCAGGAATAACGAGCCGAGATTCTTGCGATTCATCGAATGCAAATGATGTGAATAGAAGTGGACCAGTACCACTTCCGTGGACACTATTTTGTATTGCTAGGTTTGCAAGTTGTTGGTGCCACCAAGTTCTTGCATCACTAAATCTATTTGGTCCAAAGACTGAAGTTGTACGCCATTCGCCAAACCCAATCAGGCCATCGCCATCTCGGAGCCATGAAGTTGAAAGTTCATGGCCGTTGATAGAGATGTCGTTAAGTTTTGGGTGGTCACCAAGAAGTTCTGTGGTGATTTGAATTGCCATAAGGGGAAGTTAGATCAATTATTTCTTGGGCACAAATCGCCAGAGAGTTGGCAGCGTTGTACTAGCAATCGCAACCTTTAGGACTTCGCCAATGATGAACGGTGTCAAACCTTTTGAGATCGTCCAATTCCAACTTTGGCCCGTAACGTGCTGAAGCCAGATAAGTCCTGCTGTGAAAATTACTAAGTTCCCCAAGAGCATCGATGGAATAACTGTCCCAATCTTTTGATCCCACTTACGCCCGGCAAGTGCGCCAGTTAATAAGGAGGCGAGGAGCATTCCAACTAAATAGCCACCAGTTGCGCCAACTAATTTAGTTAAACCATGTGAACCATCAGCGAATACTGGAACTCCGGCAATACCAATAAGAAGGTAAAGTGCAAATGTTGTAAATCCAAGTGAGGCACCGTA
>CAIMMQ010000108.1 GCA_903842675.1 uncultured Actinomycetes bacterium
ATGCAACTAGAGAGTACTGCTTCTTACAATGATGCCGTCACTGGTCAGGCTTATTGGCTCTATACATTTTCATTTGCTATTCCATATGCAATTGCTGGCTGGGTACTTATTACCCTGAGTACTCGTGGGAGTTTTGGGCGCTTGACTTCGTGGAGTCAAAGATTCGGACTAGTTAAATAGTCTGAGGAAGGAGCATTGTCAGTGGCTGTTGCTACTGTCACTGTATGAGAAAGAAATGTCCGAATTGCGCTTCTGCGGTTGGCCTTCGAGAGGCTTTATACGGGTACCCAAACTTTCCAGTAGATGAAGAGAAATACTTCATTGCAGGATGTACAGCCAGTGACGGTAAGTACATCTGCGTTTTATGTCGCTGGGGAATAGAGGGTGAAGATGAGTGAGGAAGAAGTCACGCGCTGGTTTAAAGGAGTTGATAGTCAAGGTGTATTTGCCATTTATCGGGCCCGTTTTGAAGGTTCCATCTATTTGGGCGAAGAACAATGGCTTCTAAGCGGCGGCAAGGGTTGGGGAAAAACATCCTCTGTTAAAGATTGGTTCTTCATCGGAAAAGATTACATTTGGGAATGCACCGAAGAGGAAGCACAAGCATTTTTACCAGCAGAAGCTTTAAAGTGATGGTACTTAAATGATTCTTATAGACACTTCTTTCGACTTTAGTACTGATGCACATGGTGGAGACCCAGATAGCAAGAGTCCAACTCTAAAGCGTTACCACACGCTTTTGTGGAGCAAGGAATTGCCAAATGGAGATAATTTCAATCTGCAAACCGATGTCAAAGGTTCCTATCTGCACTTCAAATCTGCATCCTACGAAGTTTCGTTATCCTCTGACAACATCGCGCACTCTTATCGCGACGTAAAGAGAATGAAACACATCATCGAAAAAATATCCGTGGATGATGTGGAGAGCTTCTGGAGACTAAATTGCACAATTGGCGGCTTCATCATTTTCCCTGGCAAGAAAGTAGAAGGGAATATGACGATAAATCAGATGCGAGGGGTCAGTCCTCAGGTAGCAGACAGGTTTGACCTAACCCTTGAGTGCATTAGGCGGTTTTATGAGGGTAAGAGCAGTCCCCTTGGAGAAACTATTGCTCGATATAAAGATTTCTTTAATTTGTTTCAATCTTTCCACGGCTATGTGGATTTCTTCTTACTAAACGACCTTGTTGATTCTCATTATAAAAAAGTAAAATTTTATATCAATTCTAAAGAACCTTTTGTAGACCTACCGTTCCCAGCAAATACCCTTGAATACCAGGAATATCGAAAGAACTCGATGGAATTCATAACAAGCAGAAATCTACGCATTGAGAGCTGGGCTCTGGCGCATCCAATAAGCGCACAAACTATTGATTAATCCTCGAAGTAATCCTCATCAATATCCACGATTGAAAATGTCTTACGTTTTTGGACTCCAATTCCGTGGCGCACCATAAGTAGTCCAAACTCGGCCCCATCAATCAGGACAACTCGTGCATTTAGGTTCTTACTGGCGTAGTCCTTAGCATCTGCAGAAAAAGACGAAGTAGTAATAAAGACTCCACCATTAGCACCTTGACCTGCTAGCGCCCCAACAAATTTCTGAATATCTGGTCGCCCAATTGAACTATCAGCTTTGTATCGCTTGGCTTGAACATAAATTCTCTGCAAACCCAAAGCATCCTGATGAATGACTCCATCTACACCTTCATCGCCAGGCCCGCCAACATGTTCAATAGATGTGTCTGATGCGCCATACCCCATTGCATGGAGCAGCTCCAGGACTACAACTTCTAGAAATTTCGGGGAGAGATTCTGAACTCGTTGCACAATGTCTGCAGCAAGTGCCTTTTCAATTTCACTAACTGCAGATTCGATTCTCTCCTGAGGGGTAACATCCGAATCTGGTGTTTCAAAGACATCATCGCTTTGCTCACCCACACTATTTCGTCCACCCCAAGCGTTCGCATAATCTGGAAACTCCCGAAATTTCTTAGCTTTGAAACCTTGAGGGTTCTCAGCAAGAAGCTTCAGTCCTCTATCTGTAATTTCAAGGTATCCCCGTTGAGGTCTGCTAACTGCCCCAGCTTGGGCAAGAAAAGCCTGCGCCCAGTGAACACGTGAACGAAAAATGCTCGTTCCTCTTGGGGTCTTC
>CAIMMQ010000109.1 GCA_903842675.1 uncultured Actinomycetes bacterium
TCGCAGTACCACGCATGATTGTTGCAATACTTGAGAATCATCAGAACGCAGATGGTTCAGTAAATGTGCCACAGGCACTTCGTCCATTCCTTGGAGTAGATACTTTGGTTCCTGCGTGAGTGTTGCTGGTACCCGTCCTAAATTAATCGCTACAGATTTAGATGGCACAATCGTTGCAGATTATGGAATCATCTCCGAGCGCACGCTTGCGGCATTTAAAAAAGCCCATGAAATGGGAATTGAAATTTTCTTTGTTACCGGCCGACCACCAAGATGGATGGCAGAAATTAGAGAATCCTTCGGTTTTGGAAATGCAATTTGTGCAAATGGTGCAATGCTCTATGACTTAATCAATGCAAAAGTTATTGAACAATGGCTGATACCAGTGGATGTGCAAATGGAAGTCGTGGATCGCTTGCGCAAAACTATCGCCGGCGTAAATTTTGCGGTCGAATTTGATCGCCATTTCCATCGCGAAAAGAATTACAACGCGCGCTGGGACATTGGCGTTGACAATGTTGGCGTTGACTTTATTGAAGAACTCATGACCGAGCCCGCTTTTAAAATGTTAGTACGTTGCGGAAATGGCGAGTACACCTCCGATCAAATGCTAGAAATTGCACAAAAAGAATTAAATGGAATTGTCACCGTTACGCATTCAAATGCCACCGATTCACTTTTGGAAATTTCGGCAGCCGGCGTAAGTAAGGGTGAAACATTGGCCAAGATGGCGGCCCGTGCTGGTCTTGGTCCAGATGATTGCGTGAGCTTTGGTGATAACCCAAATGATTTTTCAATGTTGTCCTGGGCTGGGCGATCATGGGCGATGTCAGATGGCCATCCAGATGCGCCTAAATATTCTAAGTTCATCGCAGAGCCACACCAGCAAGATGGCGTTGCGAAAATCATCGAACAATTGCTGGAATTGCCTGCCTAATACTTCATTTTTTGAGGTAATCCGAGATAACGGGTAAGTTTGCCCACGGAGGGCTCGCATAGCGGCCGAGTGCACCGGTCTTGAAAACCGGCAAACGAAAGTTTCGTGGGTTCAAATCCCACGCCCTCCGCCAGTTTTACGAAGTAGGCGTTTGTGGCTGATTTCACCAGCGTTAAGCGTAGCCACACCTAGCGCCCAGGCAACAAGGCGAGGAAACTTGAGCCATGGCTACTGGAGTATTTTCCTCGAAGCGCGCAAAGATTTCCGAGCGCACACTTCGCACTGATCGTTGGTGGTTGCAACCACTAATCACGGTCTCAGTACTTCTCTCATTTATTGTTTATGCATCGTTCCGCGCTTTTGAAAATGGAAATTATTTCGCAGAACCATTGATCTCTCCTTTTTATTCACCATGTCTTTCTGCAGCTTGTGCTCAAGGTTCTTCACTTCTTGGTCAACCATTTGGAATCTTCAAAATTCTAGGAATGACTTTCTCACCAGCGCTATTTATATTAATTTTCCCACTCGGATTTCGTATGACTTGTTACTACTACCGCAAGGCTTACTACCGTTCCTTCTGGGCTTCACCGCCTGCATGCGCAGTTGCTGAACCTCATGCCAAGTACACCGGTGAAACTCGCGCACCACTCATCATGCAGAATTCACACCGTTACTTCTTTTATATCGGTTTAATTTTTAACGTTCTCCTAACCGCGGATGCAATTTTGGCTTTTAGAAATCCAGAGAAGCAATGGGGACACATGAGCGTTGGCTCGCTCGTACTTCTTGCCAATGCAACATTCCTTTGGTTGTACTCAGCTTCTTGTCACACTTGCCGTCACACAATTGGTGGCCGCTTACGTAACTTCTCATCGCATCCAATTCGCTATAAGGCTTGGACAATTGTTTCTGCCCTCAACCACAAGCACCAGAACTTTGCTTGGATCTCACTGCTTGGTGTTGCTTTCGCAGATTTCTATGTAAGACAGGTTTCATCCGGCGCCTTTACTAACTTCTACTTCTTTTAAGCGAGAATCATGAGCAGCCAACTAGAACGTCATAAGTACGACATCCTCGTCATCGGAGCCGGTGGCGCTGGTCTTCGTGCTGCAGTAGAAGCACGCGAAGCTGGTTTGCGCGTTGCAATCATTTGTAAATCACTATTTGGTAAGGCCCACACTGTTATGGCTGAAGGCGGCGCCGCAGCATCAATGGGTAACGTAAATGACAATGACAATTGGATGGTTCACTTTCGCGACACTATGCGCGGCGGTAAGTTCCTAAACCATTACCGAATGGCTGAACTACACGCCAAGGAGTCACCAGATCGCATCTGGGAGCTCGAAATGTGGGGCGCACTCTTTGATCGCACTAAAGAAGGCAAGATCTCACAGCGCAACTTCGGTGGCCACGAGTATCCGCGTCTGGCTCACGTAGGCGATCGCACTGGTCTGGAATTAATTCGCACCATGCAACAACGCATCGTTGCACTACAACAACAAGATGCCCGCGATCATGGTGACGCCGAAAGTCATATAAAAGTCTATGCAGAATTAACTATCACTGAAATTTTGAAAGAGAATGGAAAAGTCGCTGGCGCCTACGGTTATTGGCGCGAAACTGGCAGCGAAGTTTTATTTGAAGCTCCTGCAGTAATTCTTGCAACTGGCGGAGTTGGTAAGACTTTTAAAATTACTTCTAACTCTTGGGAAGGTACGGGCGATGGTCACGCGCTCGCACTAAAAACCGGTGGCAATTTAGTTGATATGGAATTCTTACAATTCCACCCAACTGGCATGGTCTGGCCACCATCAGTTCGCGGAATTTTGGTTACTGAATCAGTTCGTGGTGAAGGTGGAATTCTCACAAATAATCTCGGTGAACGATTCATGTTCAAATACATTCCAGATGTCTTTAAAGATAAGTATGCGGATAATCCCGAGGAAGCCGATCGCTGGTATCTAGATCAAGATAACAACCGCCGTCCACCGGAACTATTGCCTCGAGATGAAGTTGCTCGTGCGATTAATTCTGAGGTTAAAGCAGGTCGCGGCACCGAACACGGTGGCGTATTCCTAGATGTTTCAAAGCGGATTTCTGCTGAAGTAATTAAGAAGCGTCTGCCATCAATGTGGCACCAGTTCTACGAATTAGCCGGCGTGGATATTACGAAAGAAGCAATGGAAGTTGGACCTACTTGTCACTATGTAATGGGTGGCGTTGAAGTAGAACCCGATACTGCCGCTGCGGTTGGAGTTCCTGGATTATTTGCTGCTGGTGAATGTGCTGGCGGAATGCACGGATCGAACCGCCTGGGCGGTAATTCACTTTCAGATCTTCTTGTATTTGGTCGTCGCGCTGGAATCGGTGCTGCCGCATACGTAAAGAGTGCAGGAACGCCTTCAGTTAGCGAAGCAAATATTGCTGCTGCTGCAAGCCGAATTCAAGCGCCATTCACACGTACTGGCGGCGAGAATCCATACAAGCTGCACCAAGAACTTCAAGAGATCACACATAACCTTGTTGGAATTATCCGCACCAAGACCGAACTTGATGATGCCATTTTAAAGATTGCTGACATTCGTAAGCGAATTCAGAACGTAACTGTTACTGGTGGCCGGGAATTTAATCCTGGTTTTCACTTATCTTTCGATCTCGACAACATGTTGCTGATCGCAGAAAGCACCGCCAAGTCTGCAGTGCTCCGTGAAGAATCTCGTGGTGGTCATACTCGTGATGATTTCCCAACCATGAGCACCAAGTGGCGCCAACTAAATAATATTTCTTCCTTCAATGGCAGCGAAGTTGTAGTTCGCCAACAACCGCTTCCAAAGATTCCTAAAGAGCTTTTTGATCTCTTTGATCCACATGAATTAGAGAAGTACATGTCACCTGAAGAAATGGCAGCAGCGAAAGGTGGTTCCAACTAATGGCCCGCAAACTAAAATTACGTATCTGGCGCGGAAATAGCACCGATGGCGGACTGCAAAATGTAGAAGTCGAGGCCAACGAAGGTGAAGTTGTTCTAGATGTTATTCACCGCGTTCAAGCAGAACAAATGAATGACCTCGCAGTTCGTTGGAACTGTAAAGCTGGAAAGTGCGGCTCTTGCTCGATGGAAATTAACGGCAAGCCCCGTCTTGCCTGTATGACACAAGTTGCATCATTCCCGGACGATCAAGAGATAACCATTACGCCACTTCGCGCCTTCCCAGTTATCAAAGATCTCGTTACTGATGTTTCTTTTAACTATAAGAAAGCCATGGAGATTCCAGCATTTGTTCCACCAGTAGGCATGAAACCTGGAGAACCACGAATGGCTCAAGTCGATGTCGAACGCAGCCAAGAATTTAGAAAATGTATCGAATGCTTCTTGTGCCAAGATACTTGCCACGTGATTCGCGATCACGAAGAGAACAAGAAATCTTTCGCTGGTCCGCGCTTCTTTATCCGCATTGCTGAACTCGATATGCACCCTCTCGATATGTTGCGTAACCGCAAGCAGAAGGCCCAAGAAGAGCACGGTCTTGGAATGTGTAACATCACCAAGTGCTGTACTGAAGTTTGCCCAGAACACATCAGAATTACCGATAACGCAATCATTCCAATGAAAGAACGCGTTGTTGACGTTAAATATGACCCACTCCGCTGGTTAGGCTCAGTAATTCGAAAGCGCGAGGGTATTCTTTAATACGTGAAGAAAGTTCTAGTTGTCTCCCTTGGCGGAATAGCTGGATCACTTTCTCGTTGGGTAGTCTCACTGGCAATAGTTGATCACGGTTTTCCTTGGGCAACTCTGCTCGTCAATTACACCGGTTCAGTCCTACTAATGATTCTGGTTCTCTATTCCAACCAACACAAATCACCTAAGTGGTGGTGGCGACCAGCTCTGGGCGCCGGATTCTGTGGTGGTTTCACAACTTACTCGGCATTCTCACTAAAAATTGAGCAGTACTTCACTGACGGGAAGATAAGCACGGCAGTTATCTACGCCCTGGCATCCTTAGTCGGTACTTATATTTTAGTTTTTGCAACTAATGAATTTTTCAAAACTAAGTGGGCGAAATGAGAGCCCTTCTAATTGCACTTGGTGCTGGTATTGGCGCACCTGCGCGCTACCTCATAGATAAAGAAGTTAAAAAGATTCATAGATCACTTATTCCCCTTGAAACACTTGCCATAAATACCGTGGGATCATTCGTCCTTGGATTGACCATCAGATCAAATGGCAACATTGCACTGATTATCGGAACTGGTTTTGCTGGCGCCTTTACAACCTGGTCTACCTTTGCCGTTGAAACACATCACTTGTTTGATCATAAACACCGAGCAAAGGCTTGGGTTTACCTCGCACTTACTTTGATCTTAGGAGTTGGCGCAGCCGCGATCGGTGTCAAGCTAACGAGTTAAGTTAGCCATCCAAACTTCTACCTCATCAGGATGACTTGGAATATTTCCAGAGAGAACTCGGTATCCAGTTTCGGTAATTAGAACGTCATCTTCAATTCGAACACCAATACCGCGATACTCGGGTGGAAATAGTTCATCATCTGGCTGGATATAGAGACCAGGTTCAACCGTCAAAACCATTCCGGCTTTTAGTACGCCATCAGAATATTCTTCATTTCTCGCCTGCGAACAATCATGCACATCCATACCAAGCATGTGGCTTACTCCGTGCACTGTCCAACGTCTGTGCAAACCAACATCTGGTTTCATTGACTCTTCCGCCGAGACTGGCAGGATTCCCATTTCTTCTAAACCTTTGGCTAGAACCTCTTGAGATGCCCGATTAATATCCTTAAATGCCGCACCTGGCTTTAGCGCAGCAAACCCAGCTTTTTGCGCTTCATAGACCAACATATAAATCTTTCGTTGGGCTTCGCTAAATTTTCCATTGATCGGCAAGGTACGAGTTATATCTGCGGTGTAGAGCGAATCCATTTCAATTCCAGCATCGATAAGAATTAGATCTCCAGGAACTACTGCGCCATCATTTCTTATCCAATGCAGCACACAGGCATGTGATCCAGATGCCGCGATAGTGTCATAACCCAATTCATTTCCCTCAACACGTGCCCGGCCAAAGAATGCGGCTTCGACGACACGTTCACCCTTAGGAACCTCGGTTGCGGCTTTGAACACTTTAATCATGTCAGCAAAGCCTCTTGCAGTAGAATTTACTGCGTTTTGCAATTCACCAATTTCAAACTCATCTTTGAGTAGTCGCATTTCTGATAGGAAAGTCGCAAACTCGGCTTCTTTCTTCTTGCGCGCTTTAACTTTGGAATCAACCAGAGCATCTTCGCCGCGAATAATGAGTGACTTCTTTTCCTCATCTAGAAAGCTTGCAAGGGTAGAAATATGTCGAACTGTTATTCCGAATTTAACTTCAGTCTCCTCCAGCGTCATCCTGCGGCCAATCCAGAATTCGCCATGACGAACATTTCGATAAAACTCTTCACTATCGCGCGGGCTACGCGGATGAATAAATAACAGTGCTTCATGCCCACCATCAGCTAATGGTTCCAGCACTAATACCGAATCTGGCACGGCATCGATGCCAGTGATCCCAGTTAGATATGCGTAGGCAGAAAGCGGACGGAATCGATAATCAGTGTCATTGCTTCGTACTTTAAAACCACCAGCAGGAATAACCATGCGGAGTCCGGGATAAGTTTTTGAAAGAACTTTACGTCGCGCCGCAGCGAAAGTTGATGCTCGAGATTGTGTAACACCTTCAAGTGGCGTCGGCGCCCAGCCAATCTTCATGAAGGCGGCTAGTGCATCAGCATTTGGCGCATCGTAAGAGCGCGTTCCGTCCTTCTTATCGTTCATCTAGAAAGCCTAACTCTTTAACTTGGCTCGTTCTAGTTGTTTTGCCCATTTAATTTCTTGCCCAAGCACGTGGGCCGCGTGAAGTGGCCACCTTGGATTACGCAGGAATTCTCTGGCCAACATAACTGCATCGGCTTTGCCAGTACTAATGATCTCCTCGGCTTGATGTGGATCTGTAATCAAACCAACTGTTGAAGTTAGCGTGCCAACAGATTCCTTAATCTCTTGCGCAAATGGTGTTTGGAATCCTGGAGCAACTGGAATTGTCGCATCATGCACAAGTCCACCAGTTGAAGTATCAATCAAGTCAACGCCAACTGCTTTTAATTCGCGAGCAACCTTTACGGTCTCTTCAATATGCCAACCGCCGTCTTTCCAGTCGGTTGCAGAGATTCGAACAAATAGTGGCATTTCTGTCGGAATTACTTCGCGAACTTTCTTGGCAACTTCCAATAAGAATTTAGAGCGGCCAGCCAGATCTCCGCCGTATTCATCGGTGCGATGATTTGAAAGCGGTGATAAGAATTGATGCAGTAAGTAGCCGTGTGCAGAATGAATCTCAACAAGATCAAAGCCAGCGGCAACCGCGCGTTTTGCCGCAGCACCAAAACTATTAACTAAGTCAGCAATCTCGCTGACGGTAAGTGCATGTGGCTCTGGCATGCCGTGGAAGGCAACCGCAGAAGGCGCAACCGTGGTCCAGCCACCTTCACTGTGTGTTGCAATCGGATGATCGTCCCATGGCCGCATTGTTGATCCTTTGCGACCCGCGTGGGCTAATTGAATTCCTATTTTCGAACCTTGCGAATGTGCGAATTCAACAATCGGCTTTAGCGCATTTACTTGTTCGTCGTTCCACAGCCCGGTGCACGCTACTGAAATTCTTCCTTCTGGTGTAACCCCGGTTGCTTCCATCATTATTAATCCAGCACCGCCACTCGCGAAGGAACCGATGTGAACCGGATGCCATGCGCTTACAACGCCATCAACCGCCGAGTATTGGCACATTGGACTTACCCAAGCTCGGTTAGCAATCTCAAGGCCGCGAATTTTTATTGGATCAAATAGGGAAGTTGTCATAGGTGCAAGTATCTCAGATATATTGAAGTTGTGAGAATTGAGGATTTCTTCGACGATATCTCATCGATATTGGCAAGTGGTTCTCAGCGAACTTTGATCGGCATTGTTGGCAAACCTGGTGCCGGTAAATCAACAGTCGTTGATGCAGTTACCAAGAAATTCCCGATCCCAGATGTAGCGATAATCCCAATGGATGGTTATCACCTAAGCAATGAAGTCTTAATCGAAATGGGCGCTCGCGATCGCAAAGGCGCACCTGACACATTCGATTCCCTTGGATTTACCGAATTACTAAACCAAGTTAAAAGAAAACCAAATGAAGAAATTAGGTTTCCAATTTTCCATCGCGAGATTGAAGCATCAGTAGAAAATGAAGGTGCAGTCTCGCCGAGCGCCCGAGTAATAATCACCGAAGGAAATTATCTTTTCTCAACCGATCACAATTGGGACGGCGTCTTTCCGTTACTTGACCAGACCTATTACATTGAAATCTCTGATGAGATTAGGTTGGCTAGGTTGATCGCTCGCCACCATGCCTACGGCAAGACGATCGAAGATGCAGAAAGTTGGGCACGTGGCAGCGATGAAGCCAATGCTCGCTTTAATGAGCGCACCAGCGGACGGGCTGAGAAAGTAA
>CAIMMQ010000110.1 GCA_903842675.1 uncultured Actinomycetes bacterium
CCGCCAAGAACTATCAGGATGGGAGCAAGGAGTGCGTAATTTAAATGCGGGGCGGTCAACATTATTTACCTGCCTTCGCGATTGGGTCACTTACGCCGGCATGCGCCATAACCGTTGCAGTAGCTGGATTAATTAGATTGATAATTGGCTTTGGGAAAAAGCCTGCAACTACAAGTACGACGATTACAGGTGCTATCGCAATTTTTTCGCGCAAATTGAGATCCGTTAACGATTCATTGCCAGGCTTTACTTCGCCATGCAGCGAGCGTTGAACGACAATTAAGACATAGAGCGCAGCGAGAACAATTCCCAAAGTTCCAAATATTGCAGCGACTGGATACTTAGTGAATGAGCCAACAAGTACTAGAAATTCGCTAACGAAACTTGAAAGTCCGGGCAGTGCAAGAGCTGACATTCCTGCAATAAAGAAGGACCAAGCCAAGACTGGCGTAACTCGTTGTAGGCCACCGAAATCTGAGATCTGGGCAGATTTTCTGCGGTGAACCATCCAGCCAGCAGTTAGGAATAGCGCCGCAGTTGAGAAGCCGTGGTTAACCATATAGAAAGTTGCGCCTGTTAAACCTTGCGATGTCATTGCAAATATTCCGAGCGTGATGAATCCAAAGTGCGAGATAGAAGTGAAGGCGATTAGAGAATTAATATCTTTCTGGCCAATGGCAAGAAAGGCGCCATACAAAATCGATATCACTGAAAGGGTAATAATCACTGGCGTGAAAGTCTTGGTCGCATCTGGAAACAAGGTCATACAGAAACGAATCATTCCATAGGTTCCGACTTTGTCTAGAACACCTAACAGTAAGGTTGAAGTTCCCGCAGTTGCTGATTTCGCAGCCGATGGCAACCAAGTGTGGAATGGCCAGAG
Source organism: uncultured Actinomycetes bacterium (assembly GCA_903842675.1). Taxonomy (GTDB): domain Bacteria; phylum Actinomycetota; class Actinomycetes; order Nanopelagicales; family Nanopelagicaceae; genus AAA044-D11. The sequence continues at coordinate 884 of CAIMMQ010000110.1, forward strand.
CGGCGCTTTAATTGCAAAAGCGATAAAGAAGCCGAGGAATAACCAATTCTGTGTTGGATGGTCAATTGTTAATTTGGAAAGCTCTGTAACATCGAATGTGCCGCCACCCTGGTTTGTTGAAATTATGTAGATTCCAATAACCGCGGCCAACATCAAGAGGCCACCGAAGAGGCTGTAGAGCAAGAACTTAATGGCTGCCGCAGCTCGCTCGCCGACACCGTAACCACCTATTAAGAAGTAAACCGGGATTAGCATCGCTTCAAATATCACATAGAAGAGGAAGACGTCGGTCGCCGCAAAGACGCCAATCATCATGGTTTCTAGAACAAGCAACAGAACGTAAAAAGTCTTTACGCTCCAACGGCCACCCTCGGATTCATTCCAACCAGCAAGGAAAACAATTGGAACCAGGATTGTGGTTAATAAAATCAGGACGAGTGCGATGCCATCGACGCCTACCGCGTAATTAATATTGAAACTTGGAATCCAAGATCTAGATTCAATAAATTGGAAGCCAGGAGTTCCGGAGTTAAAGCGCACTGCCATCAGAATAGATACGGCTGCTACTAGAAGAGAGATGGCGATTGAAACTTGCTTGATCAACTTAGCGTTCGAGTTTGGCAAGAAGCCAACTATGAAAGCACCAATCAATGGCAGTAGTTCCAGAGTGGTCAAAATACTCATAGCGTCACCAACCAAATTGTGAAGACCAAGACAAGGACGCCGAGCAGCATGAGCAATGAATAGCTGCGGACGAAGCCGTTTTGGATTTTGCGCATTGCTGTTGAAATTGCACCAAGGGTCCAACCAACGGTGCGAACAATCCCGTCAATTACCTTGTAATCAGTGAGTACCAATCCGGCCGTCAGTTTCTGACCTGGGCGCATAAGAACAGCTTCGTTAAAGGAGTCTTGGTATAGATCCTTACGTGCTGCTTTAGTAAATACTGAAACTTGAGTTGGCGCCGAGGTTGGCACAGTGCGGTACTTAAAGATCGCGAGTAGAACTCCAAGCAGAACAACGCCGAGCGCAAGTCCAGAAACAACGATTGGCTTCATTAATTCTTCGCCGGCAACAACATTTTGTGAATTAACAACTGGCTGCAACCAATTAACTAGTGCGCTGCCAGAACTCAACAAGAAACCAGATGCAACTGAACCAACTGCGAGCACAACCATAGGAGCCCACATCAAAATCGGTGACTCGTGTGGATGGGCTTTATCATCCCAACGCTTACTTCCAGTAAATGTTAAAACGATTACGCGCGTCATGTAGAAGGCGGTGATAGCAGCACCTAGAAGTGTTGCGCCACCGAGAAGGATTCCCTTGGTTCCACCAGAATTAAAAGCTGTTTCGATAATTTTATCTTTTGAATAAAAGCCTGCAAAAGGTGGAACACCTAAAATTGCAAGATAGCCCAGACCAAAGGTAACTGCTGTGATCGGCATTGCCTTTGCGAGTGCACCGTATCGGCGCATATTTACTTCATCGTTCATACCATGCATTACAGAACCAGCACCAAGGAACATGCCCGCCTTAAAGAAACCGTGAGTTAGCAAGTGAAGAATCGCAAATGCATATCCGATTGGACCAAGACCAGTCGCAAGAATCATGTAACCAATCTGTGACATAGTTGAAGCGGCTAACGCCTTTTTAATGTCATCTTTTGCAGTACCAATAATTGCGCCAAACAGTAAAGTTATTGCACCAACTGTTACGACCATCAATCGAGCATTTGGTGAAGCATCAAAAATAAAGTTTGAGCGAGTTATTAGATACACGCCAGCAGTAACCATGGTCGCAGCGTGGATAAGTGCAGAGACCGGAGTTGGGCCAGCCATCGCATCACCAAGCCAAGACTGCAGTGGGAACTGCGCCGACTTACCCGCCGCTGCCAGTAACAACATTGCCCCGATTGCGGTGAGCGCAGCCGGTGAAGCATGTGGTGCGCCAGCTTTAACACCATCAAAACTAACTGTGCCAAATTGTGCAAAGGCGATCATGATCGCAAGGGATAGCCCGACATCGCCCACTCGGTTGGCAACAAATGCCTTCTTAGCGGCGGTTGCATAAACCGGTTTTTGATTCCAGAAACCAATCAATAGGTAAGAAGCTAGGCCAACGCCTTCCCACCCGACGTAAAGGTTCAAATAAGAATTACCAAGAACGAGGAGCAACATTGCTGCAATAAAGAGGTTCAAATATGCAAAGAAGCGTCGACGATCATGATCGTGTGACATATATGCAATTGAGTAGATGTGAATCAAAGTGCCGACTCCGGTAATCAGAAGTACAAAGCAGATCGATAGTTGGTCAAGAAGTAGGGTGGCATCTACTTTGAAAGCGCCGACCGAAATCCATTCAAATATCTTTTGCGTAGCAGCGCGGCTAGCACCGGTGCGCGATTGCATTGCAAAGAATTCAAGGGCGCCAATAACGAATGTTGTGGCTGATACCAAGGTTGCGAGTAAATGTCCCCATTTATCGGCGATCCGGCCCAGAACTAGCAATAACGCAGCACTAAGTAATGGGAGTGCTATTAAGTAAACCAAGTGGGTGCTCGTCGTCATCAGCGCTTTAGCAAACTAGCATCATCAACAGATGCTGATCGACGGGAACGGAAAATCGTAACAATGATTGCAAGTCCAACTACAACCTCACAAGCCGCTACAACCATTGTAAAGAATGAGGCAACTTGGCCAGCAAGGTTTCCGTGAATTCTAGAGAAAGTGACAAAAGCCAGGTTGGTCGCATTTAACATAAGTTCGACGCACATGAAAACAACGATTGCATTTCGGCGAACAGTCACACCGACTGCGCCAATTGTGAAGAGGATCGCTGATAGGTAGAGGTAGTTTGAGATATCCATTAGTTCTCCTCCACCTCACTTGCTTCTAATTCGAAAACATCACTCTTGATTATGTCTCCGCGTGCTTCTAACGTTCTTGAAATAGAAGTTGGTGCTGCGGAGCCATCTGGAAGAAGTGCAGGCACATCGACCGCATTGTGTCGGGCATAAACACCGGAACTTGGAAGTCCAGCAGTTTCGGCTAGTGATCCACTTCTAAATCGTGCAATGGACCTATCTCGTTGCGCGGTTCGACTCTTGATGTTTTGGCTTTGTGCCAACACCATTGCGCCAAGCGCGGCTGTAATAAGGAGGGCGGAAACAACTTCAAAAGCCCAGACATACTTTGTGAAGAGTTCTTCGGCGAGACCTTGAACATTTCCATTTACATTTGCAAGTGCGAGGCCGACTTCAGTATGGCCAATAGTTGCTCGTCCGATAAGTGAGGTTAAAAGCCCACCAACGCCAACAGCCGCAACGATCGATGTTGTTCGTTGCCCCTTAATGGTTTCAACTAATGAATCCGCAGAATCAACACCCACCAACATCAAAATAAATAGGAATAACATCATCACAGCACCGGTGTAAACAACAACTTGAACAATTCCAAGGAATAGCGCATCTTGCGCAATATAGAAAATAGCCAGGGTAATCATTACCCAGGCAAGCAAAAGTGCCGAGTGAACAGCCTTAGCTGAAATCAACATTCCAAGCGCACATAGAACCGCTATCGGCCCAAGAATCCAGAAGAGGATTGCTTCAGGTGTTTGAGTGCGACCAACTTCAAGTGCGAGATTAAGCATCTGTAGCCCCGTGCACATGTTCAGCAGATTTTGCCGAATCCGATCCGGTGATAGTTCCACGATAATAATCAAGATGATCTGTACCAGGAGCCATTGGGTGAGGTGGTTGCAACATTCCTTGACGCAGTGGTGCCAACAAATCTTCCTTTTCGAAAATTAACTTACCGCGAGAATCATCTGCGAGTTCATATTCGTTTGTCATAGTTAGTGCACGAGTTGGGCAAGCCTCGATACAAAGTCCGCAAAAAACACAACGCAAATAATTAATTTGATAGACCTTGCCGTAACGCTCTCCTGGCGAGAATCGCTCTTCTTCGGTGTTGTTAGCGCCTTCAACCAAAATTGCATCTGCTGGACAGGCCCAAGCACAAAGTTCGCAACCAATACATTTTTCCAGGCCATCTTCATAGCGATTTAATTGATGGCGACCATGGAAACGTTCTGCGGTTGGTTCTTTAACTTCTGGATACTCGACGGTGTTAACTTTTTTGAAAATTGTAATAAACGTAACCCAGAAACCTAGAAGCTGCTTGAAGAAGCTTGCTGGGACCTGCTCGGCGATCGGAGCATTCGCGGCTTCGGCCGCAACTAGACCAAGATCTTTAGAGTGTGGAGTTAATGGATTCTCAACCATTTATTTGCTCCGTTCGCTTTGTTGGAAGTTCTGGCACTGGGAAACTTGGAGTAGAAACTTCACCGATTTCATCTGACTTTGCGCGGCGCTTCTTATTTGATTCCATTAATGAATTTGCGGCAAGCAGGAGCAAAATTATGCCTAAGGTAACTCCAAAGACCGCTGCGCGCGGAGTGTGACGTTGTGACATAACGCGAAGTGTGGAAACGATCATGATCCAGACCAGGCTAAATGGAATCAAAACTTTCCAGCCAAATTTCATGAATTGGTCATAGCGCATGCGAGGTAGCGTTCCGCGAAGCCAAACAAATATGATGAAGAACATCACGACTTTTGCCAGGAACCAGACAACCGTAAACCAACCACCCAACCAGTTTTCGGTAAAGGTAAGTCCTGGAAGTGCGTGGTAACCACCAAGGAAGAGCGTGGTAGCGAGTGAAGATACGCCAACAATATTTACGTACTCGGCTAAGAAGAAGAGCGCAAACTTTAGTGAGGAATATTCGGTGTGGAAGCCGCCGACTAACTCGCCTTCAGCTTCAGCGAGGTCAAATGGTGCGCGGTTTGTTTCGCCAACCATAGAGATCGCATAGATAACAAAGGATGGGAATAGTGTGATGCAAAACCACCAGTCATGCTGCGCTGCAATGATTGCGGAAGTAGACATGGATCCCGAGTAAATGAATACGGCTACGAGCGATAATCCCATTGCAACTTCATAGGAAATAACTTGTGCGCTAGAGCGCAGACCGCCAAGAAGTGGGTATGTCGAACCGGAAGACCAACCAGCCAAAACAATTCCATAAACACCTACAGATGCAATCGCTAGAACATATAGAACACCTACTGGTAGATCTGTAAGTTGTAGAAGTGTTTTATGACCAAAGAGATTTACCTGCCCAGATAATGGGATTACCGCGAATGACATAAAGCATGCAGTAACGCTGATGATAGGCGCTATCACGAAAACTATTCGGTCCGCTGTTTTTGGAATCAAATCTTCTTTGAGGGCAAGTTTTACGCCATCAGCAAGTGACTGAAGTAAGCCAAACTTTCCAACCCGGTTTGGTCCTAGGCGTTGTTGCATACGGGCAACAAGGCGACGTTCGCCCCAGATTGAAAGCAGCGTCGCTACAACGCAAATTACGAAAATAAGTAGGCCCTTAACAAGGATGATCCAACCTGGATCAGTTCCTAATAACGCTTCGACGCTCATAAGCGCACCACCGCAACTAATCCTGAAGTGAAACCTAAGTTTGGAATTACTTGCGAACCGTTTGAATTTCGGGGCGTCCAAATTTCTTCATCAGCTATCTCGCAAATTACGACCGGAAGAGTTATTGAACCGAGATCACTTGAAATCGTTACGAGGTCGCCTTCGATCACGCCGAGTTTTGTAGCGCAGTTTGCACTGATGTGTGCTGCTGCGGTTCGCGCTGTTCCAGCTAAGTTTGCTTCGCCTTCTTGCAAAGTTCCCAGATCCAGAAGTAAGCGCCAGGTTTTGAGGTTTAACTTATCGCCCGCACTTTGTTTTGCAGGAGTTGAAACCTTTGTGAACGATGCCTTCGCACCATCCCACTCGCCAAGGGAAGAAATTTCACGAGCCGTAGCCGCAACGGTTGGGAGATTGATTGGCGCATTCATCTCGTCAGCGAGCATGGAAAGTATCCGGACATCACTGCGAGAGAGCGACTCTTCAATTCCCTTTTCAAAGCTGCGTCCGCGGCCTTGCCAATCAAGATAAGTTCCACTCTTTTCTACGACTGCTGCAACAGGAAGCACAACGTCGGCAATTGCTGTTACTGCGCTGTGGGAAATTTCAAGTGAAACTACAAAGGTATTTAGTAGTTGTGAAAGCGCATCGGATGAAATATCAACTGGATCAACACCGCCCAGTACAACAGCATCGAGTGATCCGGCATCATCAGAATTCTTGGTAAGCGCACTCAAGATCTGTGATGTTGAACGACCAGGAGTTGTTGGTAATTGCGAAACCGACCAAGCTGCTGCCACATCAACCCGAGCCGAAGCATCAGAAACTGGACGTGCTCCTGGCAATAAGTTGGCAATTGCGCCAGCTTGAAGGGCACCACGTTCGCCAGCGCGACGAGGAATCCAAGCTAGCTTTGCGCCAGATTTTTCTGCGATATCTACTGCTGCGCTTAGTGCACCAACACTTTCGCATAGCCGTTCGCCAATTAATAGAACGCTCTTACTTGTTAGTCCGGTTAGCTCTGAAATGTTTGAAATGCGCTTTGCATTTAATTTCTTTGATCCACGACTTGTGATTGGGGCATCGGTTGAAACTTGAAGTGCGCGCTTGCGTACTTGCTTGTAGATCCGCAAGAAAACAATTGGTGACTCGTCTTCTGGCTCAAAGCCAAGAAGAACTACTTGGTCTGCCTTATCAATATCTTTATAAGTTGTTGTTAGGCCAGTGACGACGCCAGCCAAGAATTCGCTCTCTTCTTGTGAATGTGGGCGGGAGCGGAAATCAATATCGTTTGTGCCAAGTGCAACGCGGGCAAACTTGCTGTAACCATATGCATCTTCAACAGTTGCGCGACCTCCGACAAGAACGCCAACTCGCTTGCCTTTCAATCCGGCTGCTGCAGCTGCAATCGCTTCTGGCCAAGATGCTTCATGAAGTTCGCCGTCAGCTCCGCGAACCATAGGTGTGGCAACGCGTTCCCGACTTGAAAGATATTTAAATGCCCAACGGCCTTTGTCGCAGTTCCACTCTTCATTAACTGAAGGGTCGTCACCAGCAAGGCGGCGCAAAGTTTTTCCGCGGCGAATATCGGTACGCATTGCGCAACCAGATGCGCAGTGCTCGCATGCTGAGTCGAGTGAAACTAAGTCGAATGGTCGGGCACGAAAACGATAGGAAGTTCCAGTTAACGCACCAACTGGGCAAATTTGAACTGTGTTACCAGAGTAATAAGACTCAAAAGGATCGCTTTCATAAATACCAACTTGTTGGAGCGCGCCTCGTTCATTCAAAGTTATGAAAGGATCGCCAGCAATTTGTTCTGAGAATCGGGTGCAACGGGCGCAAAGTACGCAACGCTCTCGATCCAATAAAACTTGGGACGAAATTGGAA
>CAIMMQ010000111.1 GCA_903842675.1 uncultured Actinomycetes bacterium
TGGCAAGGTAAATGAAATGTCAGTAAGTCCAGTAGCTGCAGCAGAAACGTTCTGCACAATCATGTCGATATTAATGTCGGCATCAGCGACGGCTTGGAAGATGCGAGCGGCAACACCGGTGCGATCCGGGACTCCAACAACCGTGATCTTCGCTTCCGATTTATCGTGCGCGATTCCTGCGATGATTGCTTGTTCCATTTCTCCGCCTTCCGGATGATCTTTAACCACCCATGTACCTTCGTTATTTGAGAATGATGATCTAACGTGAATCGGTAAGTCATATCGACGTGCATATTCGACGCAACGTAGGTGCAATACTTTTGCGCCAGATGCTGCGAGTTCTAACATTTCATCATAAGTAACAGTTTTTAATTTGCGAGCGCTTGGCACAACGCGCGGATCGGCTGAGAAGATGCCATCAACATCGGTATAAATTTCGCAGACATCGGCATCAAGCGCCGCAGCAAGTGCAACAGCAGTGGTGTCTGATCCACCGCGACCAAGAGTTGTTACATCTTTAGTGTCCTGACTAATTCCTTGAAAGCCTGCAACGATGGCAATTGCACCTTCATTTAGCGCTTCGGTGATTCGACCTGGTGTCACATCGATAATGCGAGCGCGACCATGTGCTGATGTTGTAATAACGCCGGCTTGTGAACCGGTAAATGAACGAGCTTCATTTCCTAGATTTCCAATTGCCATCGCAAGAAGGGCCATTGAAATTCGCTCGCCCGCAGTTAAAAGCATGTCGAGTTCACGGCCATTAGGCAGTGGTGAAACTTGGTTTGCTAGATCGATTAATTCATCGGTGGTATCGCCCATTGCCGAAACGACAACAACCACTTGGTGGCCAGCGCGTTTGGTGGCCACGATGCGATTGGCGACCCGCTTGAGCCCTTCGGCATCAGCAACGGAAGAGCCGCCGTATTTCTGGACAATTAATCCCATGCCGCAATGATCCACTATCGAAAGGATCTGGCGAAGGCAGTTAAGGGAAAATCTCAAATAATGATATTGCTAAGCGTTTCAAATAATGAGATAAATACTGGTTTTTATGGTTCGAGCGTGCGGCGGCCTTCAAATGCTCGTCCGAGCGTTACCTCATCGGCATATTCCAAGTCCCCGCCTACCGGCAGCCCGCTGGCAAGTCGGCTGATGGCGATGCCCATCGGCTTTAACAACCTTGATAGATAGGTCGCCGTCGCCTCGCCTTCAAGGTTGGGATCAGTGGCGATGATGATCTCTTTAATTTCGGTCGCAGCTAGCCGAGTAAGTAATTCACGGATTCGCAGGTTCTCTGGGCCGATGCCATCGATTGGTGAGATCGCTCCGCCAAGCACGTGATAGCGCCCGCGAAATTCGCGCGTCTTTTCAATCGCAATTACATCTTTACTCTCTTCAACTACGCAGATAGTTGTTACATCGCGCCTTGGATCGCGGCAGATCCGGCAAAGATCTTCTTCTGAAAGATTGCCGCATTCGGTGCAGAACTTAACGCGTTCTTTTACGGTGCGAAGTACTTCGACTAACCGCGCAGTATCAACACGTTCAGATTGAATAATATGGAAAGCGATACGTTGTGCCGACTTGGGCCCAATACCAGGCAAACGCCCAAGCTCATCGATTAAATCCTGAATCGCACCCTCATACATAAGTTGGCCGATTAACCCTTATTAGTTTCGTTAATTATTTGCGCACCAAGTTCGCGCATCAAAAGTTCTTGACCAGATAATTGATCGGCATCGCCTGGATCTTCATTTACCCGGCCAGTTGCTGGTGCATTTACTGAAGCATCGACAACGCATTCGATTTTGCGATCCATCCCGGTTACATCTACAAATGCTAAACGTAAGATTTCATCGCTGCCTGATCGCATAAACGATTCGCGAGCACCGGCATTGGTAATTCCAATTGTTATAACTTTCTCGTCAACAGTTAATACGTGTGCGCTAGAACTTAGAAGTGACCAGGTTAATCGGCGGCGCTTCTTTACGTTCTCAATTACATCTGGCCAGAATCTACGAAGCGCAGCAGCATCTACTGGACCTTTTGGCGCAGTTGCACTTGGTGTTGGCGCAGCAGCGCGAATTGGAGCTTTGGTTTCGACTTTAGTTATTGGTTCAGTAGGAGTTTCAACCAAAGCTGGCTTGGATTCAGGAGCGGGGTTGGTTTTCGCTGAAGGTTTAGCAGGAACTTGGACTTCGGAAGAAGTTGGATTCAGTCCCGATATGGACAAACGTTCCAACCTTTCAATGCGAGAGATTAAACCAGCGTCATCGCTACCTGGCAGCAGTATGCGACCGCAAATGATTTCGAGCATTAGTCGTGGCGCAGTAGCACCGCGCATTTGAGTTAAGCCTTCGGCAACAATATCTGCGGATCTAATTAAATTAGCAGTGCCAATTAGGTTTGATTGCGCACGCATGCGTTCTAGTTGATCCTGTGGAAATTCGCGCAGAATATGGCTGGCGTTATCTTGAACCGCAGCGATAATAATTAGATCACGAAGTCGTTCTAAGAAATCTTGGGTGAAGCGCCGTGGATCATGCCCAGATTCAATTATGCGATCAATGGTTTTAAATAAGGTGCCAGCATCATGCGCCGCCATTGCATCAATCGCTTCATCCAAAAGCGCGCCATCGGTATAGCCGAGAAGTTGAATCGCAATTTCATAAGTAACGCCATCTTTACCAGCGCCAGCAAGAAGTTGGCCAAGAACCGAAAGAGCATCACGAACTGAACCACCAGATGCGCGAACTACAAGTGGGATAACGCCTTTAGCAACTTTAACGTTTTCGCTGTTGCAGACCTTTTCTAGGTGGGCCGCGAGAATTCCAGGTGGGACAAGTCGGAATGGATAGTGATGAGTACGCGAGCGAATCGTTGAAATTAATTTATCTGGTTCGGTTGTTGCAAAAATAAATAGAACGTGGGGAGGTGGCTCTTCCACAACTTTTAGCAACGCGTTTGCCGCGCCGGGTCCAAGTTGGTGCGCCTCATCAATAATATAAATCTTGTAACGAGAATTTACTGGAGCAAAGAAAGCTTTATCGCGTAGATCGCGAGCGTCATCTACTAGGCCATGTGTTGCGGCATCTAATTCAATTACATCAATTGAACCCGGACCATTTGCAACAAGATCAGTACAAGACTGGCAAGTACCGCAAGGATTTGGTGTTGGACCTTTTTCGCAATTGAGTGAACGTGCCATGATGCGAGCGCTCGAAGTTTTTCCGCAACCGCGTGGACCAGAAAATAAATATGCGTGATGAATTTTTCCAGATTCAAGTGCATTTGAAAGTGGTTCGGTTACATGTTCTTGTCCGATAACTTCGCCAAATGTTGAGGGACGGTATTTTCTATAGAGAGCTAAACTCATTTCAATACCTCCTCTTCCTTACTCGAATTTAAAAGGTGGGACCCTTCGCACACCCGCCAGAGCGCACCTACCCTTGCTGCCTTCCAGCCCTGGGGGAGTTCAGTACGGTGGCGCCGTACGAAGGATCTGCGGGTAATCATAGTTATGAGAGCCGATACGCTCTCCCCCTCGGGAGGATTCGCATAGCGGCCGAGTGCGCACGCTTGGAAAGCGTGTATAGGGCAACCTATCGAGGGTTCAAATCCCTCATCCTCCGCCAGCTTTCGTTCTAATTAACCTGGAACCACTGCCTCATAACGTTCTGTACAACTTCGGACATCCTCCGCCAGCCCGCGTAGCTTTAAAACTACCTTCCGTATACATACTGGGCCGAACCGCTAAAGGTGTGGGTAACTTTCGTCAGATAATTTTCATTACCGCCACCTTGCGGCATGAGGAAAATTGCATTTGTTACAGCGCTAATTTTAGTTGCTATTCAGCCAATTTCAGTGGCCCACGCAGTTCAAAAGAAGGCCCCATGTCGATTAGAAGTTGATAGTGCCCATCTCTCTACTGACATTTTTGAAAAGTTTCGTTTTCAAGCCGTGAAAGTTAATGCTTCCTCAATCTGCAATGTTCCTCAATCCAACGTAACTATTACTGTGGAAATTTGGAAGAACGGCTTATTAGGAAATCACTTAGTTCGACAGAAAACTATTACGAGTAAAGGTGTGACACAATCCGGTGGTCAAGTAAATAATTTCAGCACATATATGAAATGTCGAGATAGAACTCCAACCCATTATTACGGAGTGTCATATTCCAAGGCGCTCATCAACGGAAAATGGCAATATGCGCGCCATATTTTGTCGAATAAAACTACTCTCCTAAATTGTGGTACTTAAGATAACCTTTGGCTATGGAATTTGAAAACTCGAATTTTCTCTCGCCGGCGCAGAAAGTACGCGAACGTGAAGTGATAAAAAAATATTTCAATCTTATGTCAGATGAAAGACCAAGATATGTTAAACAGGCAGAAGAGTTATTAATTCAGAAATCTATTTTTACCCAAAGTGATAAGTACAACTTGGCTTATGCGATTCAAGACGATTTCTACATTTGCGATGGAAACCCAGAATCACCTCATTGCCAGAGTTTTTCAATCGGAGTTCCTATCCCAAATACTTCAGAAGAAAAAATTGAGACCTTGATCGAACTTTTCGCACAAGCTGAGGCTGGTTTGATTGTTTGATTATTACGTAACTGATTAAATCTCCACGCCGATGTATTTGGTTTCTAAGAATTCGTGAATTCCAACGAAGCCACCTTCACGCCCAAGCCCACTCTGCTTAACGCCACCAAATGGTGCGGCTGGATCTGAAATAACGCCACGGTTAATTGCAACCATTCCGGCTTCCAAGGCTTCGGCGGTGCGAATGGCTCGCTTTAGATCGGATGAATACACATAACTTATTAGGCCGTACTCGGTGTCATTAGCGAGTGCAATCGCTTCTTCATCGGTATCGAAGGTGACGATTGGTGCGACTGGACCAAAGACTTCATTACGAAGAATTGGATTCTCTTTCTTAACCGAGATCACTGTCGCTGGATAGAAAGCACCGACACCATCGGGAGTTTTACCGCCGAGCTTTAGTTCCCCGCCAGCAGCAACGGCGGCATCGACTAATTCAGCAATTTTATTGCGCTCTTTTAGCGAGACACTTGCACCGAGTTGGGCACCGGCATCTAAACCTGGTGCGACTTTTAGCGCGCCCATTGCGGCCGTAAATTTTGTCGTGAATTCTGCCGCAACTTTATTTGCAACAATGAAACGATTGGCTGCGGTGCAGGCAGCGCCACCATTGCGCATTTTTGCAATCATGGCACCTGCAACTGCTTGATCAATATCGGCATCGTCCAGCACTACGAATGGCGCATTTCCACCGAGTTCCATTGATGTGCGAAGTACAAGATCGGCGGACTCTTTTAGCAAGGTGCGGCCAACTTCAGTTGATCCGGTGAAGGAAAGATTTCGCACTCGTGGGTCGTGCAACATTTTTGAAATCATGGCACCAGTTTTAGATGGTAGAACTAGATTAATAACGCCCTTAGGAAGGCCAGCGCGATGCAAAATATCTACGATCCAAAGCGCGGTCAATGGGGTTTCAGTCGCTGGTTTTAAAATCATTGTGCAACCGGCAGCAATTGCGGGGCCAATTTTTCTGGTGGCCATCGCCGCTGGAAAATTCCAAGGTGTAATAAGTAGTGAAACACCAATTGGTTGATGAGTTACCAAGATTCGCTTATCACCTGATGGAGATGATCTGAAGTCGCCGGGTGTGCGGACCGCTTCTTCGGCGAACCAACGAAAGAATTCGGCGGCGTAGGCAATTTCGCCCTTTGCATCGGTTAAGACTTTGCCATTCTCCATTGAAACTATCTTGGCGAGGTGATCGCTTTCGGCGACCATAATTTCAAACGCTTTACGCAATATTTCACTACGCACTCGTGGTGCGGTTTTAGCCCATGAAGGAAAGGCGCGATGCGCGGCGGAAATGGCTGCTTCACATTCGCTATCGCCAGCTGTTGCTACTTCGCAGATTGCCGATCCAGTGCTGGGATCTATAACGGGGATAGTTCCGTTGCCTTTGACCCAGGCGCCATCGATATAAAGGTCCGTTTTCAATTCCATGAAGCAAGCATACGCCCGCAAATAGACGTAAAATCAGGCTTCGAGGAACGTAGTTGCTGGCAAGCAACGCGCATATAAAGAGAAGAGTGTGTTGTGCCTAAATCTTGGACCGATGGTGCTCCAGAACCGATGGTTCTTCAAGACCATGCACACTTGAAAGATCCATTTTCATATAAGTTAAAAAAGGCTTTTCTTGGTAATCCGCTCAACCGCCATTCACTTTCACATCAAAGATTAAGTAAAAGATTCGCACTCGGCATTCTTTCATCCGACTGTATTTCATCATCTGCGTATGGCAGCGAACAGATTTTAATTGCGCTGCTTCCGGCATTTGGTTTAGCAGCCTTCCATCTCTTAATGCCAATGACAGCGATCGTTCTTGCAGTACTAGTAATTGTTACATTCTCTTATCGGGAAGTTGTTCAGATTTATACAAAGTCTGGCGGTGCTTATGTAGTCTCGCGAGATAACTTAAGTGCACTCTTCTCTCAAATTGCAGCAGTCGCACTGATGCTTGATTACATCGTTACGGTCGCAATTCAATCCTCTGCGGGTATCGATGCCATTATTTCTACTTTTAATTCGCTTGTGCATTACAAATTATGGATGACTGTCGCTGTAATCGCGATTTTAACTTTTGGCAATTTACGTGGCGTAAAAGAAGCAGGCGCCGCATTTGCACTTCCAACTTACCTATTCGTTATTTCATTACTTGTTGTCTTCGGAATGGGTATCTACCGTTCTGTTACTGGCACTTTGACCAAGTTCGATCCACACTCTTTGAATGGCGCGGTTCAGATTGGTCATGCGAAGGGCCTACTTAATTTCGCAGCAATATTTATCTTGATGCGCGCCTTTGCAAATGGTGGTTCATCGCTGACTGGACTAGAAGCTATTTCAGATGGCGTTGCGCTATTTAAAGTTCCAGAAGGCGTAAACGCAAGAAAGACACTTCTTATTATGAGTGCGATTCTTGGAACGCTCGTCTTTGGTGTTTCCTGGTTTGCCCATGCAACTTATGCAACGCCGTACACCGCAGGTTCGCCAACTGTTATTTCACAGATAGCAAGAGCCACTCTTGGAAGCGGAACCTTTGGCTCGATCTTCTTTTATGTCGTGCAGGCCGCAACAATGTTGATTCTTATTACTGGTGCAAATACTGCTTATAGCGGCTTCCCATATCTAGTTAACTTTGTTGCAAATGACGGCTTTTTACCGCGTCAATTAACCAAGCGCGGTCACCGCCTTGCTTTCTCAAATGGAATCATTCTTCTAGCCTCTGCAGCAACAGTTCTAGTTATTGTTACTAGGGCTTCAGTGGATCACCTTGTTGCTTATTACGCACTCGGTGTCTTCACTGGTTTTACTTTGGTTGGCTTTGGAATGGCAAAACGTGCCTTAACAAATAAAGGTGCGGGCTGGCGTTATCGTTATGTGATTAACACGCTTTCCGGCGTTGTTTCACTTGTAATTGTAATTATTTTTGCCGTTGTTAAATTCACTGAAGGTGCTTGGGTAATCATTGTAATTACGCCAATTCTTGTAACACTTTTGCTTCGACTAAATCGTCAGTACCGTCGCGAACAAACTGCTCTGCGAGTTAATGCTAAAGAATCTCGGGCAACTTCAATTCCACGGCATGATGTAACCGTTCTTGTAGATAGCGTTGACCTGGCAACTGTTGGTGCGATTCGATATGCACGCAGTCTTAACCCAAGACATTTAAGCGCCGTTCACTTTGTGATTGATGACCAGCGCGGTGAAACGATCTCGGCAGAATGGGCAGCTAATCCAGGCTTATCTGATGTAGAATTAGAACTCATAGATTGTCCTGATCGCAGATTGCCAAATGCCGCGGTTGATTATGCGATTCGTGCGACTTCGGCCTCCGATATTGAACTAACTCTTTTATTACCTCGACGTTCGTACTCACGTTTCCTTGGCAAGGTATTGCACGATCAAACTGCAGATACGATCGCCGCACCAATCTCTCAACTTTCAAATGTGGTTGCAACAATTATTCCATTCGATGTCGAAGGAATTATTTCCGGTGAAAGTATTTTGAAACCTTCACATGTCGAAGTTAAAAAGGGTGCGCCTGCTGTAGTTAAA
>CAIMMQ010000112.1 GCA_903842675.1 uncultured Actinomycetes bacterium
CGAAACAGTTTTGAAATTAGTGAAGACAAAGAGTGCGGTCTCTAAACCTTCTCGTGCCACTGCAAAAAAAGCAGCTGATACGAGGGCGAATTTACCGAATCCCAAAGCGTGATCCACTTTGCCTTGCAGTTCATCTCGAAGTCCACGAGCGCTGTTCTTCATCCAGAAAACCATGATTGTCACTAATGCGACTGCAGCAAGGGATGTGGTGCCAGCAAATATTTCTTCACCACGAACTGAAAGCTGAGTTGAGGTAAAACTTAAGAAGGCCCCGAGACCCAAACTAAGAACAACGGCTGTTGCCACGCCAAGCCATAACCATGGCAGGGCCGCCTTGCGGTTGGTGCGAGTTAAGTAGGCGACCAGAATTCCGATAATGAGTGAAGCTTCGAGCCCCTCGCGAAGGGCTATCAAGAATGTGCTCAACATGAGGTAAGCCTAAATCCAAGATAAGGAATTACGCAACTCGAATGTTGCGTAATTAAACGTTTTCTACCGCTTCTACCGCAGCCGAGGCAGCCTCTTCTTCGGGATCCGGTGCAATTACAAGGGGTTCGGTTGCAAGCAGAGCCACGGCGAGCTCTGGCCCAGTCTGGGATATCTGCCAAGGCCGCACACCTAGTTCAAGGAGTGTGGCGCTTACATAGTGGCCTAGGCCGCCTAGATCACCTAGCTCGCCAACCTGGCCAACCTGGTCAAGTGCCACTATGTCAGCAGGTGGCTCGGCCCAACACAACCTTCGAACTGCCTCTGGCGAGATTAAATTTTCTACAGGTATGGACAGTTCCAGCGACTTTGCAGCAACTGCGGCCCTGGCATGAGTCACACGAGCAAAACCCAATGGATTGCGTGTGGCCCACAATTTAACTGGCGGTAAGCCATTTGATGGCGTCCGAAGTTCTGGCAGCTCTGATTCTGGTGTTGAAAGTGCGCTTTGGAGAATCGCAAACCATTCCTTAATAGGGGGATCAACTACACGAGAGCGCCTTTGAATAATCTTTTTGAACTCATCAATTTCCGTCGGGCGTTTTGTTGCAACATCAACCAGGGTTTCATCATTGAAAACCCGCCCCGGAGCCAAGTCGATTGCTCGTGCATAACTATCTCGAGCTTGCCAAAGATCTCGAATAATTCCCAGCGTTCTGCGGTCGCGAACTTTGTGCATTCCTGAAGTTCGGCGCCAAGGATTTTCGCGGGGTGGCGGTGGGGGAGCGGCAAGGATTGCAGCAAAGTCAGTTAACGCCCACTCAAGTTTTCCCTGAGACTCAAGTAATTTCCAAACTGCATCGCGCAGCTCAACCAAAAGTTCAACATCAAGTGCTGCGTAATTTAACCATTCCTCGCGCAATGGCCGGATAGACCAATCAACGGCGCTATGTTCTTTAGCGAGTTGAACTTCCAACAAACTTTCAGTCAGTGGTCCCAGGCCAACGCGCTCGCAACCTGCAATACGACCACCTAATTCAGTATCAAATATCTTTGTTGGATTTATCCCAAGTTCGCGCAGACAAGGCAGATCTTGCGTACTTGCATGAATAATCCATTCCTCATCTTGAAAAGAATCAGACATTTCTTTCCAGAGATCGGTTGTGCCAATTGCAATTGGGTCAAGCAGGTGTAATCCACCACCGTTCCGCTTGATTTGAATTAGATACGCCCGAGCTGAGTATTTGTATCCAGAGGCACGTTCAGCATCTACCGCTATCGGCCCAGATCCTTTGAGCAGTTCTGAGATAACTTCGGCTAAGCCTGATTGTGAAATTACTAGTGCCGGGATGCCAGCGCTCGGCGCAAGAAGGGGATTAGCCATTTAATTTCTTAATTTTGATTTGCTAATTTTGCACGACTGAGCTGCGTTACACCTTGCGGGATTGGTTGCAGCCCAGCAGAAAGTTCAAGAAGTTCAAGCCAGGCCATAACGTTGTTAGCAAGATGCCTTCCAGTTGTCGGCGTCCAAGATGCGCGAACTTCTAGCTCGGAACCATCATCAATATTTTCTAGTGTTCCATACGACGCACTTGCAACTCGAGTTACCGTGCCACTGGGCGCAGTAAAGTCGCAATCGTTTCTTGCAAGGGATTCCATCAACCAAGTCCAACCGATATCGCAGAGCAATGGATCACTCGCCATCTCATTATCAATTGCAGCACGTACAAAAGTAACGCAGCGAAATTTTCCAGACCAACCATCTTGGCCATCTGGATCGTGAAGCAGAACAAATCTTCCGGTTGCCGCATCTTCTAAAACATCCGCTGTCATAGCGAGAGCAAATGGCGCTAATTTTTGTGGCGCTGGAACTTCTTCAAAGAGGATTTCATTTCTAACTTTAAGCGCACGAATTTCCGAGATAATTTCATCGAACGTGGGCTCGCGCATTAGTTAATGGTAAGGCTCTTACCAACTTTAACTTGGGAGGCGCGAGTACTTGCCTTCCCTTTGCGCACCTTGGGCTAATGTTCGCCAATGGCTTCGATCCTGGCACTTGTATCTAGCGTCCTTTGGGGGACCGCGGATTTCCTAGGTGGAAATTTGGCCAAGCGCTACAAGGCCCTTGCAGTCACTGGCGTCTCCCAAACTATGGGATTAGTTGTTGGCGTTGTGATCGTAATTGCCAGTGGCAGTTATAAGAATCCAACGCTAAGTTGGAACGGTTATTTCATTCCAGCTATTGGCGCGGGCATTGCTGGATTTCTGGGTCTCACTTCTTTCTATTCCGGTCTTGCAACCGGCCGTATGGGCGTTGTATCGCCAATTAGTTCGCTCAGCGCAATTATTCCGCTGACTGTTGCATTCATTGGTGGCGAGCGTCCCAAATCAATTCAGTTTATTGGCATGGCAATCGCACTAGCTGGCGCATTTTGCGCTTCGGGTCCAGACATCATTAAGGGTTTGCCGTTAAAACCTCTTTTATATGGCGTTGGCGCGGCGGTGGGTTTTGGAACAGCGCTAACTTTCATGGCCCAAGGATCTAAAACGAGTTCCTTGTTAACGATGACTGCGATGCGCGTCATTACAATTTCGATTTGTGCCTTAATTGCACTCCGATATCGCAGCGTTGGCGGTTTTGCACTTATTGATTATCGAATTTTATTCATAATCGGTGGCACGGACTTCTTGGCAAATTATTTTCTTGGTCTGGCAACAACTAAGGGCTTGGTATCAATCGCGATGGTTCTTGGATCGCTATTCCCAATTGTTACAGTTCTACTGGCTTTTCGCTTCTTGCACGAGCGTTTACATAAAGTTCAGTACCTGGGAATTATTCTTGCTGTTGGAGGAGTCGCGGTTATCTCACTCGGTTAAGCCAGTTGATTAAGTTAATTTTTTAAGAACTTTAAAAATATCGTGCCAGAAACCTCTTCGCGAGAAGTTTCAACAAAACCATTGGTTAACTCACTGATTTCAATCCGGACTTCGCCACCAGTTTTTGGTGAGATCGTGATAAATAATTCATCGACAGCCCCTTCTCTTAGTAATTCCAATAGAAGTTTTGGCCCAGATTCAATCAAGATATTTTGACCAAAATCCGTGATGGCCTTCTGCAGGGCCGCCATAGGGGATAGGTTCCAAACACTTGCTAATGGGTTGGCTCGAACAGGTTCCGGGATTTCGTTGCGTTTTGAAACTATAAGAAGAGGAACAGGTGTCTTGCCATACGGCTCGTTGCGAGCGGTATGGCCGCCAATCAATATGGCATCGATGCCGCTTCGAATCTTATGGAATCGTTCACGATCGCTGGCGTCCGTAAGCGCCCTAGATGAGCCTTCAAGCGCGGTGCTGCCATCAGATCCCAGGATGATATTCGCGCTTACCGTCATGGTCCAACGGTACTACTAGCCCTATAAGTCCCTATAAGTTCTTGTAAGTGCATGTCAGTGCCCGCCGTTAACCTCTTACCATGATCATAGATTGCGAAAGTTGCACCATGCGCAACATCTCTTGTGATGATTGCGTTGTATCAGTTCTACTAGAAATCCTGCCAAATCCAGCGAGTGGGATATCAGATAAAGAAGTCAATGCAATCTCAGTGTTATCTGAGAAAGGGTTGGTACCGCCACTTCGATTTTCGAGCGCTGCAAACTAGTTTCGCAATTTAATTTGAGTTAATTCCCGCTTAAATTAGGCACAAATCGATTTTGGCTTGAGTTCACACCTTTCCAATAGGTACCCTAACCCGATGATTTCAAGGAAGAGCGTTCGATCTGCAATTTTGGGGATCACATCTACAACTCTACTTTTCTCGAACTTAATTTTTATTTCGCAGCCTTCGCAAGCGGCGCCAAATTTAGCTGATGTAAGGCTGAAAGTTCGTGCGCTTCAAGAAGATGCGGCGAGTGCCGGTGAAGCCGCGCAGCAAGCTCAAGTGGAATTAAATTCTTTGAATCGCACACTTGCCTCAGTCCAAAAACAAGCAGCAGCGCAAGCAGTCACGGTCTCACAATTTAAAGCTTCGCTTGGCAATATTGCACGCGAACAATATAAATCTGGCGGCATTAGCCAGAGCATGGAACTGCTATTTTCTTCAGACCCGAGTTTGTATCTGGCAGCTGCTGGCTCGCTCGAAGCGGTTACCAGAAAACAATCGTTGCAACTTCGCCAATATTCGGCAGCGAAGCAACGTTTAACAGCAACTTCGCTTACTGTTAATGACAAAGTTGCACTTGCCAAAGCTGCCCAAGCCAGGTACACCGCGCAACAAGCAGCGGCGCAGGATAAATTAGCGCAAGCAGAGAAATTGCTCGCTAGTCTGACAAAGGCCGAGCGCGAACGTCTGGCTCGATTAGTTAATGATCAAGAAAATGCCGATCAAGCAGCATCAAACGCACTTGTTGCAAAAGCCAATCTAGGTTCCGGTCGCGGCGCACTTGCGCTTCGCTTCTCTATTAAGCAGATCGGTGATCGCTACGTATTTGGTGCAGCCGGTCCAACTCTCTGGGATTGCAGCGGATTAACCATGCGAGCATTTGGCGCTGCGGGAGTTTCAATGCCGCACTCGGCCGCTGCTCAAGCAAATTATGGCAAGAAGGTTGCTTTCAATGAATTGCAACCAGGTGACCTAGTTTTCTTTGGTCGCCATCATTACATCTCGCACGTTGGAATTTATTTAGGCGGTGGCCGAATGGTTAACGCTCCGCATCCAGGCGCGCGCGTCAAGGTTGAGAGTTTTAGCGGGTCCTTTGGTTCATTAAGTTTTTATGGCGCCCGCCGAATTTAGTTCTCGTCCGGTCCTTTTAGTAACCAACGACCTTGGACCACGCGCTGGTGGTATTGAAACTTTCATCCTTGGTTTACTGGAACAACTAAATGGCCACGAAATCGTTATCTATACCTCCTCACAACTTGGGTCTCAGAAGTTCGATCAAGAGTTAAATGAACGGCTTGGCGTTGTTGTAATTCGCGATAAATCACGTGTGCTTCTGCCAACTCCACGTGTCATTTCAAATATTAAGCGAGTTATGCGATCTCACGGCACTAACACTGTCTGGTTTGGTGCGAGTGCACCACTTGCTTGGATGGCACCAAATTTGCGCAAGGCGGGGGCCATGCGGGTTATCGGGATGACTCACGGCCACGAAGTTTGGTGGTCAAAGGTAATTCCGTTCCGTTTTGCGATGCGTCGAATCGGAAATAGCAGCGATGTTCTGACTTACCTGGGCGATTTCACACGAGGGGCGATGGCAACTGCAGTTGGAAGTAAAGCCCAACTAGTTCAAATTGCACCTGGAATTAATGTTGAACATTTCACACCCTCAAGTAAGCCAAGTGATTTGATCGCAAAATACCAGATCGGAAATCGGCCAACAATTATTTGCGTTGGCAGGTTGGTACATCGCAAGGGACAGGATCGATTGATTGAGGCGCTGCCACAAATAAAGCGCGCTATTCCCAATGTTGTATTAGTAATAGTTGGTGAAGGTCCACGTGGCGAATATCTAAAGAATTTGGTCACAAAGTTGGGCTTGCAGGAGAATGTGATATTTGTCGGTCGAGTTTCTTACGAGGATTTGCCTAGGTATTTAAATATGGCAGATATATTTGCAATGCCTAGTAGATCAAGGCTTTTCGGTCTTGAAGTCGAAGGACTTGGAATTGTTTATCTAGAAGCTAGTGCTTGCGGATTGCCGGTCATCGCTGGTGATTCTGGGGGCGCACCGGATGCGGTTTTAATTGGTGAAACAGGTTATGTAGTTGGCGGTAATGATCTTGAGGCAATTGCGAATACTGCAATAGAACTTCTGCGTGATCCTGTGTTGATTGATCGCCTTGGCAAACGCGGCCGTGAATGGGCGGTCTCTGATTGGAATTGGAATAGTTGGGGAGCGCGTTTCGCCCTCCTTCTAAAAGGTTAGAAGTTTGGAATCCAGCCCTACCGCAATTGCTTGCGTGCGATTTGCTACTCCCAATTTTCGGTAAATAGCTGCTAGATGAGTTTTCACGGTTGCTTCGGTTAGAAAAAGTTCACTTGCCATAGCCTTTGCGGTAAGACCACGCGGAAGAATCTTCAAGACTTCTTTTTCGCGTTTTGTTAAGTCATAAGTATCTCGCATCCCTAATTTCTCACCAGTTAGGTAGCTAAGAGGGAAGGCTAAAATTTCGGCTAACGTTACAAGCAGCCTTTGCGTTTCAGGCGTCGATTCCAAAGCTTGCGTTAACTTCTTTATCAATGAGATTTGCGCACGGATTTCGATTGAAAAGACTATTCCCTCAGTGCCAACCCTGTTAAGAATTTCATGACGGAGTTTTTCCACGAGGGAAGTAATTTCAAATTGGATAGTACGAATCTGACCCCGCGATTGATTAGAAATTTCATCACGGCCAATGATTGAATCAAATTGATAGCTGATCTCAAGTAAGTCTTCGGAGAGCTCATCATGAATACTTCGGGAAAGATTCATGCTTATTTACTATTCATCGAAGAGGCCAGCGATTTCCTTTGCATACTCGGCGTTAATTACGTGACGTTTGATCGATAACTTGGCGGTGAGTTGTCCGCCAGCGATTGTGAAGTCATTGGGCAGGATTTTAAATTTACGTATGGATTCCGCGCGGCTTACCGCCTTATTCGCTTCATCAACCGCGGTTTGAATGACAGCTAACAGATCTGGATCATTAACTAACGATTGGATGCTGGCACCATCCTTCTTATTTGCAACGATCCAGCTTTTGATTGCGTCGGGATCGATTGTTATAAGAGCGGCGATAAATGGTTTGTTGTCACCAACGACAACACATTGGCTAACTAGTGGATGAGAGCGGACTCGATCTTCCAATACGGCTGGCGCCACATTTTTTCCACCGGATGTAACGATTAATTCCTTTTTGCGGCCAACGATTGATAGGTAGCCACTTTCATCAATTACTCCCAGGTCGCCACTTCGGAAGTAGCCATCTGATGTGAATACTTCTTTATTGGCGCCATCGTTCTGCCAGTATCCGGCCATAACGATTTCACCCTTAATTAATACTTCGCCATCTTCTGCGATTTTGATTGTGGTTCCGGGAAGTGGTCGGCCAACCGAACCAACTTTTTGTGATGACGATAAGTTTAAAGTTGCGCCGGCTGTGGTTTCAGTAAGTCCATAGCCTTCCAAAATGTTTATACCAGCGCCGCGATAGAAGTGGCCCAATCTGGCTCCTAATGGTGCACCACCTGAGATTGCTGCTTCTACTCGACCGCCCATACCTGCGCGAATCTTTGCGTATACCAACTTGTCAAAAATTCTATGTTTAATTTTTAGACCGATGCTGATCTTTTTAGAATCCAAACCTTCGCTGTATGCGACAGCGGTAGCAGCGGCACGACGGAAAATCGAACCTTTACCAGCAGCATCTGCTCGAGCCTCTGCGCCATTGTAAATTTTTTCAAAGATACGGGGCACTGCAAGTACGAAAGTAGGTTTGAAGGAGGCGAGATCAATTGGAAGTCTTGTGATATCCCCACAATGCGCTAGATGAAGTCCAGCAGTAATTGCACCAACTTGGACCATGCGACCAAAAACATGTGCGACCGGCAGGAACAATAAAGTTGAACCACCCGGCTGCAAGAATAAATCACTGGCGCCTTGTACGACATTGCCGCACTCCGATAAGAAGTTTCCGTGGGTTAACTGCACGCCCTTTGGCTTGCCTGTAGTTCCAGACGTGTAAATCAAAGTAGCCAATGATTCTGGTTTTGGAGTTATCCGACGTGACTCAACTTGCTCATCAGAAATACTTTCGCCCGCTTTAACTAAGTGATCAAGTGCACCGTCAGTTATAGTCCAAATATTTTTACATTTAGCAGGCAAGACCGGTGTAACAGCTTCGCGCAACTGCGGGGTTTCGACGATAATTGCAACGGCATCAGAATCCGAGAGAATCCATTCAACTTGTTCGCCACTTGAAGTTTCATAAATCGGTACGGATACTGCTCCGGTAAACCAGATAGCAAAATCAAGGACGGTCCACTCGTAACGAGTCTTCGCCATAATCCCGATGCGTTCGCCGACCTGGATTCCTGATGCGATCAAACCTTTAGCAACTGCTCGAATTTCTGATTCAAACTCAATTGCGCTAACACCTTGCCAACCATCTCCGAGTGGGCGAGAGAGCGTTATGCGATTTGGTTCCCTCTTTGCGCGATCGGTGACTAGGTCAGTTAAATTTCCAGAAGTAGCTGGGGGCACTATGGCCGGCACTGAGAACTGTTCCATGGAGGAACGCTAGCGCGGGCGCACCGAAATTTGCTAGATCTGGTGGCGCCGGCTGTCCACTATCCTTGCGGCATGAGCGATTTATCAAAGAATTCCATCACAATTGAGGCGTCGGCCGATGAAGTTTCCAAGGTTTTATTTGACCTTGCTGAATATCCAAACTGGTCGAGCGCAATTAAATCAGTTGAGGTGCTTGAAAAGGATGCCACCGATCGTGCAACCAAAGTAAAGATGTCGATTGATGCTGGGGTTATGAAAGATCGCGTCACTTTGGATTATGACTGGGCAGGTTCACCAAGTCGATTAGATTTCTCACTCGATGACGCTGATTTGTTAACTGAAATGACTGGCTCTTATTTGATAAAAGACAATGGCGATGACACAACCACAGTTACTTATGAATTAACGGTTGGACTATCAATGCCAGTGCCGGCAATGATGCGACAAAAGGCGGAGCGCGCAACAATTGATCAAGCGCTCAATCAGTTGAAGAAGAAAATAGAAGGCTAAAGATTTGAACCAGCCGGATGTAAGTATTGTAAGTATTGGAATAGACGTCGGTGGAACAAAGGTTCTCGGTGGTGCGGTAGATGAAAATGGCGTCATCCAAAAGAAGGTTCGCCGCGATACCCCTAAGTCTGGTGGCGATGAACTTAACAAAGTGATCGCAGAAGTAATTCAGGAACTATTGGCAGAATTCCCAAGTAAATATATTGGAATTTCGGCGGCAGGCCTGGTCTCGAGTGATCGCAGAACAATGATCGGTGCACCTAACATTGCAAACTGGAATGGTGTTGATATCGCTGGGGCAATTGATAAGTTGATCGGCGTAAAAGTTGTTGTTGAAAATGATGCGAATGCTGCCGCTTGGGCCGAGGCTCGTCATGGCGCTGGCAGTGGTGAGAAGAATGTTTTGATTTTGACTGTCGGAACTGGTTTGGGCGGTGCAGTTGTAATAAACGGTGAGCTTTACCGAGGCGCCGATGGAACTGCAGCTGAATTTGGGCACATTCGAGTTGTTCCAGATGGAATTTTATGTGGCTGTGGCGTCAAAGGATGTTTCGAACAATATTCTTCTGGCAGTTCGTTAATGCGGCGTGCAAAAGAAGCTATTGAAAGTAATCCAGATGCCGCACGCAGTTTGCTTGCGCTAGGCGATGGCACAGTTACGGGGCTAACCGGTGCGCACATTACAAAGGCAGCTCTTGATGGAGATGTACTAGCAATAAAGGTGCTTGGTGAAACCGGAGACTGGCTCGGAATGGGAATCGCAACTTTGGCTATGGCTTTTGATCCAGCGTTAGTGATTATTGGCGGTGGCGTAGTCGAAGCAGGCGAACTTTTACTTGGCCCGGCTCGAATCGCGATGGAGCGGGTTATGCCATTTGCCGGGAAGCACCCATCACCACGAATTGTTGGTGCAAAACTTGAGAACGATGCCGGCTTAATTGGTGTTGCTGATCTAGCAAGGCGTTAAAGAATTACCCCATCATCAAAATCATCGTCACGGCGCGCTGTTCGCCAGATGTAGGTCGCAATTCCACCAACAAATCCGAGAACTCCAGGCCAGGGGCCAAGGCCGAGAAAATCAAAGCCAGTGATGATTTCAATCAATAAATAGAGGGCGCCGCCAAATATTCCAACAAGTGCTGCCCGTGAAGCTTGGTCAACCTTTGGGAGAATTGGATCTGGCTGTATGAAGCGCTCGGTCGCATTTTCAACTCGATCCAAATCATCCAAGTAGTTGCTAGGGGATGATTCATCCAGTGATAAACCAGAAACTATTGATTCAAACTCAGCATCGATTAGATCTCGCTCATCAAATGCCGAACTAGATTCACCGCGGGCGAGCTCACCTGACATTACATCGAGTATGAAAGCGAGAGTTTCTTCATTTAATAATTCTGCGTCGAAATCTAGGGCTACGTTATGAAATGATTTCTCAAAAGCAATCTCTCGGATATCAACCGAAAAGACATTATTGATAATAGTTTCGCTGCAAACTGGATGCACGACGTGATCATTTATCGAATAGGCAACCATCAACGGGAGATCTACCAGGTAGAGATCGCGTTCGACAATTTTCCACAGCTTTTGCAGTGAGGAAAGCGCCCGAAGTGGTATCCGGTCATATCCGTGTTTCGGTGGATTTGGTTTTGCAACATCGCTGACACCGCCGCGAACCGTGGCAAGTATTTTGGAGAGGGCTGGAACGAAATGCATGAATTTTCGTTCATCATAAATCGAAGCATTCAGAAGGATTAGTCCTTCAAGTTCTGAACCGCGGATCTGAGTTAGACGTAGCGCAAGTGCGCCCCCGGCAGAAAAGCCTGCGACAAAAACTCGATCACAAACTTTTTTGAGTTCTAAATATTCAGATTCAATACTGTCGTACCAATCTTCCCAAGTTGAATTATTTAAATCTTGAATCTTTGTGCCATGGCCGGCAACTCTTGGAGCAAAAACTGTAAAACCTTCTGCTGCTAAGGAGAGCGCCCAAGGCTTAATAGATGCTGGGGATCCAGTGAATCCGTGCAACATTAATATTCCAGTTTTCCCGCCCGCGATTCGCAGCCCTTCGGAATTAGGGATATCTGGGTTTAGAGAGGTATTACTCACGCTCAGATGGTGTCATAAGAGTGGAATAACCCCTAAATTATCCCCCTAGGGTTGTTTGGCAAGTATTCCAATTTGTCGAAGCTGTCCAAACTGTCCAAGAAGTCCTGCATGAAGGGAGCGCGGCAATGGTTTATCAGACACTCAAATCGTTTTTGATCCCAATCCTTACGCTGCTCTTTCGCCCTAAGGTGACGGGCCTTCGCAATGTTCCGCAATCAGGCCCAGTAATCATTGCCTCGAATCACCTCTCATTTAGCGACTCGATCTTTATGCCATTGGTTGTCCCGCGCAAAGTTACCTTCCTTGCGAAGAGTGAATACTTCACTTCACCAGGAATTAAAGGCTTCATTAAGAAAATAACATTTATTGCACTGGGCCAAGTACCAGTTGATCGTTCTGGTGGTCGGCGAAGTGAAGCAGCACTTTTGACCGGATTAGATTTGTTAAGTGAGGGTGCTTGTATTGGCATCTACCCAGAAGGAACCAGATCTCCCGATGGAAAGTTATACAGGGGGCGCACTGGTATTGCGCGAATGGCAATTGAATCTGGCGCAGCGATCGTTCCGGTAGCAATGTTTAATACAGCTGAAATTCAACCTACTGGACAAGTAGTACCCAAAGTTCGTCGGGTCGAAATGATCTTTGGTGAACCGCTCTATTTCGCCGGAGATACTTCAGATCTAAAGGTACTTCGTGAAATCACCGATGAAATTATGAATGCAATTCAAGAATTATCTGGGCAAGAGTATGTTGATATTTACGCCTCCGAAGCTAAGGCTAATATCTTGAAAGCTCGACGTGAAGCCGAGAAGGCTGAAAAGCAAATAAAGAAGGTCGCCCCAAAGCCGGAAGCTAAGCCCCAGACTAAAAAGCGTACGAAAGAGTAAAAGTTTTTAAATTGCGCTAAGAATTGTTGCCCGTTTTTCAACATACGAGCATTGATCGCATTTGGTTTTTGATTCTGGGACTTTGCCAGAAATTACTCCAATGAATTCGCTTAACCTAGATTGCAGCGCCTCGGGATTACGCTCCATGGGGTACCAACTGCATTTTAGTTCCATGCCAAAGTTGCCCGATGAATTGCCGCGAATTTTTACTGGAGACCAGACTAAAAGTCCCAGTGATGAGATCTGCTTGGGCTCGCCTTTAGCGGGATTCTCTAAACCAAATGCGTATGCCTCAAGCTGTGGGGAGTAGAACCCACTCTTATCGCTATCTCGTGCTTGAAATTTGCAATCTACGACGCCATAAGTGCCATCTGGAAATTCCATTAGCAAGTCATACTTACCGCGAATTGCGTAAGGAGTTACTTGGCCGCCTACTTCTATCGGCTTGGATACAACCCAACCACCATGCGATTCAACTTTGCCTTCTGGAATTGCCGGATGTAAATCGGCTGAAGTTTTTCCAAGGCAGGAGAGTTCTTGCATCTCGGCAATCTCGCCAACTAGTGGCATGAACAGTGGCGCCTTAACTTGGTGGTTGTAATAAAGCCAAAGGCAGCGGTGACAGCCATCCCAGGAGAAAGTTAAATCACTTGGGCTAATAAATGCGCGGGCGTTCTCTGAAAGTTCCATGGTTTCCTACTTTTCTCGGCTTTTTAGGCAGTTTATTTTGATTTGCTGAAGCTAAGTTTGCTACAGGCCACCGACATCAACGGCGACGAATCGCGGAGATCAAGGTAAATAGTCCAAGCAGGATCATGACCGTTCCGCCGGTAAGTCGCATGCGGACCAACCGCTTGATCTCGGTGGCCAGCCAATTTCGAATAGTTCCAGCCAGCACGCCCCAACCGCCATCAGAGAAGAAAGCGATCACCGCAAAGATTGCGCCCATAAAAATTAGCTGACCGGTTACATTCCCGCGCTCGCGATCAACAAATTGCGGAAGGATTGCTGCAAAGAAAACCACGCCTTTTGGATTTAGCGCGCCAACCCAATAACCATCGCGCATAGAACGCCAGACTGTTGGACGTACTTCGCCTTGGTTGGTCATATCTGTTGCGTGGATCTGGCTATGTTTTATGGCATCGATCCCTAGGTAGATCAGGTAGGAGCCGCCAATCATCTGAACCGCAGTGAAGGCTAGGTGGGAGCGCTGCAAGATTGGGCCCAAGCCAATTGCGACGACTACAGAGAGTGAAAAGGCCCCTAGAACGTTGCCGGCCACGGTAGCGACCGCCGTAGCGCGTCCCCAGGCGATGGCACGGGCTATTACGAAGAGGACCGATGGTCCAGGCGCCAAAATAATGATGATGGCGGCAATGACGTATTCCCAGATTCGAGTAGGTATTGGGAAGCTCACATGCGAACAATAACCGCCATAGGCGCGTTGGAGTTGCTATTGAGGCATATATCGAGTTAACTATCGCAACGATATATCGAATAGATATAACAAATAGATATACCGGAAATGCCTAAAGGAGTGAAGATGCGTTCTAGAACAGCTGCGCTGGAGTTCTCCCTTTTGGCTCTTTTGAGCCAAGGCAATCTGCATGGATATGAACTTCGAAAGCGCCTAATCGCAATCTATGGGCCATTTCGAGCACTTTCATTCTCTGTTCTCTATCCGCAACTACGTCGAATGTTGGAAGCCGGTTTGATTGAAGAATCAAAACTAGCGGCACCAGCCCTTTCTAGGCGCTCGCGAATTATTTACGCGATTAGCTCTAAGGGTAAAAAGCACTTCGCTGCTTTAACTTCACAAGCCGGACCAGATGATTGGGATGACGAGAGTTTTGAAGTTCGCTTTGCATTTTTTAGTCCAACGCCGCCAACCAATCGGTTGCAAATTCTTGAAGGTCGCCATCGCCGTTTGGTTGATAAAGCTGAAGTACTCCGCAGCGAAATTGCCAAAAGTCCGAAGGGCGCCGACAAGTATTTAACAGAATGGCGAAATCATTCTTTAGATTCTATCGAGCGAGAAATTATCTGGTTAGAAGAGATGAAGAAAAACGAACGGGAGTCTTAATTGTCAGAAAATAGTACTAATGGAAATAACAAGGATATTAGAGTTGCAATTATCGGAGTTGGAAACTGTGCTAATTCGCTAATTCAAGGTGTCACTTACTACCAGGATGCGGCCACGGATGTAGAGATACCAGGACTTATGCACGCTGTCCTTGGTGGATATCACATCAGCGACATCAAATTTGTTGCAGCCTATGACGTAGATGCTAAAAAAGTCGGACTTGACTTGGCTGACGCAATTTGGGCAAGTGAAAATAACACGATTAAGTTTGCAAATGTTGCCCAAACTGGCATCAAGGTACAACGCGGCCATACATTTGATGGGCTCGGCAAGTACTACAAGGAGACTATTACTGAATCTGATGCAACTCCGGTCGATATCGTTGCAAATCTTAAAGCGGAAAAAGTTGATGTTTTGATCTGTTATCTGCCTGTTGGCTCAGAAAATGCCGCAAAGTTCTATGCACAATGCGCGCTAGATGCTGGTGTGGCTTTTGTAAATGCGCTTCCAGTATTTATCGCGTCAGATCCAATTTGGGCGGATAAATTTACTAAGGCTGGAATTCCTATTGTTGGCGATGACATAAAGTCCCAAGTCGGTGCAACTATTACGCACCGAATTATGGCTAAGTTGTTCCAAGATCGTGGCGTTCACTTAGATCGTACCTATCAATTAAATGTTGGTGGAAATATGGACTTCAAGAACATGTTGGAGCGCGATCGTCTCGAGTCAAAGAAGATTTCCAAAACTCAATCTGTCACTTCACAGCTAGAACACGATCTCGGAGCACGCAACGTTCATATTGGACCTTCGGATTACATCCCTTGGCTCGATGACCGCAAATGGGCCTATGTTCGACTAGAGGGCCGTGCCTTCGGTGATGTTCCGCTAAACCTGGAATACAAGCTAGAAGTATGGGATTCACCAAACTCTGCGGGCGTAATCATTGACGCGCTTCGCTGCGCGAAAATTGCTTTGGATCGAAAAATTGGCGGACCGCTTCTTTCACCTTCGAGTTACTTTATGAAGTCACCACCGGTGCAATACACCGATGAAATGGCTCATATTCGTACTGAAGAATTTATCTCAGGAGC
>CAIMMQ010000113.1 GCA_903842675.1 uncultured Actinomycetes bacterium
TCGCATAATGAAGAGCTGGGTGTGTACTTGTTGGAAGAGCAGCGACAAAGGGAAGAGCTGGAACTTGGCCAAGTGTGAGATGTGTTCCACTTACAACCGACCCGGCACCAAATGAGAAACCAATTCCCGTGAGGTAGGAGATTGATGCCAGGGCGATATTGGGAAGGTAGAGAAGTTGAATTGCTGTGGTGAGAACTCCCCCGACCATTCCTGAACCAAGTATCACTGAAATGCTTTTGATCTCACTGAAGTTTTCAAATAGCGACCAGGCATACACCAGTGCACCGATGCCAATAGTTATTGCAAAAAGGTAGAGAGCAAAATAAAAGGCGCGATTCTTCTGCGTGGCAAATCTAGATGTTGCAATCATTGCAATCGCAAAGGTAAATAACGGCGTTAAATAAAGATTGGCATGAATACCGTGATGAATAGAGATGAGTGCAAGCATCTCACTCAGCAAGGCATACCAGAGCGAGTAAATAATGCGCGCTCCATTGAGTTTGTTAAAGGCGCTCTCAACATTGGGTAAGCCTCGGCGAATTGCCCACATCGGATAGAGCACGGCAAGGAGTGGCAGAACAGTTAACTTCCCGCCCGGGATTGAAAATGGAATTAAGTGAACTCCGAGATAGAGCCAAGCACTAGCCCGCACCGGATCACTTGTATTTCCAGTGGTACTTCCCGCACTCGCCCATGCGAAAAGGGCTATAAAGGCGAGTGGAAATAGGGTTAAAGCGACGCTGCGAAGGGCCTGACGAAAGGAGACCCCCAGAGCGCGAGCAATCATTTCTTAGCCGTTGAGGATCGCACGCATCAAGGCAGCAGTCTCACTTGGTGTCTTACCAACTTTGACTCCAGCTGCTTCAAGTGCGACTTTCTTAGCTTCAGCTGTACCGGATGAACCAGAGACAATTGCGCCAGCGTGGCCCATTGTCTTTCCTTCAGGTGCAGTAAATCCAGCGACATAACCGACGACAGGCTTTGTAACGTATGAAGCGATGAATGCAGCGGCACGCTCTTCAGCATCTCCACCAATCTCACCAATCATCACAATTGCATCTGTATCAGGATCATCTTGGAATGCTTTCAAGCAATCGATGTGAGTTGTTCCAATAATTGGATCTCCACCAATTCCAACTGCTGTACTAAATCCAAAATCACGAAGCTCGTACATCATTTGATATGTAAGAGTTCCAGATTTGGAGACAAGCCCGATTCGTCCAGGGCCAGTGATATCTCCAGGAATGATTCCGATATTCGACAATCCCGGGCTGATGAGACCAGGGCAGTTTGGTCCAACAAGTCGAGTGGTTCCCTTGCTGACCGCATGTGCGTAGAAAGCGGCTGAATCATGAACTGGGATTCCTTCAGTGATCACGACGACCAATGGAAGAGCTGCATCAATGGCATCCATAACGGCTGCCTTTGCAAACTTTGGCGGAACGAATACAACTGATGCATTTGCACCTGTTGCCGCAACGGCCTCTGAAACGCTGTTAAATACTGGAAGTTCTTTTCCCTCAATCGTGACAGTCTGACCGCCCTTGCCAGGTGTAACGCCACCAACAATATTGGTGCCGTACTTGAGCATCCGGCCGGTGTGCTTTGTACCTTCAGATCCAGTCATGCCTTGAACGAGAACCTTGGTTTCTTTATTAATAAAGATTGCCATTTACTTCGCCGCCAATTCTGCAGCCTTAGCAGCTGCCCCATCCATGGTGTCTAGCTGCTGAACTAGTGGGTGCGCAGCATCATTCAAGATGCGACGTCCCTCAATAACATTGTTTCCATCTAAGCGAACCACGATTGGCTTCGTAGCCTTATCGCCCAAGATTTCTAGAGCTTGCACAATTCCGTTAGCAACGGCGTCGCACGCAGTAATTCCGCCAAAGACATTTACAAAGACGCTGCGGACATCTGTATCTCCCAAGATGATAGAGAGACCGTTAGCCATAACTTCAGCAGATGCACCTCCACCAATATCTAAGAAGTTTGCTGGCTTCACTCCATATTTTTCACCGGCGTAAGCAACGACATCCAAGGTGCTCATAACTAGGCCAGCACCATTTCCGATGATTCCAACTTCGCCATCGAGTTTGACGTAGTTAAGACCCTTCTCCTTCGCAGCTGCCTCAAGTGGGTTTGCAGCCACATGATCTACGAGAGCCTCATGCGCAAGATGACGGAAATCAGCGTTGTCATCCAAAGTCACTTTGCCATCAAGTGCGATGATGCGACCATCTTCGGTCTTAACCAATGGGTTGATCTCCATGAGCGTTGCATCTTCAGCAACGAATGCTGCCCAGAGCTTGAGAAGAACATCAGCGACATTGTTAGCAACTTCAGCCGGGAATTGACCGCCTTGAACAATTTCAAGGGCCTTCTCATGAGTAATTCCAACATTGGGATCGATACCAACTCGAGCCAACTTCTCAGGCTGCGTATGTGCAACTTCTTCAATCTCCATACCGCCGGCTACAGATGCCATCACGAGGAAATTGCGGTTGGCGCGATCGAGCAAAATTGCCATGTAATACTCTTCAGCAATCGGAGCTGCTTGAGCAATCATCACCTTGTGAACGGTGTGACCCTTGATATCCATTCCTAAAATATCGTTTGCCTTGGCGCGTGCATCTGCTGCATCTACAGCTAACTTCACACCGCCAGCTTTTCCACGGCCGCCAACTTTTACCTGTGCTTTGACGACAACTTTTCCACCCATAATTGCAGCTGCTGCTTCGGCTTCATCGGCAGTTGTAGCAACTGCGCCGGCAAGAACTGGAATGTTGTGAGCTTCAAAGAGATCTCGAGCTTGATGCTCAAAGAGATCCACGCTCGTGCAAATCCCAGCAGTAGATGTTGAAGTGGTTGATACAACTGGCGCAGGAGATGCATTCGCTGCCGGATTTATTAAAGGTTGGATCGCCAAGA
>CAIMMQ010000114.1 GCA_903842675.1 uncultured Actinomycetes bacterium
GTGCAATTGGTTCTAAAACGTTTCCAAGATGCTTACTCATTTTGCGGCCATCCTTATCCAGGATATGGCCTAAGCAGAGAACGCTCTTGTATGAACTTTCATCGAAAACCAAAGTTCCGATCGTCATTAAGGTATAGAACCAGCCTCGAGTTTGATCGATTGCTTCAGCAATAAAGTCTGCAGGGTAAGAAGCTTCGAATTTTTCTTTTGAACCTTCTTTATGTGGGTAGCCCCATTGCGCAAATGGCATAGCGCCAGAATCAAACCAACAGTCGATAACTTCTGGAGTTCGTGTCATTTCCTTCTGGCATGTTGGGCAAGGAAAAGTAATGTCATCAACGAAGGGGCGATGTGGGTCGGATTGCAACAAATCTTTGCCAGATAGTGTCCCTAATTCTGCAAGCGAACCAACGCAATGCTCATGCTTATCTTCACAGCGCCAGATTGGAAGCGGCGTTCCCCAATATCTATTACGGGAAATCGCCCAGTCAATATTGTTATTTAACCAGTCGCCATAACGCCCAGTCTTAATGGTCTCGGGATGCCAATTGGTTTTGGCGTTTTCCCGGAGCAAAGCATCTTTGATTGAAGTGGTTTTGATATACCAGGAAGGTTGCGCGTAATAAATTAGAACTGTGTGGCAACGCCAGCAATGCGGGTAAGAGTGCTCATATTGCAACTGCTTGAAAAGTAAACCGCGAGCTTTCAAATCTTTTACGAGCGCTTTGTCCGCATCTTTGAAGAAGACGCCACCGACAAGTGGAACATCAGCAAGGAAGTGTCCGTCCGGAGCAACTGGGTTTACTACGGGAAGACCATATTTACGACAGACCTGGAAGTCATCAGCGCCGAATGCAGGGGATTGGTGAACTAATCCGGTTCCATCCTCAACAGTTACATAATCAGCTAGGACGATGAAATGTGAATCTGGAATTTCAACAAGTTCAAATGGTCGGCTATAGGTTGTTCGTTCTAGATCCGAACCTTTAAAATTGGCAATCACTTTGGTATTTTCGCCAAGGATGTGAGCTAAATTGGCAGCGATGACTAAACGTTCACTGCCCTCTTCCTTGATAACTTCTACAACCTGATATTCAACCTTCGGGTTTACCGCGATTGCAGTATTGGAAACCAAAGTCCAAGGAGTCGTTGTCCAAACCAAGAAACTTGCGCCAAGTTTTGCGATCTCCCCTGAGGTGGCCGCAAACCTTACGTAAACCGAAGGATCGGTAACAGTTTCATAACCTTGTGCGAGTTCGTGATCTGAAAGCCCAGTCCCACAGCGTGGACAGTAAGGAGCAACTCTGTGGTCCTGAACGAGTAATCCTTTTTTCCAAATTTGCTGCAATGACCACCAGACGCTTTCGACATACTCGCTAGACATCGTCCAATACGCTTCATCAAAATCAACCCAGAAGCCCATACGCCTGGTCATGCCAGTGAATTCACTTACATGTTCGGTTACTGAATCTCGACACTTGTCATTGAAAGCAGCAATTCCATATTTTTCGATATCGCCTTTACCGTTAAATCCCAGCTCTTTCTCAACTGCAATTTCAACTGGAAGACCATGACAATCCCAGCCGGCCTTTCTAGTTACTTGCTTACCCTTCATCGTTTGATAACGAGGGAAGGCATCTTTGAAAACTCGAGCTTCGATGTGGTGGGTTCCTGGTTTACCGTTTGCAGTAGGTGGGCCTTCGTAGAAATTCCAAGTCGGCGCACCATCTCGGGCGCTAACCGATTTCTTAAATATTTCTTGGGTTTCCCAAAATGAGAGAATTTTATGTTCGATGGCCGGTAGGTCTATTTGCGGCGGAAGAGAGTTGATCTTTGACATATCTAACTCCCAATCACATCCATTTGCGCTTACTAGCGGGCCAGCCAGTCTCAAATGACCGGACTTCTGCGGGTATTCTAGCGCGGCGAAGTTGGCGTTTATGCACGCTAGGTTCTAATCTTTGCGCCCGACGTGTTGTAAACGGCTTGTTTGCGATAGTTGCGTGGGAATCGAGCAGTACTCAAAGAAATTCGATGATTTTCAATATTTAGACTGGTGGAGCTGTGGTTAAGAAAAGCACTTCTAATTCTGGGAAGACTACAAAAAAAGTAGCGAAGAAAGTTATTTCTAAAAAGGCGCCCGCCAAGAAGGCGCCGGCTAAAAAATCAGTTGCAAAGAAGGCTCCCGCTAAGAAAGCCCCAGTAAAAGCGGCGGCAAAAAAGGTTGCAACTCGCTCACCCAATATCGTGAAGCCGACCCTTGCCAAGCGAGCACCAGGAAAGCCATTCCCAGCAAAACTGCAGAGCACTACAAAGGGTGACTCAACAACCATCACAGTTACACCTCATGAGATTGCAATAAAAGAGGTCGTCGTAGAAGAACGCCGCCTAGTTATGACGCCGCCGCCTCGTCCGACCAAAGTCACTAAGAAGGGTGCCGGCCTTAAGTTGATTAAGGGTGCACCTGCGCCACTTGTTGTCGAAGAGGGCACCGAAAGTTGGACCGCCACTGAATTGAAAGCAATGCGCAGTGAGTTGGCTAAGGAATTGATTCGACTTCGGGCCGAAT
The DNA here is from genome assembly GCA_903842675.1 of uncultured Actinomycetes bacterium. Lineage (GTDB taxonomy): Bacteria > Actinomycetota > Actinomycetes > Nanopelagicales > Nanopelagicaceae > AAA044-D11. Next base: position 2,570 of record CAIMMQ010000114.1, read on the forward strand.
TGGCTGAAGTTGAAAGCGGCATGGAAGATTTGATAAGCGCAGCCGGTGTTGGTGCTGGCGATGATCAAGCGGATGCGGGAACAAAAACTTTCGAGCGAGAGCACGAGATGTCCTTGGTCTACAACGCTAAAGATATGGTTCTACAGACCGAGCGTGCACTCGAGCGAATTGATTCGAAAACATATGGACGTTGTGAAGAGTGTGAAAATTCAATTGGCAAGGCCCGGCTACAAGTATTCCCAAGAGCAACGATGTGTATGGCTTGCAAGCAAAAAGAGGAACGACGCTGAATGTAGTTATACGGCAAAAGTTAGCGCTAGTCGCTTTTAGCGTTTTCTTGTTCGATTACCTTTCCAAGTCCTTAGCGGTTGCAAAATTGACTGACCATCCAGTGAACATTCTGGGATCTTTTTTGAAACTGGAACTTGTATACAACACTGGCGCGGCTTTTAGCCTTGCAACAAGTAGGACAATCTTGCTGAGTGCATTTGCGATAATTGTTGCGGCCGCTATTTTTTACTTTGCCACCAAGATTGATCGCACAGTATGGGCAGTGCTCTTAGGGTTGGTTCTGGGTGGAATTCTCGGAAATCTGGCAGATCGAATTTTTCGGGCACCAGGGGCCCTACAAGGAGCAGTTGTTGATTGGATTAAGATTGCACATTGGCCAACCTTTAATATTGCAGATAGTGCGATAGTTATAGGCGTACTAGGGGTTGCGTATTTGCGTTTCACCAAACAAGAAATAAACACGAACAATAAAACTGGAAAAACTAAATGACGCAAGATCGAGAAATTAAGCTGGTTTCAATCCCAGAGGGGCTGCACCAAGATCGGGTAGATGCCGCGCTATCAAGGTTACTTGGTCTCTCGCGCTCACTTATCGTTACCTTGATCGAAGAGGGCGCGATAACTTTAGGTGGCAAGGCAGTAAGTAAGTCAGACCGAGTTTTAACTGGGGACTATTTAGAAATTTTGATGCCAGCGCAAAAAGGTGAGGCAGTGTTACAGCCAACTCCCATCGAAGGACTTCGTGTTGTATATGACGATTCAGATGTAATTGTTATTGATAAGCCGGTTGGTGTTGCGGCTCATCCGAGCCCTGGGTGGCGTGGTGCGACCGTGATTGGCGCCGTTGTTGCTGCGGGATACCAAGTTTCTACAAGTGGCGCGGCAGAGCGACAAGGCGTCGTACACAGATTAGACGTCGGAACCTCCGGACTAATGGTCATTGCTAAAAATGAAAAGTCTTACAGCGACCTGAAACAACAATTTAGAGATCGCACTGTCACAAAGGTTTACCACGCACTAGTGCAAGGTCATATGGACCCATCTGAAGGCACTATCGATGCTCCCATTGATCGTCATCCTCGGGAAGATTATCGATTCGCAGTTGTAGCGGATGGAAAGCCAAGCATTACGCATTACACAGCACTTGAGCTTTTCCCGGCGTGCTCGTTACTCCAAATTGAATTGGAAACCGGTCGCACGCATCAAATCAGAGTGCACTTCTCGGCGCTGCGCCATCCGTTAGTTGGCGATTTAACTTATGGGGCGGACCACACTATTTCAGAACGGCTGGAAATCTCTCGGCCTTGGCTCCATGCTCGGGAGCTAAAATTCCGCCACCCAGCCTCGGGACAAAACATGGAGTTCTTCGCCGAGTACCCAGCAGATCTAACACGCTCGCTGGAAATTTTAGCCTCCAACCAACAATCAAATTAGTGAAAGTGTAATCTCGCCTAAGTGTCGCCGCAGCAAGGATTCGTCCACCTCCACGTTCATACCGAGTATTCGATGCTCGATGGAGCGGCGCGCGTTGAAGAATTAGTAACTGAAGTTGCAAATCAAAAAATGCCAGCAATTGCTATTACAGATCATGGAAATGTTTTTGGTGCCTATGATTTTAATAAGAAAGCGCTAAAAGCTGGCGTCAAACCAATCATCGGTATCGAAGCTTATGTTGCCCCGGAATCTCGTTTTGATAAGCGTCGGGTTAAGTGGGCACAAGGTGGGGAAGATGATGTATCTGGTGGTGGCGCATACACGCATATGACGCTGCTCGCCGAAAACAATGAAGGTTTAAGCAACCTATTTAAATTGTCTTCGTTAGCCTCCCTCGAGGGTTATTACTATAAACCTCGAATGGATAGAGAACTCCTTTCAAAATATGCAAAGGGAATTATTGCCACAACCGGATGTCCTGGTGGTGAAGTTCAAACCAGACTTCGCATGGGTGCCTTCAAAGAGGCGAAAGCGGCAGCAAGTGAACTCCGGGATATTTTCGGTGCAGAAAATTTCTATCTCGAAATAATGGATCATGGCATTGAAATCGAAAGCAGAGTTAAGAGTGACCTACTTAAACTTGGCAAAGAACTTGGCCTGCCACTACTAGCCACGAACGATCTTCATTACACACATCTAGCCGATGCCCCTTCACACGAAGCCTTGCTCTGTGTGCAATCGGGATCAACACTCGCTGATCCAAATCGCTTCAAATTCGACA
>CAIMMQ010000115.1 GCA_903842675.1 uncultured Actinomycetes bacterium
GAATGTTTCACTCGTATTTCCTTGGTATGCCATGGAGCGTCAAGTAATTATTTTAGGATGCGTTACGAAATTACCGGCCATCGAAAGTGATGTATACTTTGCTAATCGTCCTTGGGGCAGCCAGATTGGTGCCTGGGCCAGTGCGCAATCAACACAAATTGAATCCAGAGAAGTTTTAGAGGCAAGCTTCGCCAAGTTCGCTGCGAAATATCCCGAAGGTTCGCTTGTTCCGCGGCCAGATCATTGGGGTGGTTATCTCATAGCTCCGACAACAATTGAGTTTTGGCAAGGTCGATACTCCAGAATGCACGATCGCCTGCGGTATGTGAGAGCCACAACAAATTCCAATTGGTCTCTAACCCGCCTGAACCCTTAGGCTTTGCGCTATGAGCGATATTAAAATTCCAGATAATTTGAAGCCCGTTGATGGTCGATTTGGTTGCGGCCCATCAAAGATTAGACCTGCTGCACTTGATGCACTTGTCGCAAGTGGTAATTCAATTCTTGGAACATCGCATCGCCAAAAGCCTGTTAAGAACGTGGTTGGTCGAGTTCGCACCGGCCTGACTTCACTTTTCAATCTTCCTGAAGGTTATGAAGTAGTTCTTGGCAATGGTGGCTCAACTGCATTTTGGGATATCGCAACGTTCTGCTTAATTGAAAAGAAATCTCAACATTTAGTCTTTGGTGAATTTTCTTCAAAGTTTGCTGCTGCTGCAAAAGAAGCACCATTCTTAGATGAACCAACTGTTATTAAATCTGAACCCGGTACTCACCCAGTTGCTGTTGCAGAAGCTGGTGTTGATGTTTACGCACTTACCCACAATGAAACAAGTACTGGTGTCTCGATGCCAATTACTCGCCCGGCGGCAACCCTGGGCGCTCTCGTCCTCGTTGATGCAACAAGTGCTGCCGGTGGTCTAGATGTTGATATTTCGCAGACCGATGTTTATTACTTTGCACCGCAGAAATCTTTCGCTTCTGATGGTGGGCTTTGGATCGCGATCATGAGCCCAGCCGCAATTGCGCGCGTTGAAAAGATCAAAGCTAGTGGCCGTTGGGTACCAGCATTTTTCGATCTTTCAATTGCAATCGAAAATAGCCGACTCGATCAAACTTATAACACTCCGGCACTAACAACACTTATCTTGCTAGCAGAACAAATTGAGTGGATGAATTCAAATGGTGGCTTGAAATTTGCCGCGGGTCGTTCGGCCGAATCTTCTGGTCACTTATATTCATGGGCCGAGAAGAATCCAAAGACAACTCCGTTCGTTGTTGACCCGGCTGCACGTTCAAAAGTTGTTGGCACAATTAACTTTGACGAAAGTATCGATGCCTTGGAAATTGCGAAAGTATTGCGCGCTAATGGCATTGTAGATACCGACCCATATCGCAAACTCGGAAAGAACCAACTTCGGATCGGGATGTTCCCGGCAGTTGACCCATCTGATGTTGTTGCACTTACCGCATGTATCGATTACATCGTCGCTGAGATGAGCAAGTAATCTTTTATGAGCTATAAAGTTCGGCGCTGGGTCACAGTTGGTGTTCTAGTTGGTGTGACTCTGCTGGTTCTTATAAAAAAGGGCTAACCGATCTCGAAGCAATAGGTAAGTGATAATCGCACCAAGTGAGGTAAATGCACCGCAAAATAACACGGTTGTTCGAATTCCAATTAGATCTGCAAACCATCCAATCAGTGGTGAACCAATCGGACTTCCGCCCAAGAAGATCAGTAAGTAAAGCCCCATAACGCGACCACGTAATTCTGGTGGAGTTGTTACTTGAACATAAGAATTTGCTGAAATCATCGTGGTCAGCGCAAGTACGCCGCAAATAGGCAAGAAGGCAGCATAAGAGAAGTAGGTTGGCATCAGAGCAAGACCAACCTCTGAAATTCCAAAAACTGCTGCAAAGGAAAAGATAAAGTTTGGCCTACGGCGCTTATCAAGTTTTGCCGAAATAATTGCAGCTGATAACGATCCGATTGCCAAGATACTTCCGAGCGCACCGAATGATCCAGCATCCTTGTGAAAGATCTTGGTCGCGACGAGGGCGTTAAATATTTGAAAGTTCAGTCCAAAAGTTGCGGCAAAAAACACGGTGGACATCAGCGCCAAAATATCGGGCCTGCTCTTAACGTATTGCAGTGCTTCATTTATCTTTGGCTTGGTGGTTGGAATATCAGGAGTCTGTAGATC
>CAIMMQ010000116.1 GCA_903842675.1 uncultured Actinomycetes bacterium
TCGGCATAGAACTCGCGCCAGGCAATCTCTTTTCGAAAGACATCGTGCGCCTTTGACTCACCGAGTTCGGCAAGCAAGGTACGCGGATGAATCTCGCCCCACTTTAAATGTGCACTTAATTTACTGGTGCCATCAATTCCCGCGTTATTGCGGGCTTCGTCATAATTACTTAAGCCATTCTCTTTAAAAAATTTCCAACGTTTATGCGCAGCATCCTCTCCGGCAACAAATATTTGCGTTCCGGTGGGTGCTTGCCATTCTGGAAAATTACGATCAGACGCAGTTGGTGTGGCACATTTGATTTCCTTCGGTGCACTTACTGGTCCGCGCCAACCATGTGCACACCATGCTTTGTAGAACGGGGTATAAACCCGATAGGGCGTGCCATCACTGGGCTTTCGTACTCGACCAGGTGAGATCGCATAAGGGCTTCCAGTTTTGATTAATTTAATTCCGGCCGCGATGACACGATTATCGCGTTTTACGCCATACGGTTCGAATTCCTCCGAGATGTGAACGTCACTTGCCTGATAGCGCTTTATCAATTCAGTTAGCACTTCAACTTGATCGCCAACCATTACATGAAGATTATTATTCAATGATTTGTCCAGAGCGCGAAGTGATTCGGCAAGATAAGCCAACCGCTTGGTTCCAGTTGCTGAAATTAACTTTTGATCGAGAATAAATACCGGAACTATTTCATCACTTGATGAAATTGCAGCTAGTAGCGCAGGATTATCAGAAAGTCGCAGGTCACGACGAAACCAGAAGATCGAGCGCGCTGCCATTGGTAAATCCTAGGAGTTTTTAGGAATGCAGCGACTCGACTGAAGGATCCCAGCCAGTTACATCCGTTGGCTTGCGTGGGCCATGGCCGATATAGCGGGCAGATGGGCGAATGATTCGACCAGTCTGCTTTTGTTCCAGAATGTGCGCCGACCAGCCAGCAGTTCGAGCGGCGGTAAACATTGAAGTAAATAGGTGTGCTGGAACTTCGGCATAATCAAGAACGATTGCCGCCCAGAATTCCACGTTTGTTTCTAGTACGCGTTCTGGATGACGTTCACGTAACTCAGCAAGTGCAGCTTTCTCAAGTGCAACTGCAACTTCATAACGTGGCGCTCCGAGTTCTTGCGCAATTCTGCGAAGGGTGCGTGCACGTGGATCTTCGGCACGATAAACCCGGTGACCAAATCCCATTAAGCGTTCGCCGCGATCCATTACACCTTTGATGTATCCAGCTGCATCGCCACTCTTTTCAACTTCTTCAATCATTCCAAGAACGCGAGATGGTGCACCACCGTGAAGCGGGCCAGACATCGCACCGATTGCACCAGAAATTGATGCGGCAACATCCGCGCCAGTTGATGCGATTACGCGAGCTGTAAATGTCGAGGCGTTCATTCCATGTTCTGCTGCTGATGCAAAGTAAGCATCGATTGCGCGAACATGTTTTGGATCAGGTTCCCCGCGCCAGCGAATCATCATTCGCTCTACAACGGTATGCGCTTTATCAACTTCAGATTGTGGAACTTGTGGCGCGGTTCCACGTGCTGCTTGTGCAACATATGAAAGAACCATCACCGAAACTCGTGCTAATTGACTGCGCGCTTCTTCATCTGTTGTATCTAGAAGTGGGCGAAGTCCCCAAACCGGGGCAAGCATTGCAATTGCAGATTGCACATCTACGCGAACATCACCAGAGTGAACTGGGATTGGAAATGGTTCTGCAGGTGGAAGTCCTGGATTAAATTCGTCATCGACTAGAAGTCCCCAGACGTTTCCAAAAGTTACGCGACCAACTAGGTCTTCAATATCCACACCACGATAGCGAAGCGCACTGCCTTCTTTATCTGGCTCGCCAATTTTTGATTCAAAGGCGATTACGCCTTCAAGACCTGGTACGAAACTATCTGGCACGGCGGACTCCCTTATTTAGATATTCCTATTCTGCTCTCTCAGGCGCGGTCGCACAAACAAAAATCAACGAATGGCAGGTTGCGGGAAAGTGAAGTTAGATACATCCATGAGCGAAATCGACCGCGCGGCCATCAGGGATATGCGCCGTTCCTATGGCGAGGCTGGCCTGGAAGAGAGCAAGGTCGCCCAAGATCCCATCGCCCAATTTCACACCTGGCTCACCGAAGCAGCAGGTAATGCGGTGATCGTAGAAGCTAATGCCATGGTGCTTTCAACTGTTGTTGATTCTCATCCAACAAGTCGGACTGTTCTTTTAAAAGATGTTACGCAATCTGGCTTCTCATTCTTTTCAAATTATGAATCTGGCAAAGGTAAGGCGCTCGACGCTAATCCGAATGTTTCACTCGTATTTCCTTGGTATGCCATGGAGCGTCAAGTAATTATTTTAGGAAGCGTTACGAAATTACCGGCCATCGAAAGTGATGAATACTTTGCTACTCGTCCTTGGGGCAGCCAGATTGGTGCCTGGGCCAGCGCGCAATCAACACAAATTGAATCTAGAGAAGTTTTAGAAGCAAGCTTCGCCAAGTTTGCTGAGAAATATCCCGAAGGCTCTGTCGTTCCACGGCCAGATCATTGGGGTGGTTATCTAGTAACTCCGACAACAATTGAGTTTTGGCAAGGACGATACTCCAGAATGCACGATCGTCTACGGTATGTGAGAGCCACAACAAATTCCAATTGGTCTCTAACCCGTCTGAACCCTTAGGCTTTGCGCTATGAGCGATATTAAAATTCCAGATAATTTGAAGCCCGTTGATGGTCGATTTGGTTGCGGCCCATCAAAGATTAGACCTGCTGCACTTGATGCACTTGTCGCAAGCGGTAATTCAATTCTTGGAACATCGCAACGCCACAAGCCTGTAAAGAACGTGGTTGGTCGAGTTCGCGCCGGCCTGACTTCA
>CAIMMQ010000117.1 GCA_903842675.1 uncultured Actinomycetes bacterium
GCAGTAAGCACCGATGCGGCAGTTCCACTTTCTAAATTAGCTGACGCCGTTGCAATTGCAGATCGCGAACTCAGTGCCACTAAATTTCCATTTACAATCCTTGGCCATGTTGCCGACGGTAATTTTCACAGCGCGATCATGACAAATCCCGATGATCCAACCGAGCTATTAGAAGTGCAAGCACTTGTTCATAAGATCACCGCACAGATCATTGCAATGGGTGGAACATGCACGGGCGAGCACGGAATCGGCGCCGGCAAGATTGAAGACCTAGTTCTTGAAACGGGCGAGGGCGCAGTAAACGTGATGCGCTTAATAAAGAAGGCACTCGATCCAAATAGCATTTTAAATCCTGGAAAAATCTTTACGCTCTAATTAAAGAAGAGCGATCTGCTCTTTAAAGAAATCTGATGTGAAATCTCGTTGCACATCCTCATACTTCGCCATTCCCCATCCCCAGAAATCAAATTCTAATTCTGAGATGGAATCCTGAATCGACGCCCAGAGCGTCCAACCATATTTAGCAAGAACCGAAAATAACCAAGCGCGCGCAAATTTATCTGGCCGCTCACCGCCGTAATAGGCGGTTACTAGTTCGCGTAGTTGTTCCAAATTCATCCCAGCTTCCGACCAGATATTTCCGAGTTCAAAACATGGATCATTGTTGCCAGAATATTCATAATCAATTAGCCAAATCTTTGAACCATCATCAATAAAATTTGCTGGCAAGAGATCGTTATTACAAGGGACCTTTCCGGTATCGGTAGTGCTGAAAGCTTTCTGCAGCAAATCTTTAAATTGGGTGTATTCACCATAACGTTCTGGCATTCGGAAACCGCGCTCTTCCACAATCTTTAAATATCCACGCTGCACATCGAACATATTAAAATCACGAACAAATGGTTTGGCACTGTGCAACGTGCGACAACTTTCGGCTATCCGACTCAAATTCGCCGCAACATCACTCGCCCCGTAAGTATGACCAGGCAGAAATCCAATTACCAACAACCCATCACCAGGCAAATATTCATAGACTGGCGCGCCGATATTTACTTCGGCCGCTAACTTCGAGTTCGCATATTCGCTCTTGCGATCGATCGCAAGCAGATCAGATTCATTACTAGAGATGCGCGCCACATAATTTCCGTGCGGAGTTTCTACTTTCAAATTTCGATTCGTTAACCCACCTGAAAGTTCACTTAAGTTGGTTCGATCTCGCAATAACTCAACTCGATCTAACAGCGCACCAAAATCCTTATTCAATTCGATCGCAGACAAACTCACCGCTACAGGATACATTTACTACATGGCTGGAAACGAGATCCCTTCCCGCGCAAAAATCGTCATTATTGGCGGTGGCGTAGGCGGTACATCAGTCGCTTATCACCTCACAAAACTCGGTGAGTCAGATGTCGTACTCCTAGACCGCAGCGATTTAACTAGTGGATCAACCTTTCACTCCGCCGGGTTGGTCGGACAATTACGGGCAGATCCAACGCTCACCAAGATGAATATGCACTCGGTAGATCTTTATCGAGAACTCGAACTATCAGACACTCCGCCATCGTGGAAAGAATGCGGAAGTATAAAACTCGCATCAACGCCAGAGCGACTTGAAGAAATTCGTCGGCAAATTGGTTGGGCAAAAACGTTCGGTCTTGATCTTCACGAGATCACTCCAAAAGAAGCTCAGGAAAAATTTCCATTGATTGATTTAGAAGGAGTTATTGGCGCTTGTTATATGGGATCAGATGGCCAAGTTGATCCATCTCAACTCGCGCATGCGCTTGCAAGTGGCGCCCGAAAAGGTGGTGCAAAGATTTTCACCCACACCCGCGTCCTTTCAATTCGCACGAAAGATGATCGCGTTGTTGGCGTTGAAACAGATAAAGGTTTTATTGAATGCGAGATTGTAGTGAATTGTGGTGGCATGTTCGCTGCCGAGATTGGCCGAATGGTTGATGTTCGAATTCCAATCGTGCCGATGTCCCACCAGTATCTGATTACCGAAAACTTCTTAGAACCTGGCGCGCCAACTCTGCCTTCATTGCGCGATCCAGATCTACTCATTTATTTCCGCCAAGAAGTCTCTGGCCTAGTTATGGGTGGATACGAGCGAAATTCAAAACCATGGCGAACTAGCCGCGAAAGTTTTGATGACATTCCAAAAGACTTTAACGGCAAGTTATTACCCGATGAGTGGGAACGATTTGAAGAGATCGCCGTCAACTCACAAATCCGAGTTCCCAAAATGGCGGATATCGGTGTTAAGAATTTCATAAATGGCCCTGAAGCTTTCACGCCCGATAACGAATTTTGTTTAGGGGAAACGCAGGTTGGTGGCTTCTATGTTGCTGCGGGATTCTGCGCCCATGGAATTGCTGGCGCCGGTGGAATCGGAAAAGTTATGGCCGAATGGATTATCGGCAACGAACCCCCAATGGATCTATGGCATATGGACATTAGGCGCTTTGGTGCC
>CAIMMQ010000118.1 GCA_903842675.1 uncultured Actinomycetes bacterium
TCGAAGAGCGCTGCTTCTCCCGCTTCATGCCCAGCTGTTCTAGGTAGCCCGCGTTTTTTAGCCCAGCGGCCATTTCCATCCATGACAATTGCAACATGGTTTGGAATTTGCGCTGGCTTAAGTTTTGGAAGTGCCACGGCTAGATTCTTTCAACTAACACCAGGCTGCGTAAACCCCGCTCGAGATGCCACTGCAGGTAAGCCGCAATCAGGCCAGATGCTTCGCGCCGAGATTTCGCATCGCTTTCTACCGCACTGTTCCAATCCCCCGTCATCAAATTTGCCATTAGCGCCAAAGTTTCTGGTGCAGGTGTTGCTGCGGCTGAAGGTTTGCAATCAACGCAAACACTTCCACCACCGACAAGTGAGAAATATTTATGAGGGCCAGGGGCTTCGCATTTAGAACAAGTTGTCATTGATGGCGCAAAACCGGCAATACCAAGTGAGCGAAGCAGATATGCATCGAGAATTAGCGATGAGTCATAAGTACCGTGTGCCAGGGCTCGAAGTGCACCAACAACTAAATTAAATTGTTGCACGGCTGGTTCGTGTTCATTCTCGGTGAAACGTTCGGCCGCTTCCAAGATTGAACCAGCAACAGTCCAGTTGCGATAATCATTGGCAAGCACATCGCCAAAATTCTCAATCGATTCAGCCTGGGTGACAATATCGAAAGTCTTGCCCGCAAATAACTGCAGATCGACAAAACTTGTTGGTTCTAGCCGAGCCCCAAATTTAGATTTAGTTCGGCGTACACCTTTTGCAACCGCGCGAAGTCGGCCATGATCTTTGGTGAAAAGTGTGATGATGCGGTCAGCTTCGCCAAGTTTCTGGGTTCGCAGAACAACTGCTTGATCACGATAGACGGCCACGGGCTAAACCGTAGCGGTGGAAGTTATCTAAGGCCGCGATTTACAGCAGACACGACCGCTTTTAGCGATGCGGTGGTCGTACTTGGGTCAATTCCAACGCCCCAATAAACGCGCCCAGCAACTTCACATTCCAGGTAAGCAGCTGCCTTGGCATCGCCACCAGCAGAAAGTGCGTGCTCGTAGTAATCCAAAACTCGAACGTTCTTATCTTTTAGATAGGAATTTATGATTGCGACAAAAGCGGCAATTGGGCCATTTCCAGAACCATTTAGCGATTGAACAGTTCCGGCATCTTCTAATTCAACGCTTAACTTCACATCTTCATCGAGGTGTGAGGATTGGGAAAGACCCTTTAATTTAAAGCGGCCCCATTTATTTGCTGCCGAAGGCAGATACTCATTTTCAAATGCTTCCCAGAGCGCGGCTGCCGAAACTTCGCCACCTTGCTCATCAGTCTTTGCCTGTACTACTTGGCTAAATTCAATTTGTAAGCGTCGTGGCAGATCAAGATGATGCTCGTTCTTCATCAAGTATGCAACGCCACCCTTGCCTGATTGCGAGTTAACTCGAATCACGGCTTCATACGAGCGACCAATATCTTTGGGATCGATCGGAAGATAAGGCACCGCCCACGCGATTTCATGAACATGCTTGCCAGCGCTCTTGGCATCTTTCTCTAAATGCTCGAGGCCCTTCTTGATTGCATCTTGGTGAGAACCAGAAAATGCAGTGAATACTAAATCGCCACCATACGGATGACGCTCTGGAACTCGAAGTTGATTGCAATATTCCACCGTGCGACGAACTTCATCAAGATCAGAAAAATCAATATGTGGATCGATACCGTAACTAAATAGATTCAAACCAAGAGTTACCAAACATACGTTTCCAGTGCGCTCACCGTTTCCAAAGAGCGTTCCTTCGATGCGATCGGCCCCTGCCATGTAACCAAGTTCAGCAGCAGCAACGCCAGTACCGCGATCGTTATGTGGGTGAAGTGAAAGCACGATTGAATCGCGATACTTCAAATTGCGGTGCATCCATTCGATCGAATCGGCATAAACATTTGGGGTTGCCATTTCAACTGTTGCTGGCAGATTAATAATTGTCTTATGAGATGGCGTTGGTTTCCATACATCATTAACCGCATCGCAAACTTCGACCGCAAATTCCAATTCCGTGCCGGTGTAGGACTCTGGCGAATATTCAAAAGAAACTCGAGTCTCTGGCACAGTTGAAACAAGATCCATACAGATCTTTGCCGCATCGACCGCAATCTTTTTTATGCCATCTTTATCTAGGCCAAAGACCACGCGGCGTTGCAGAGTTGAGGTCGAGTTATAAAGGTGAACTACCGCTTGCTTGGCGCCCTTGATTGATTCAAAGGTTCGCTTGATTAACGGTTCGCGCGCTTGGGTTAAGACCTGGATGATCACATCATCTGGAATTAAGCCATCTTCAATAATCTTTCGAACAAAATCAAAATCAGTTTGGGATGCACTTGGAAATCCAACTTCGATCTCCTTGTAACCCATTTCGACCAAAAGCTTGAACATCGCAAGTTTGCGTGTGGAATCCATTGGATCAATAAGCGCTTGATTGCCATCGCGAAGATCTACCGAACACCACTGAGGTGCCTTCTCAATTCGCTTTGTTGGCCAGGTGCGATCGGTTAAATCGACAGGAATAAATGGCGCATACCGATGTATCGGCATCGTCGATGGAATCTGCTTTGGGAAGTTCATAACTCCCCAAGATTACCGCAATTTACCGAGCGCTCTTAAAGCGCAGGACGCAGTTAAAGGACTGGAAGGTAGCGATCTAGTTCGTATGCGCTGACCTGGCGGCGATATTCGGCCCATTCGGCTCGCTTATTTCGCTGAACATATTCAAATACATCCTCGCCCAACGCCTCTTTAACAAGTGCGCTGGATTCCATGGCTGCGATCGCTTCGTCAAGATTTGTTGGCAGCGCCTCTGGATTATCCGAGCTCTTAAGTTCGTAATTGCCTTCAATTCCCTTTAACCCGGCTGCCAAAATAACTGCAAATGCTAGATAGGGATTGCATGCTGAATCCGGTGTTCTAACTTCTACACGTGTGCTGTTCTCTTTACGTGGCTTGTATGCCGGAATTCTTACCATCGCACTTCGGTTGTTATGACCCCAAGATGCAAATGCCGGAGCTTCCCCGCCACCATTTAAACGTTTGTAAGAGTTGACCCATTGATTTGTTATCAACGTAAATTCACTGGCATGTTTCAAGATGCCAGCGACAAATGAGCGGCCAACTTTTGAAAGTTGCAGATCTGCGCCCTCTTCATGGAAAGCATTCTCTTCGCCTTTAAATAGCGAGAAGTGGGTATGCATTCCAGAACCTGGATGGTCGGTAAATGGCTTGGGCATAAATGAAGCATGGAAACCTTGATCAAGTGCAACCTCTTTAACAACGTGACGAAATGTCATGATGTTATCTGCTGTGGATAGTGCGTCGGCATAACGAAGATCAATCTCTTGCTGACCCGGTGCACCTTCGTGATGTGAGAACTCGACCGATACGCCCATTGCCTCAAGAATTGTGATTGCTTGACGACGGAAATCATGACCAACTGCAGCAGGTGTCTGATCGAAGTAACCCGCAGAATCAACTGGGATTGGTTGCACACCAGGTGCCGGTGCATTTTTAAATAAGAAGAATTCCATTTCCGGATGTGTGTAACAGGTGTAACCCATCTCGGCGGCTTTGCGAAGGACACGCTTTAAAACATTGCGTGGATCTGCACTCGATGCCTTGCCATCTGGCGTTGTGATGTCGCAGAACATTCGGGCCGCGCCTGGAGATTCGGTACGCCAAGGTAGAACGCTAAATGTTGCCGCATCCGGCTTTGCCAACATATCTGACTCAGTTATACGTGCAAAACCTTCAATAGCAGAACCATCGAAACCAATTCCTTCAGCAAAACTATTTTCAAGTTCAGCTGGTGCGATTGCAACTGACTTTAGGAAACCAAGAACGTCGGTGAACCACAAACGCACAAAGCGAATGCTGCGCTCTTCCAACGTGCGAAGAACGAACTCTTCTTGCTTGCTGATCTCATCATTCATGGACGTGATACTGCCAAAGTCGTGTTACGGGCAGGTTAACGAGCCACTTCTAGCGGTTAAAGGCCGTGTGCGGCAGCCACTGCGGAGTACAAAATCTTGCCATCATGAACGTTCAACCCGCTTGCAAGGGCGCCATCATCATGGCACGCAACTTCCCAACCTTTGTTGGCAAGTGCAAGTGCGTACTTAATTGTCGCGTTCGCAAGGGCCGCAGTTGATGTTGCCGGAACTGCGCCCGGCATATTTGCAACGCAATAATAAAGCGAATTGTGAACTGCAAATGTTGGATCGGTATGCGTTGTCGCCTTCGATCCTTCAAAGCAGCCACCTTGATCGATCGCAACATCA
>CAIMMQ010000119.1 GCA_903842675.1 uncultured Actinomycetes bacterium
ATTGATTGCACTTAGTTTGCGCAACATTTCTGCTGCAGCTTCGGTGTAATCAACTCGTGACGGGATCTCCATTGTTCTCCTTATCAATAAGACTTAAAAGAATCCTAGTTTATTTGGGGAATAGGAAACTAATAAGTTCTTGGTCTGCTGGTAATGATCGAGCATCATCTTATGATTTTCGCGACCGATACCAGAAGCCTTGTAACCACCGAATGCGGCTCCGGCTGGATATGCGTGATAACAGTTGGTCCAAACACGACCAGCTTGAATTGCTCGACCGGCGCGATATGCCGTATTCATGTCGCGCGTCCAAACACCAGCGCCAAGACCATAGAGCGTGTCATTAGCAATCTTCATCGCATCATCAAAGCCATCAAACTTTGTGACTGATATGACTGGTCCAAAAATTTCTTCTTGGAAGATACGCATTGAGTTCTTGCCTTCAAAGATTGTTGGCAACACGTAGTAACCACCAGATAGTTCACCGCCGAGATCTGCGCGCTCGCCACCTGTTATTACCTTTGCGCCCTCTTTCTTACCAATATCTAGGTAGGAAAGAATCTTCTCTAGTTGATCACTCGATGCTTGCGCACCCATCATCGTTGAAAGATCAAGTGGGTGTCCCTGCTTGATCGCCTTAGTGCGCCCTGTTACATCGCCCAAGAACTTGTCATAGATCTTGGTATCGATAAGTCCACGAGATGGGCAGGTGCAAACCTCGCCCTGATTTACCGCGAACATTGTGAAGCCTTCTAGGGCCTTGTCATAAAACGCATCATTTTCCGCGGCAACATCCGCGAAGAAGATGTTAGGGCTCTTGCCACCAAGTTCTAGGGTGACCGGAATGATGTTCTCTGAGGCATATTGCATGATTAAACGCCCGGTTGAGGTCTCCCCCGTGAAGGCAATCTTTGCAATACGTGGTGATGATGCGAGTGGCTTTCCAGCTTCGACACCAAAACCATTAACAATATTTACAACACCATCTGGAATTAGATCCTTAATTAGATCCATCAAGAAGTGAATTGATACTGGTGTTTGTTCTGCTGGCTTCAACACAACGCAGTTACCCGCAGCGATTGCTGGTGCCAATTTCCAAACAGCCATCAAGATTGGGAAGTTCCAAGGAATGATTTGACCAACAACACCTAGTGGCTCGTGGAAGTGATACGCCACAGTGTCATTATCAAGTTCGCCAGCGCTTCCTTCTTGGGCGCGAATTGCGGCCGCGAAATAACGGAAGTGATCGATTGCAAGTGGAATATCAACATATAGCGATTCGCGAATTGGCTTGCCATTTTCCCAAGTTTCAGCCACTGCAATTGCTTCAACATTTGCTTCCATGCGATCAGCAATCTTGTTCAACATAATTGCGCGCTCGGTTGCTGAAGTTTTTCCCCACGCAGGTGCGGCAGCATGCGCTGCATCAAGTGCGAGATCGATATCTTTGGCATTTCCGCGGGCAACTTCGCAAAACACTTTTCCGGTAACTGGAGTTATATTTTCAAAATATTGTCCGGAATCTGGTTTAACGAATTTTCCATTAATCCAGTGGTCATAGCGTGGTAAGAAAACTGCCTTGCTCCCAGGTTGCCCCGGTGATACAAAATCAGTCATTACATTTCCCTTCACGGCAACCATGATTGGTCGCCACAGTTTCTTGGGAAATTACTCTAGGGCACAATCCATAACAATAGGAAGACCGAGGACTAGCACTTATTTAGCAGGCACCCAAAGCTTCATTCCGCTGTGAACATCGGATGAAGTGAGGCTATTGGCCGAGACAATCTGATCCACGACGGATGCGGTATCAGATCCCCCGACCATTCCTGCGATCGACCAAAGAGTCTCGCCGGGTGCAACAACAATCGAAACATAACCAGAGTGAGCAGAATGAATTACGGTATCGCTCGCATTTCCAACTGCGCTAAAACCAGCGCCAATCACTACTAATAGCGATATTCCAACAAAGGTACGGGCTAGGCGACGACTCTGTGTGCTGCTCATTTACTTCTCCTTGCGATTACATAAACGTTGTTCGAGGGGATTCGAACAACTGTTCTAATGGAAAATATACCCCCCACCACCGACACATGCAAGCCAAAACCGAACAAATGTTCGACAAATTTGAAATCTTCCCCTACCCTTTACCCATGAGCACTAAATCAACATCTAAATCAGGAACACCTAAGAACCCCGCCCCCGTCTCCGAGCTCCCAGATGGCGATGCCAACGAGCACGGATTGACCCCCCGCCAGACCAAGATCCTTGAGGTAATCCAGGAAGCCATCACCAAGAACGGCTATCCACCTTCAATGCGCGAGATCGGCTCGGCTGCCGGCCTAGCCTCCCCAGCCTCGGTCTCCCACCAACTCAAAGTCCTAGAAGAAAAAGGCTGGATCCGCCGCGATGCCACCAAAGGCCGCGCCCTGGAGATCAAGTTCCCAGGCCAAGAGCACCTTTCAAACCAAGTCGTTGCCGAGCGCACCGTCAATGTTCCACTTGTTGGCCGCATCGCTGCTGGCGCACCTATCTTGGCCGAACAGGAAGTTGAAGAAGTATTTCCACTTCCAGAATCACTCGTTGGTTCCGGTGATGTCTATCTTCTAAAGGTTGTCGGAGATTCCATGATCGATGTCGCAATCTGCGATGGCGATTACGTAGTTATCCGCGCCCAGAAGAACGCCGAAAAGGGCGAGATCGTTGCAGCAATGATCGATGGTGAAGCCACCGTAAAGACTTTCTCCAAGAAGGACGGCCACTACTGGCTGCTTCCCGCAAACGATAACTACGCCCCAATCCCAGCCGATAACGCTGAGATCCTGGGCAAAGTAACTGCAGTTCTTCGCAGCGTTCGCTAACCCGGCCCCGCAAGGGGAATTGGTAGAGGTATTGACACATTCGGAGCCGACCTAGAGAATTCAGAGTAATTCTTTAGGGCTCTGGAGGCTTAAATGGCGTTTGATCGCTCACGGTTCGATCACATCGGAGTAATCACCGATGAAAAGCAAGCGGATGAGAATTTCGTTGATGCAACACGAGTCTGGGTAACAAACCCAAGAGCTCATGCCGCAAACGTTGAATATCTGCGTTACGAACATGACACACCAGTTACTGGTCCAATTCGCCACATGCCACATGTCGCTTATCGCGTCGACAGCGTTGATGAAGCGATTAAGGGCCATGAGATTTTGTTAGAGCCTTGGGATGTTGCCGATGGCTTCGTCCGAGTTGCCTTCGTTCTTGTCGATGGCGCAGTTGTTGAATTTATGCAATACCGAAATCCAAATGAAACCGGCTGGTTCTAACTTTTATCTCAACCCCTTTCTAACTCAACTAAAAAATGGAGAAATAAATGAACAATCCAATTTGTCTAAACAGCAATAGTTACCACGGCTTCACTCTTGAAGAGGCAGTCGAAGGTGCACATCGCGCCGGTATCAAGTTGATCGAACTCGCTGGTGTTATTGGTTGGACCGAACATGTCCATAACAACTTCAGTGATGCTCAAGTAGCAAAGGTTCTCGATCTACTTAAGGCGAACGACATCAAAGCAATTGGAATGTGCGGCCACACAAATATTCAAACTAAAGAAGGTCAAGAGACTTTCAAGAAAAATCTTCAACTCGCAAAGCGGCTGGGCGTAGGTTACGTAACCCTCAGCACCGGTGAAACTCATGGTGATGAATCGGTTATCGGTGATGACACCGAGCTTGTAGGAATCATCAGAGAACTTGGTCAAGTTGCCAAGGATCTCGGCCTAGAAATGGCTATTGAAACTCACGGCAATAACTATGCGACTGGCGAGAGCATCATCGCTCTTCTAAAGAAAGTTAACATGCCTAATGTTCGTCTGAATTACGACACTGGAAACGTAGTGTTTTACGGTGCGATCATGCCTTACGAGGATCTTGATAAATCAACTGGCTCGATTACAGGAATCCACTTGAAAGAAAA
>CAIMMQ010000120.1 GCA_903842675.1 uncultured Actinomycetes bacterium
GAGGTTCGTAGCCGCCTGACTAAGGTAAAAGTAATTGGAATCACCGGTTCGCAAGGCAAGACAACTACCAAGGATTTATTACGACACCTGCTTTCGATCTCTGGTGAAACTGTTGCAGCCGCAGAGTCCTATAACAATGAATTAGGAGTCCCACTCCTAATTTTGGCCTGTAATGAAAATACTAAATTTTGCATTGTTGAGATGGGCGCTAGGCACATCGGTGACATTTCACATTTAGTTTCAATTGCAAAACCCCAGATTGGTGTTGTCTTGGCGGTTGGTCGGGCCCATGTTGGAGAATTTGGTTCTCGCGAAAATATCGCATTAGCGAAATCTGAACTTGTGCGCGGGCTGCCAACTGATGGCATAGCGATACTTGGAAGTTACGATGAATTTACCCCACTTCTGGCAGCAAACTTGCGCGCTGCGGTAATTAACTTCGGTGAAAAGCCTGGTTGTGATGTTCGCGCTGCCGACGTGGAAGTGCGGGAAGGACGCGCGCATTTCGACCTAGTTACACCTGATGGTCGCGCCGCAGTTAGCTTGCAATTACTTGGTTTACATCAAATTCCAAATGCCCTAGCAGCCGCTGCGGTAGCAACTGCGCTACATATCTCAATTGATTCAATTGCGGCCGCACTTTCAACGGCTGAGGTTACGAGTAAATGGCGCATGGCAGTTATTGATACAAATGAGTTGCTTGTAATTAACGATTCATACAATGCAAACCCAGAAAGCATGGCTGCTGCATTACGTACCCTGGTTTTGATTGCGCAAGAGCGAGGTGGGGCCAGCTGGGCCTTCTTGGGCAAGATGCATGAACTCGGCGCGTCATCACCCGTAGAGCACGAGAAGATTGGCAGACTCGTTTCCGAGATCGGAATTGATCACTTGGTTACGATTGGCACCGACGAATATCAGACAGATTTAGAAGGGGAGAGTGAATTGCATTCCTTCCCAACACATTTGGCTGCACTCGAGATGGTTAATCATTTTGCACCAGGCGATGTTGTTTTGGTGAAAGCTTCACGTTCGGAAGGTTTTGAAGTCTTGGCCGCTGAATTGATCAGTAAATGGGAGGGAATTTCGTCATGAAAGGCATTCTCTTCGCTGGCGCCCTTGCACTGTTATTAAGTTTTATTTTTACGCCATTATTAATTAGATTTTTTACTCGTCGCGGATTTGGACAAATGATTCGCGAAGATGGCCCAAAAACTCATCACACCAAGCTGGGTACGCCAACAATGGGTGGGCTAGTTTTAATAGCATCAACAACTATTGCTTACTTTGTTAGCCATCTGTTTAGTGGAGCTGGAATTAGCGTTTCTGCATTGCTAGTACTCGGACTAATGGCCGGAATGGGGTTAGTCGGTTTTCTTGATGATTGGCTTAAAATCGCTAAGAAGCAATCACTAGGTCTACGAGCACGTCAGAAATTACTTGGTCAAGCGATTGTTGCAATTGGATTTGGTTACGCTGGATTACATTTTCGAGATAGTTATGGCCTAACACCGATCTCCAACCATCTTTCAACGGTCCGAGAAACCTCGATTAAATTGGGTGCGGTTTTCATAATAATTTGGATTATTTTCCTAGTTCTCGGTACAAGTAATGGTGTTAATTTAACTGATGGGCTAGATGGTTTAGCTTCGGGCGCTGCGATTATGACCTTCGTAGCATTTATAGTGATTGGTGTCTGGGAATTTAAACAGAGCTGTGCACTGCAACAGGTATCGCAATGTTATGAAGTACGAGATCCGCTGGATCTAGCAGTTCTTGCCGCCGCACTTGCTGGCGCATGCGCAGGCTTTCTCTGGTGGAACGCATCGCCAGCCAAGATATTTATGGGAGATGTTGGATCGCTCGCGCTCGGTGGCGCAATTTCTGGTCTCGCCATAACGCTAAGAACGCAGATGTTGCTAGCAGCACTGGGCGGCTTATTTTTAATCACAACGCTTTCGGTGATAATTCAAACCGGATATTTCAAGATTTCTGGTGGCAAGCGAGTCTTTAAAATGGCACCGCTTCATCACCATTTTGAGTTATTGGGCTGGGGCGAAGTAACAATTGTTATTCGTTTTTGGATTATCGCTGGCATGGGCGTTGCAGCTGGATTGGGTCTGTTCTACGGCCAATGGGTTGTTTCGCAATAATGTCTTACCTAACGCAACTCGCCGCAAAGAAGGTTCTAGTTATAGGTGGAGGAACCACCGGAAAATCACTGATCCATTTTCTAACAGATCAAAAAATCGATTTTAGAGTGATTGATGAGAAGATTAAGGAAATTGCTGGACTAGAAATTTATAGCGAGGTCCCGGTTGGTTTTGCGCCAAATCTGGCAATCGTGTCACCCGGCTGGAAACCAGAACATCCGTTGATTCGCGAACTTCACTCGCAAGGTGTTGAAATAATTGGGGAATTAGATTTCGCATGGTTGTTGAAAGAAGAACTCAATCCGAAACAACGATGGGTTGCGGTAACTGGCACAAATGGTAAGACCACTACGGTACAAATGCTGGAATCTATTATTTCAAGTTCGAAGTTAAATGGAATTGCTTGTGGGAATGTCGGACTTCCTGTGGTTGAAGCCGTTACCGATCCGAATAAGTATGAAATTTTGGCCCTCGAGTTATCCTCATTTCAGATCGCCTGGAGCCAACTAGCAAGATATGAAGCAGTAGCGATTTTAAATATCGCGCAAGACCACATTGATTGGCACGGAAGCTTTGCCGACTACTCGGCCGCAAAGATTAAGTTGCTCGAAATGAGTGAATGTGCAATTTTAAATCTTGGTGATCCAGAAATAATCTTGCAAAGCGTCAATTGGACGGGGCGAAAGATATTTTTTGGTCTAGATACGCCACAGACTGGCGAGTTGGGCCTGGTTGAAGAGATTTTGGTGGACCGCGCATTTGTAGTTCAATCTGATTCTGCCGAGGTTATTGCAGATCTTTCAGATATCTCGCCAACAGTTCCACATAACATTTCAAATGCCCTTGCCGCAGCTGGCTTGGCGTTGGCCCTGGGGATTGCTCATCCAGTTGTGAAAGCTGGGTTCCGTAAATTTAAGTTAGATCATCACCGACTTGAGATTGTTATGAATTCGAATGAAATTTCTTGGGTTAATGATTCAAAGGCGACCAACCCACATGCTGCGACGGCCGCCCTGTTGTCTCACCTCTCCAATATTTGGATTGCTGGCGGGCTGGCAAAGGGTGCTCAAATGGAAGATTTAGTTAAGCGCTGTGCCCCAAGAATGAAAGCCGCAATTCTTATTGGTACTGATCGGGAATTGATTGCCGAAGCACTGGCTAGGTTTGCACCGCAAGTTGAAATTTTCAGAGTTGATACGGCAGCAGATGGTGCGCAGTTGATGGATTCTGTTGTTGAATGTGCAAAGAAGATTGCTAAACCTGGCGATACGGTCTTACTGGCGCCAGCGTGTGCATCGATGGATCAGTTCAATTCGTACGCCCAGCGCGGCGAGTACTTCGCAAATTCAGTGCGAAAGTTGGTTCATTAATGAGAGCCAGAATGCGCGCCCAAACTGAGGTCTACGCAAATTTCCTTTCAAAGCCCACAGCATCCTATCTAATGATCTTGACGACGGTGGGGGCACTCTCTGGACTCGGTTTACTAATGGTCTTATCGGCTTCCTCCGTTACCGCCTTTGAGCAGTCCGGAAATTCCTATTCTATTTTTCTAAAGCAGCTTCTCTTTTTGGTTATTGCATTGGCGCTGGCTTATGTTGGCGCAAAAATGAAATTTGAACTCTGGGATAAGTTGGCCAGATACGCCCTAATCGGTGGATTGATCGCATTAGTCCTTCCGGTGATTCCAGGAGTGGGCCAGAGCATTAACGGAAACCAAAACTGGATTCCACTTGGGCCATTTACGCTTCAACCAAGTGAATTCGCGAAGCTCGCCTTGATTCTTTATTGTGCACGTCAATTACGCCGCCATGAAGATCGACTAGCCAAGTCAATCTCCTCGCACGCTCTAGGACTCGTTGCACCAGGTGCAATTGGTTTCGTTGCTCTGATTCTGGCTGGACGCGATTTGGGCACTGCAATAATCGTTGGTGGCATCGTTATCGGATTACTTTTCATTTCTGGTGTGCCATTTCGATATGTAATCTCTTTGTTTGGTCTCGGACTTGCCGGGGCCCTTGCCCTTGCTATCTCACAACCAAGCCGGATGCATAGGTTTCGTGCAGTTCTAAATCCATTTGACCCAGCCATCTATAAATTTGCTGGCTGGCAACCGGCACACAGTCTTATGAGTTTGGCTAGTGGGGGAGTGTTGGGCGTTGGCATTGGCGCCAGTAAGCAAAAGTGGGCCAACCTTTCAGAAGCCCACACGGACTTCATATTTTCGGTAATTGGTGAAGAAATGGGACTACTCGGCACGTTGGTTGTACTAATTCTTTACGGCGTACTGCTCTTTGCAATATTTAGAGTTGCAATCCAAACAAAGGATTCCTTTTCTAAATACGCTGTTACAGGAATTGGTTGCTGGCTAATTCTTCAGATTTTGGTAAATCTTTTAACGGATGTCGGAATCATTCCAGTAATTGGTGTGACACTTCCATTTATTTCTTATGGTGGCTCCTCTCTGGTAGCTAACTTTTTAGGAATTGCTTTTGTACTCAACGTTGCGCGCCAAGAGAATGAGTTGCGCGCAAGTTTGGCTGCAAAGCGAGCAGCCAAATGAAATATCGTGTCTTACTTATTGGCGGTGGCACCGCTGGACATATTGAGCCAGCACTTGCCGTAGGAAAATGGTTGCGCGAGCAGAATAATTCGCCCGCAGCAATCGAATGTGAATTCCTTGGAACGACCTCTGGCCTAGAACGTGAATTAGTTCCGAACGCAGGCTTTAAATTGCACACGATCACCAAAGCACCGCTTCCTCGTAAATTGAATGCGACGGCTCTTTTCTGGCCAGTTAAATTACTCCTTTCAGTATTTCAATCACTTTTGCTCATTAGGAGATTTGACTTGATCATTGGTTTCGGTGGATACGTAAGTGCTCCCGCTTACATCGCTGGTTGGATTCTTCGAGTGCCAATAGTTATTCATGAGGCCAATGCCAAACCTGGTTGGGCAAATAACCTAGGGGCGAGATTTTCCAAGAAAAATACTGTTGCATTCGCGAGTGCTCAAAGTACTGGTCGCAATTGGCGGGATGCCGACGTTGTTGGAATGCCGATGAGAGCAGAGATTCGAGCCGTGGCTTTGATGCCACAAGGCGAAGTTGCGTTGTTGAAATCTAAGATCTGCACACAATTGAATTTGGATGCCCAGGCTCCTATTGTTTTTGCCTTTGGTGGTTCACTGGGCTCGAGGGCTATGAATACCGCAATAACTGGTTCAATCAATGAATTCACCAAACTTGGGTTGAATTTAATTCATGTTGTTGGCAAGGCAAACCTGCTTCCAAAAGCAACTAAAGGTTATGCACCTTTGGCTTACGTTTCTAACATGGCCGAACTTTATGCAATCAGCGATCTAGTCATTGCTAGAAGTGGGGCGGTTACATGTACCGAACTTATGGCTACCGGAAAGTTTGCCTTACTTGTTCCGCTGCCGATCGGAAATGGCGAACAAGTAGCCAATGCGGCGACCCTTGTTCAATCCGAACAGGCTGAAATTTGCGAAAACACGAAATTCAATTCCGACTGGCTGGGTTCAAATATTTCTCGTCTTTTGACGGTGGCGAAAAGTCGCAGCACAAAAAGCGTGACCTTCACTAACCAGCCGGATGCGCAAGCCCAACTGGGCGAGATAGCGTTATCTTTACTTGTGGGTTCTAAAAAATGAGTACCTTAAATTTGCAAGGTTTGATGAGCAAGCATGTCCATTTCATCGGAATGGGCGGTTCGGGAATGAGCGGAATTGCTCGGATTATGTTGGCACACGGAATACGTGTTTCCGGTTCTGACGCCAAAGATTCAGCAACGCTATCGGGATTACAAACTCTAGGCGCAAAAGTTTTCGTCGGCCACAGCGCCGCCCAGATCGCGGGCGCAGATGTGTTAGTCGTCTCTAGCGCAGTTTTAGAAAGCAATCCAGAACTTGTGGCCGCTAAAGAGGCTGGCGTATTAATTCTTAGTCGCGCGCAAGCACTTGCCTTATTGATGTCAGAATCGAAGGCAATCGCAGTTGCCGGAACGCACGGAAAGACCACAACAACTTCCATGCTTACCGTTGCACTGCAAGGCGCCGGGATGGATCCTTCGTTTGCCATTGGTGGGATGATTAATCGTTCTGGCACAAATTCACATCTTGGCACTGGGAATATCTTTGTTGCCGAAGCAGATGAGTCTGACGGGTCATTTCTTGCTTATCGTCCTTTCGGTGCAATCATTACAAACATTGAACTTGATCACGTAGATCATTTTCCAGACCTAGAAGCCGTCCTTTCCCTCTTTGAAGACTTTGTTTCATCAATCCAAAGTGGGGGATTCTTAGTTTTGGGTGTAGATAGTCCAGGAGTTCGAGAACTAATTTCACGAATAAGTCGAACTGATATTTCACTTATTACTTACGGCGCAGAGGCACACTTTGCGCTCTCTCATGTGGGTCTTGCTGCAACGAGCGCCGCCGCTCGAGTTACTCGCAAGGGCAAGGTAATGGGCGAGCTAGAACTTGCTATTCCTGGGGCTCATAACTTAGAGAATGCGCTTGCGGCTTACGCCGCTGGCTTGGCCGTTGAGGCCGATTCGATCGCCTTGCTCAAAGGCTTAGCAACATTTTCAGGAGCCCGCAGACGTTTTGAAAATCGTGGAACAGTTAACGGCATAACAGTTATTGATGATTACGGTCATCATCCAACGGAACTTCGGGTGACATTGGAAACAGCTCGCCGGTTTGCCACCACTGGGCGCGTAATAACGATATTTCAACCACATAGATATTCTCGAACAGCGCGGTTCGCAAATGATTTTGCGCAAAGTTTAAAGCTCGCCGATCAGGTCTATTTGCTTGAAATATATTCAGCCGGTGAAGTTGCTATACCTGGTGTGTCATCGCTCTTGATTGCCCAAAAGCTGGATAAAGATGGAAATGATTTTGTTCAATATGAGCCGTCGATGATTGAAGTTGCAAACCAGGTTATCAACTCAGCAAAGCCGGGGGATGTAATTGTTCTTATGGGCGCGGGCGATGTGAACTCTTTGGCCCCGGTTATAGTCGATGGATTAGCAGAACGATTTAGTTGAATTGGTGAGATTGTTTAGGGCGGCAAAGCTGCCAAAATTCGGCCGAACTAGCCCTCGAAGCCGCTCAATTCTTAGATGGACTGTGGCGCTCACCATCTTTGCACTTCTCGCATTCATTTTGGGTTGGTCAAGCATCCTCACAGTTAAAGAAATTTCTTACACCGGAACGCCACAAAGTTATTTAAGTGACCTAGTTGCAAAGCAGGTAACCGAAATTGTTCCAGAATTACGTCTCGGAGAACCGATGGCCCGGTTGAATTTGCCAGCCATTTCTAAAGGCATTGCATCTGTTCCTTGGATTGAAAAAAGTTCAATTTCGCGTAATTGGTTCACAGGTAAAGTCAAAATAACTTTGACCACTCGTACACCGGTCGCTGCTATCACTTCAAATGATGCGCAGGTTAAGTATCTCGATGCCACTGGATTCGAATTTAGTGAACCACAACCGTTCACTGGCCTGGCGCAAGTGACACTGGGATCCGAGGCTGCAGATACCAGACTTGCCGCCAGCAAATTTATCCGAATGATGCCCGCTGATCTTTTGGCTGCGATGCGCAGCCTCTTCGTTGCCGGACCAGATCAGATCACCATGAAAAGTGATATCGATGGGAAGGCACTGACAATCAACTGGGGCAGTTTTAAAAACGCAGCGGAAATACCCGCAAAAGTTCAAGTATTACGCACTCTGATTGCGATGCCCGAAAATGCAAAAATATCAACTGTTGACCTGACTAATTTGCGGGCTCCAGTAGTTAAATAACTGCAAGTAAAAAAACTTTTTAATTCGTGTCGGTCGTTGATTGATGTTGCCTTGCACCATAGTTTTACCAACCAGAACACATCACCGTAACTCTAAAGTAGAGATTTAGGGTAAAGAAAGAGGCACACTGTGGCAACACCGCAAAATTATTTGGCAGTCATCAAAGTAGTTGGAGTTGGTGGCGGTGGAGTTAACGCTGTTAACAGAATGATTGAAGCGGGCCTCAAAGGTGTTGAGTTCATTGCAATTAATACAGATGCACAGCAATTAATTATGAGTGATGCAGATGTTAAGTTAGATATTGGCAGAAAAATAACTCGCGGACTCGGAGCAGGTGCTGCTCCCGAAATTGGTCGTCAAGCTGCCCTTGATCACACCGAAGAAATCGAAGAGATGCTGCGCGGAGCAGATATGGTTTTTGTAACTGCTGGAGAAGGTGGCGGAACTGGTACAGGTGGTGCACCGATAGTTGCAAAGATTGCAAAAGATTTAGGTGCGCTAACTGTTGGTGTTGTTACAAAACCATTTACATTTGAAGGTAAGCGACGAACTGCGCAAGCCGATGAAGGCATCGCACTGCTACGCGAAGAAGTTGATACGCTAATTGTTATTCCAAATGATCGCTTACTTGCGATTTCAGACCGCTCGATAAGCCAACTTGAAGCGTTTAGAAGTGCTGACCAAGTTCTATTATCGGGTGTACAAGGAATCACTGATTTAATTACAACACCTGGTCTTATCAACTTGGACTTTGCGGATGTTAAGAGTGTTATGGCCGGAGCAGGTTCGGCCCTAATGGGTATTGGTTCGGCTCGCGGAGAAGCTCGGGCTACTCGGGCAGCAGAACTAGCAATTTCTAGCCCACTGCTTGAAGCTTCAATAGATGGGGCTCACGGAGTTCTTCTTTCAATTGCTGGTGGATCTGACATTGGATTATTTGAATTAAGCGAGGCAGCAGAACTCGTAGCACAATCTGCTCACCCAGATGCCAACATTATTTTTGGTACTGTTATTGACGATGCGTTGGGTGATGAAGTTCGCGTAACTGTTATTGCCGCTGGGTTTGATGGCGGACTTCCAAAGCGAGTTCATACTCCAGTAATCAATGCCGCCTCACTATCCGGTAACGCTGATCCAATCGCGGCTAATGACCCATTGGCGGTTGCACTTGATCTACCTTTAAGTTTTTCTGGTGAAGATGCTCGGGTAGGCGCCGGGCGTAAGAGAATAACTTTTGAAGAACTAGTTTCTGAGGATGACATAGATATTCCAGACTTCATGAGGTAATCAATTGCCTCGTGCCCTTTTCACATCCAGGTTCGTTCCAACGCAAGTTGAAGAACTTGAGGCTTTAACTAGTCTTTCGGATATTAGGTTTATGGAACAAGTTCATGGAAATTTCGTTGCTGTAGTAGACAATCAGGATACCCAGACACCCACCGCAGATGCTTTGGTAACTACGGTTAGGGGGATTGGTCTTGTGGTTCGAAGTGCCGATTGCTTGCCGATTCTGATTAGTTCAGAGCTCGTAGTAGCCGCGGTGCATGCCGGGCGAAAAGGAGTAACAAACGGTGTCATCTCTGCCACGGTCTCTAAGATGCGTGAGTTAGGTGGCGAAAATTTTCAAGCGTTAATTGGCCCGGCAATCTGTGGCCAGTGCTATGAAGTAGAAGAAGTTATGTATAACGAAATCATTTCGAAGTTTCCTGCTGGTGCTACCAGCCAAGATAAGCATGCTCTTGATATTGGAAAGATGGCAACCTTTGAATTAGAAGCAGCTGGTGTAAATGTCACGCACCATGGTTTTTGCACAAAGGAGAACTTGGATTTCTATTCTTACCGACGTGATAAAGCGAGCGGCCGACAGGTTGGCATAATCACCTTATGAGCGCTAGAAAATCTGAGATCTCGGCGGCACTTGCGAGTGTGGAAAGTCGGATATCCAAAGCCGTATTTGCAGCGGGCCGACTCCGAAGTGATGTGAAGCTGATTGTAGTTACAAAGACTTTTCCACTGACTGATTTGGAAATTTGCTACGAATTAGGGCTAAGGGAATTTGGTGAGAACCGAGATCAAGAGGGCTCAGTAAAGGCGCTCGAGTTACCAAGTGATATCAATTGGCATTTCCAAGGTCAGATCCAGAGCAATAAATTAAAATCAATTGCTACCTGGGCTGACGTTGTACATTCAATTGATAATTTTGCGCACGCTTCAAAATTGAGCGCACTGAGTACAGACCTTGGAATGAGTTCGAAAGAAGTGTTTATTCAGGTTTCGCTAGACACTAATAAGTCAGATCCAAGCTCGGAGCGCGGGGGAGCCTGGCCATCCGAGTTAGCAACCTTGACCGAGCAAATCCTAGAGTTGCCTTCGTTGGATTTAATCGGGCTAATGGCCGTTGCTCCGCTTAACGCGAGCCCCGATCTAGCCTTTGAAAAGCTCTTCCAAATATCTTCCGAAATTCGAAGCGATTTCCCCACCGTAAATCGAATATCTGCCGGGATGAGCAATGACTTCGAGGCCGCCATTTTGCATGGTGCGACACACATCCGAATTGGCAGCCAAATCCTCGGTCTTCGCTGAGGCCTAACTTAAGATTGAGCCATGGCTAATGCATTTAGAAAAGCAGCAAATTTCCTTGGTCTCGTTGATGATCAAGATGGCGATCTAGCACCTGCGGTCGTTGAAGAAGCACCACGTCGCAGCATGCGCTCTTCTGCTCCATCAATTACTGAAACGCCTTCCTACCTGCGTCCTGCTTCTGCTCCCGCAAAGGTTGTAGCTCCAGTGGGCGGCGCGGTCGTTGATCGCATAATCACACTTCACCCAAGAATGTATAGCGAGGCGCGCACCATCGGCGAGCACTATCGCAGCGGCCAACCTGTGATCATGAATTTGAGTGACATGGAAGAGTCAGAACGAAAGCGCATTATTGATTTTGCATCCGGACTTGTATTCGGTCATTTTGGCAGCATCGAACGAGTTACTTCAAAAGTTTTCCTACTTACTCCACCAAATGTGATGGTTAGTAATGAAGATAAAACGGCGGCAGCTCAAGCAAGTTTTTTTAACCAGAGCTGATCACAATCTCAAGTTTTTTTAAATCAGCCAATAACCTAGGATAAAACCATGAGCATAATTGGCACGATTCTTTCAACGATAATTCGGCTATTCACTATGGCTTTAATCGGCCGCTTGATTCTTGATTACGTTCGAATTTTCGCAAGCTCATGGCGTCCACGCGGGATTATTCTTGCAATTGCCGAGTTTATCTATGCCGTGACTGATCCGGTAATTAATTTTGTTCGCAAATTTGTACCACCATTACGACTTGGACCAGTAGCACTTGATCTTTCATTCATTGTTATTTTTGTGGCTGCTCAATTACTCGGTCAACTTATTGCGGGTATTTTTTAGTTTTTCACTAGTTCTAGCCAGAGACCAAGTTCGTTCTCACTGTTGGTTTTTCCGGCCTCAAACAAAAGGGAAGTCGCCAGCGTCTCACTTCCGATAACTTCTAGATTCTTTGAAACTGCCTGTGCCACTTCTTCGTGGCCACCCCAGCGCACAGTTATCCGATCACTTATATCGAAACCACTTTGCTTGCGCTCCTCTTGGATAGCGCGAATAACTTCACGAACGATTCCTGCTTCAATAAGTTCTGGAGTTAGTTCAAGATCCAAGGCAACACTTTCCCCGCTGTGACTTGCAACAGACCAACCTGCTTTTGGAGTTTCAGTAATAACTAAATCATCAAGATCAATTTCGATTGTGTTGGACTCTGCGGCAACCAAATACGAGAATTGCGCTGTGCTGTTGGCTCGAAGTTTGGCAACCAGATCTGCCTGATCCTGCGGTGAACTTGCCGTGATCGCCTTAGAGATTTCTTGAACTTTTGGCCCAAATTTAGCGCCCAACGTTTTGAAATTAGCCTTAACAGAAATGCTCACAAGTTCGCCGCCAGCCGCAGCTAGCTCATCAAGGCTGATTACATTTAGTTCGTCAGAAATATGAGAACGAATTTCAGCATCCATTGCTTCCCAACCATTGGCTGCTACGAGAGCTCTTGCTAGTGGTTGTCGGATTTTAACTTTTGATTGTGCTCGAGCCGCGCGGCCAAGTTCAACTAGACGACGAGATAGGCGCACCGATTGCGAGAGTTTCGGATCAATTTTTTCAAGGTCTGCAATTGGAAAATTCGCCAAGTGAACAGATTGCGCGGAATGCGGTTCGGCAACTTGAACCAACTCTTGCCAAACATGTTCGGTGATAAATGGAACCATTGGCGCCATCAGAAGGGTTAACTCTTTTAAGCAGGCATAAAGAGTTCCGAGAGCTGCCGGGTCGCCATCCCAGAATTTACGACGAGAACGTCGGACATACCAGTTCGATAGATCATCGATAAAAGTTGCAATTAAATTTCCTGCGCTTTGTGAATCAAATTCGGCGTAAGCACGATCCACGCCAGAAATTAATGAATTTAATTCTGAGAGGATCCAGCGGTCCATTGTACTTAGTTGGGAATCTTTATTCACCGCACTTGCTACCGTGAATTGCGACGCCTTGGCATATAACGTGAAGAAAGAGACGGTATTCCAGTAGGTAAGCAAGGTTTTTCGTACAACATCAGAGATTGCGTCATGACCTACGCGACGTGCGCTCCATGGTGAACCAGCTGCGAGCATGTACCAGCGGACTGCATCGGCGCCATGTTGATCCATCAGCGCAATTGGTTCTAAAACATTTCCAAGATGCTTACTCATTTTGCGGCCATCCTTATCCAGGATATGGCCTAGGCAGAGAACGCTCTTGTATGAACTTTCATCGAAGACCAAAGTTCCGATCGTCATTAAGGTATAAAACCAGCCTCGAGTTTGATCGATTGCTTCAGCAATAAAGTCTGCAGGGTAAGAAGCTTCGAATTTTTCCTTTGAACCTTCTTTATGTGGGTAGCCCCATTGCGCAAATGGCATAGCACCAGAATCAAACCAACAGTCGATAACTTCTGGAGTTCGTGTCATTTCCTTCTGGCAACTTGGACAAGGAAAAGTAATGTCATCAACGAAGGGGCGATGTGGGTCGGATTGCAACAAATCTTTGCCAGATAGTGTCCCTAATTCTGCAAGCGAGCCAACGCAATGCTCATGCTTATCTTCACAGCGCCAGATTGGAA
>CAIMMQ010000121.1 GCA_903842675.1 uncultured Actinomycetes bacterium
AGTAGCTTTTGGATTCATTGTGTCGGCCGGGATAGTTATTTGTTGTGCAGCAAGTTGTGTCTTAACTTGATCTCCCGCAAAATTCCCGCCCCATTGCAAAATGCCACCTAAAACTAATAGAAATACGCCAAGCATTAATCCGATAACACTTGCAATTTTGTCAAAAGTTTTTCTGTTCATTTTAAACTTCTCTCTGTTCTCCGAAATATTTATGAACGAAACTTGGAGATATTTCGTTACAGGAGAAGTTTCTCGCAGCAGTAAACGATGTATCTGCAAAACAGCGAGTGGTGGCACTAAGGCAAATTTATGGAGGGCTAGCCCTTACTTCAGTGAGGTAAATCGTGGCGATTGCAAATGGAACGGCCGTCAGGTCCGACTTCAAGGTGGACACATGGCAAATGCATTTTATCGAATGAGGTATCACCAAAAAGTGCCCGATACGCAAGTGCTAGAAGAACTCGAATATTTGTATCGCCATCAGAATTTATAGTAAATGCCCGGGCCGTTCTTGAAACGGTGTTTTCAATAACTTTTTCGGTATGGGCTGTTGCTAAAGCGATTGCAGAGTTAGAGAGACCATCGCAAAGGTGCCCGAGTACCAAATGTTCAAATGGCGTTAGTTCACGCGTAAGAATTATCCGCTCCATAGAACTATCCAATCCTTAGATTTACCGCGGGCCGGTCCTGTGGCGCTTATTCTGCCCTAAACTTCTCCAATGGACGAGATTTTGATCGAAGATCATGGACCTGTACGTCAGATCACGCTCAACCGTCCGGCAAAGAAGAATGCTCTTACGCCGCCGATGTATGCCGAATTAACAAATCAATTGAATTTAGCCGCTGGCGACTTCGCAATTCGCGTAGTTGTAATTTGTGGCGCTGGCTCAGCTTTTACTGCTGGGAATGATATTTTCGATTTTCTAAATACACCGCCAACAAGTTCTGATTCACCAGTTATGCAATTTTTAGCAGCAATCCATAATTTTCCCAAGCCCCTCATCGCCAGTGTTCATGGGAATGCCGTTGGAGTTGGAACAACGATGTTGATGCACTGTGATCTGGTTTACGCCGCAGTGGATGCCAAATTTCAGATGCCCTTTGTATCACTCGGCTTGGTCCCAGAAGCTGGCTCCAGTTTATTATTTCCAAAACTTGCCGGCCATGTGAAAGCCTCCGAAATATTTCTTACTGGCAGAAGTTTTGATTCCACGGAAGCCCTTGAAATGAAATTGATAAATTCAATCGAAGCCGATCCACTAGCAAAGGCGATTGCAACTTCTCAGATAATTGCTAATCAGCCGCCAGAGGCCGTTATTAACACTAAGGCGCTTTTGAAGAGTGGTAGTTACGAATCTGTTACCGCCGTGATGCGTGTTGAGGGTGAGTTATTCCAGATGGCGTTAGAGTCCGAAGAAGCGCAGGGCGCATTTATGAAATTTCTAGAGAGTAAAAGTAAGGGATAGATATGACACTGGCTGGCAAGGCAATATTCATAACCGGGGGATCGCGCGGTATCGGATTAGCCATCGCACTTAAGGCAGCAAAAGATGGTGCCAGCATTGCAATCGCAGCAAAGACGGCAGAGGCTCATCTACAATTACCTGGAACTATTTTTACGGCTGCGAAAGAGATTGAAGCAGCTGGCGGAACTGCACTTCCAATTCAATGCGACATCCGCGACGAAGCAGCTATCTTGGCTGCGGTCGAACAAGCGGCTAGCGCATTTGGGGGTTTGGATATCCTGATTAATAATGCCAGCGCAATAAATTTAACACCGACCGAGAAGACGCCAGCCAAACGTTTTGATTTGATGTTTGACGTTAATGTTCGGGGCACATTTTTAACTTCGCAGGCGGTAATTCCTTATTTGAAGAAGAGTGCGGCCGCGGGGCGAAACCCACACATTCTTACCCTTTCACCACCGCTTTCGATGAAGCCTAAATGGTTTAAGAACCATGTTGCATACACGATGTCCAAGTACGGAATGAGTATGTGTGTTCTTGGCATGGCAGAAGAATTTAAACGTGATGGCATCGGCGTAAATGCGCTGTGGCCGCGGACTGCAATCGATACCGCGGCGCTACAAATGATTCCTGGCGTCGATACTGATTTTTGCCGAACCCCAGAAATTCTCGCGGATGCGGCTTATTTAATTTTGAATCGCGACGGTAAGGACTGCTCTGGAAACTTCTTTGTGGATGATGAACTTCTCGCTAGCGCCGGTATTACTGATCTAGAAAAGTATTCAGTAAAGCCCGGAACTACCGATTTCTTGCTTGATTTCTTCTTAGATTGAGCTAGAGCGCAACAACTTGCATCTCTTGGGTTTCCCGGTCAACAATCAAAACATTGTGGTTCGGTAGCTCTGTCCAATTAGCCTGATCCCAACCTGAGGACGCAACTAGAACGCCTTTAGCATCCTTGCGGTAGTAAAGCTCGTAATAATCAGCGGTCTCATCCTCTGGAATACGGTCGTTGTTATGTTCGCTTATGATTATCAATTTTGTGGGTGTTAAT
>CAIMMQ010000122.1 GCA_903842675.1 uncultured Actinomycetes bacterium
GCAACTTTCGCAATCAGTGCAGCCGTGCTTATTTTCTGGTGGCCGCTGAAAGAACGTCCTGGTTTCGGAACTCTTATGAATATTCTCGTTATTGCAACGATGATCCAAGTTGGAGTGGATCACATACCAAAGGTCGATAACAACCTTCCGGTACAACTTCTATATGTACTCCTTGGCATTGGTTTTGTTGGAGCAGGTACTGCTTTCTATATAACGTGTGGCCTTGGGCCAGGACCTAGAGATGGTTTGATGACAGCGTTGCATCGGCGAACCGGTGTACGAGTTGGGCGGGTGCGTTTGCTGATTGAGATCACCGCTCTACTTGTTGGATGGGCACTAGGTGGTCGACTCGGTATCGGCACCGCACTATTCGCACTCTTGATCGGAAATTCAATTGCAACGAACTTGAATGTGGTTTCTAAATTGTCCAGTCGATAGCACTCTCACCTAGCTCGGCAAGTTTGCTATTAATCGCGCTAAATGGCTTTGATCCAAAAAAACCGCGGTAAGCCGAAAGTGGACTTGGATGAACGCCACAGATCTGTTGTTCCAATGGGATTAACGGACTGAGTTCGCCAGCGCGTTTGCCCCAGAGAAGAAATACCACAGGTTTGGTCGCCAAATACGAAATAACCTCGCCTGTAACAGTTTCCCAACCATTAGAAATATGAGCCAAGCTTTCACCGGGAACCGTCGTTAAAGTTCGATTCAAAAGCATTACACCGCGTTCCCCCCAAACGGATAAATCTCCAGTCTCTGAAATCATCAAGCCTAAATCAGAAACTAATTCCTTACGGATATTGATCAAGGTGGGTGGAAGTTTATTAACCCCCTTTGGAACGCTAAATGCCAAACCGCAAGCATGATCTGGGTTTGGATAAGGGTCTTGGCCAACAATGACCACTTTCACATCACTTGGTGCTAATTTGAAAGCCCGAAGAACTAAATCCTTTGCAGGATTCATTAATGATTTGCCCAAACCAGCCATAACATCTGAGATTTTCGCCTGCAAATTAGGAAGTGCGGCTTGCCAAGGTTCTGGCAGGAAAATATCTTGCATCAATTAATAGCGTTGGCCGAATATCGGTTATTTAAAACGCTGACATTTATCGCCATGTCATAAGCGCTAGATAAATTTTCAGCGGTAATAACCGAAGCGATCTGCCCTTGTGAAATGGCTTCGCCATTCTTTAGGAGCAAAGCATGGGTTGATCCTGCCGGAATTTCTTCGATATGGTGGGTAATCATTAACGTTGCCGGAGATTTCGGATCAGCAGCTAGCGCATCAAATCGCTTCAAAAGATCTTCTCGTCCGCCTAAATCAAGGCCTGCTGTTGGTTCATCTAACAACAGTAACTCAGGGTCTGCCATCAACGCTCTAGCGATTAGTGCACGTTTTTTCTCACCGTCACTAAGGGTGAAATATTTTCTCGTCGCCAACTCTCTGACACCTAGCGTTGTTAAAAGTCCTTGAGCTCGTGATTCATCCCAAAGTTCATAGGGTTCTTGCCAACGCCCCAAAATTGCATAGGCTGCAGTTAAAACAACATCTAGAACTGTTTCATCTTCCGGCAGCGCAGTATTAATGGCCGGGCCCATAAGTCCAATTCTTGGGCGCAATTCAAATACATCGATCTTGCCGAGAGTGGATCCAAGTACTCGTACACTTCCCGTAGTTGGATGCATTTGTGTCGCGCATAATGCGAACAAAGTAGTTTTTCCAGCACCATTTGGGCCAAGGATGACCCAACGCTCTCCCTCATTTACCGTCCATGTAATTGGACCCAAGATTTTCTTGCCGCCTCTAGAAACGCTCACGCCATCAAGATGAATAACTTCGGTCACAGGCGTAAAGATACCTTTCCTAGCCTTAAATTGTGATCATCTAGGCAGATGGAAGCGTTAATCTTGGACTATGGAAACGATAAAAACAGGAAATGCGCAGAATATGCACACGTCGCGGCAATCTGGCGTTCCACGAGACACTGGATTAATTCTCGTTTCCGGCAATGATTCCCCAGGTGTTACCGAAGCGCTATTTAGTACGCTCTCTCCCTTCCAGATCGGGATCTTGGATATTGAGCAAGTCGTAATCCGTGGGCGATTAATTTTAACCTGTCTAATTTCACTAGATCCAGCACATGCGAAATCTATCTCTGATGATCTTTTAGAAACTTTTGAACGAATGGGCCTCGACGTAGCGATAGATTTTCAAGATAGCGATCAGGACGAAGATAATTCCTCTGCAGTCAACAATCTTCATGTAGTTGTACTTTCATCTGATCTAAAACCTGCTGGTATAGCGGCGATCGCTGCCAAAATTGCCCAACGCCGGGGCAACATAGAACGTATTCGCCGCACCGCCTCATACCCGTTAACGGCGATCGAATTAGATATTTCCCTTGCGGACGGTGCAACCGATTTGAAAGCTATTCAACGCGAGCTAGCTGAAGTTGCTAGCGCACATGAAATCGATATTGCTGTTGAGCAAAGCGGCTTAACTCGGCGAGCAAAGCGGATCGTTTTGCTAGACATGGACTCTACGCTGATTCAAGAAGAGGTGATCGATCTTCTGGCAATTAAGGCTGGGGTTGGCGAGCAGGTCTCGAAAATTACCGAACGTGCAATGGCCGGTGAACTTGATTTCAAAGAGTCACTACGTGAGCGTGTCGCCCTTCTTGCCGATCTTGATGAATCAATTCTTGGGCAAGTTGCCGCGCAGATCACTCTTACACCTGGCGCACGAACGCTAATCCGTACCTTGCATCGTCTGGGACATAAGGTCGGTGTCGTTTCCGGTGGCTTCCTAAACGTAATTGAGCCACTTATGAACGAGCTAAAGATTGATTTCTATCAAGCAAATACTCTGGAGATCGCAAACGGCAAATTAACTGGACGTACGACTGGCCTACTTATTGACCGAGATGCCAAGGCGCAGGCGTTGAAGAAATTTGCCGAACAAGAAGACGTTTCTTTAAATCAAACAATAGCTATTGGTGATGGCGCAAATGATTTGGGCATGCTGGAGGCTGCTGGTTTGGGCATCGCTTTCAACGCCAAGCCTGCAGTTAAGGCAGCCGCGGATAGTTCAATTAATTCACCTTATTTAGATACGGTTCTTTACCTTATGGGTATTACGCGAGATGAGATCGTCCAAGCGGACTTAACACAATAATTTTTGCGTTAAAAAATCAGAGTCGGCAAGCGTGGATATCAGTTACCAAAATACCGCGCGCCCCAACCTCCCAAAGCTCATCCATGATTCGATTTACATCCGAACGCTTGACCATGGCTCGAACAGCGTTCCAATCACTTTTTTGTAAAGGTGAAATAGTTGGCGATTCGATACCTGGAGTCAATTCACAAGCTCGCTCCAAGTCTGATGACTTAACGTCATAATCAACCAAAACATATTGGCGTGCTATCACAACTCCGTTTAACCTTCTCATCAGGGTTTCAACTGCCTTATTTCGTGAAGTTCCGTTTCGTTCCACCAAGATTGCTTCACTCTGGAGCAAAATATTACCGAAGATTGATAGGCCAGCTGCCCGTAGCGTTCCGCCGGTAGAAACGACATCCGCAATTACATCTGCAACACCTAATTTGATTGAACTTTCGACCGCGCCATCAAGGCGAACAATCTCGGCCACAACCCCAGCTTTTTCGAGGTATTGCGCCAACAGCCCTGGGTATGCAGTTGCAATTCTTTTACCCGAAAGGTCCTTCTCTTCAAATTTAGCGGAAACTGGCCCAGCAAATCGAAAAGTACTTTTTCCAAAATCCAACGCAGATATTTCTGTTGCAGGCGCCCCACTGTCGATTAACAAATCGCGGCCAGTGATACCCGCCTCTAGTTCACCACTGCCAACATAAACTGCGATGTCGCGTGGCCGTAAATAATAAAATTCCACATCATTTTCTGGATCGAGAAGTGTGAGATCACGTTGATCCGTCCGTTGACGATAACCAGCTTCACGCAACATTTGCGCCGAGCTATCTGCCAAAGAACCCTTGTTGGGCACTGCGATTCTAAGTGTCACTTGATTCCGATCTCTAGGTTATTTCATCTTGAAAGTTCTAGCTAGTTTTTTAAAGTCCTTCAAAGTTCTTTATATACATCTTCTAGCGTTAAACCACGCGCAAGCATCAAAACTTGAAGGTGATACAAGAGTTGGCTTATCTCAAGAGCCAATTGCTCATCATCTTGATATTCAGCTGCGATCCAAACCTCACCAGCTTCTTCAATGATTTTTTTACCGATACTGTGAATGCCGGCATCAAGGGCGGCTATGGTTTTGGAATCAGCTGGGCGAGTTTTCGCCGTTTGCGAAAGTTCACTCCATAATTCTTCAAAACGTTTCATACCTAAATTTTACCCTAGTAAGTTGCGGCGGTGCGGCGCAATAGATCTATTGCCGTAATCGGGTTATCAGCCTTGAAAACGGCATTTCCAGCCACAAAAGTGTCAGCCCCTGCTGCTCTGGCAATCAGAATCGTCTCCAAAGAAATTCCGCCATCAACTTGCAACCAAATGTCTTTGAAATCAAGGGCATCGATCTCTTTGCGAGCCTCTTCAACTTTACCCATCATTGTTTGCATAAAGGATTGTCCACCAAACCCTGGTTCCACGGTCATGATGAGAGCCATGTCGATAAATTCAAGCAGAGGCGCGAGTTTTTCAAAGCCGGTATCTGGTTTAAGGGCGATACCCACTCGAGCGCCGTGCTCCTTGATGGCCTCGATTGTTTTTAAGGGATTAGCGCTGGCCTCGAGATGAAATGTGACACTAGCGGCGCCAGCTTGGGCGTATTTGAACGCTTGGTCATCGGGGTCGCTGATCATCAGATGTGCATCTACTGGAAGGGAAGTTTCCTTAATAATTTTCTCTGATTGTGCAAATGTGAAGGTTTGATTTGGAACGAAAACATTATCCATAACATCCAAATGCAGTAAATCCGCGCTGGACTCAATTGAGGCGATGGTTTCGCTCAAAATAGCGCGTTCTACATTAAGAATACTTGGACAAACTCTAATCATGGCGCTCCCTACAATGGTTTGCGAAGCAACGCTAGAAACATAGCATCACTCTGGTTCAAGTGGGTCCAAAGTTGCAGCGTGCCATCTGCCTTTACCCCCGTCGAACCCCTAGGTGAGATCTTTGAAATATCCAAAACCTGCAAGTCTTTGTGGCGATGTTGTGCATCTAGTACTTGCGCCGTTGTTTCAGCAAGGTGCGGTGAACACGTTGCGTACCCAATTACACCTCCCGGTTCCAACATTTCATATGCGCTGTCTATCAGCGCCCGCTGCAACGGAACTAATTCCTTTAAATCCTGCAGGGTTTTACGCCACCTAGCTTCTGGACGTCTTCGCAGCGCACCTAAACCCGTACAAGGAGCATCAATCAAAATACGATCGAAACTCCGGCCAAAGCTCTTATTGTCTCGACCATCAAATTCAACAATACGATCACGCGGTATCACTCTGGCAACTAATTCGGCTCGGTGTGCAGTTGGCTCGTTTGCAAGAAAAACTGAATTACTTCCATCGCTTAAAAGAAGGTTGTACAAAAGTGCTGCTTTACCACCTGGCCCAGCGCAGAGGTCTAACCAAAATTCACTATTTCCAAGATCTCTAGTTGCATAGAATATTTCCGTTACTAATTGTGAACCCACATCTTGAATTCCTGCGCGCTTATCTTTTATGGCGGGGTATTCATTAGGTAGGTGATCTGACTGAACCCCGTAATCACTAAGTGCTAGAACACTGCCACCAGTCTCCAGGATTTCAGCAACCGTAGATTTACCTGGCCAAACAACGATATTTGGTTTTGCCGGCAAATTATTGGCTTGCAAAAGCTCTTTTACGGCATCCCAGTTCCGAAGTTGATCATGGAAAGCGCTGATGATCCATTCTGGATGTGAATATAGAACACTCATCTTTTGCAGATCAGAAATTTTTGGATCATTGGCCAAATTCTCATAAATTAGCTCATCAGAGCTAATGCTGCGTAGCAAGGCGTTCACATAGGAACCCTTTGACTCTCCCACAACTTTGCGCGCCAATTCCACAGTTTCACTTACGGCGGCATGAAGTGGAACTCGCATTTCAAAAATTTGATGAATACCCATTCGCAGTAAATCTACGATTTTTGGGTCCAATTCTTCAAATGGACGGTCAATTTTGGCGCGAATAGCAAAATCATGTTTACCTTGCATTCGAAGTGTTCCGTAAGAAAGTTCGGTTACAAATGCTCGATCTCGTTGTTCAAGTTCGCTCGCGCGAAACAATTCTGGCAGGCGAATATTGGCAAAAGCTCCTTCGCGGTTAACTTGCGAAATTAAATCAAAAGCAAGCAAACGGGAAGCATCCGGTTTCGGTTTTCCTCCCGAACGCCCCTTCTCGCCATTACTCAAATTTGGATCCCTTTTCTAGCCGAGCACCTCTCGCAAAATCTGCCGCACTCATCCGCTTTTTCCCAGCTGGCGTCACTTGTGAAACCGCCAAAACGCTATCTGAGGTTCGAACCAATAATTCGCCCGCTACTAATTCGATTTCCCCCGGTTGATGCAGGCTATTGGGTGCTAATGATTCAGAAAGACCGAAGAGAGATATCCGCTCACCATTGAAAGTTGTCCAAATACCCGGGTTCTCTTCTAAGGCGCGACCACGACGTAAAATTTCCTCCGCTGGCGCGCGCCAATCTAAATGAGCCAACTCTTTTGAGATTTTAGGCGCATAAGTTGCACCCGAAAGTGGCTGAGGAGTTGCCTTGGTTTTCCCAATGACTGAAATCAATTCCAAAACATCAGGAGCTGCTAGGTGCGCCAATTTATCAAGTAGGAAGGGTGTCGTGTCGGTTGGTCCGATGTCGACCTCTTTAGATATATAGACCGGGCCAGTGTCCATTCCTTTATCCAATTTAAAGATTGTGTATCCGGTAGTGGTTTCGCCATTCAAAATTGCCCATTGCACGGGAGCGGCTCCCCTGAGTTTAGGCAGAATTGAGAAATGCACATTTATCCAACCAAATCGTGGTCCATGCAAGAGCTCGACTGGAATTATTCGACCATATGCAACCGTAACAATTAATTGCGGTTGAGCGCTAAGCAAATGACGATTCAATTCGGAAGTATCTGCTGGTTTTGCAACTTCTAAACCTTTTTCATCAGCCCAGGCAGCCAATTCATTTGGTGCGATTTTCTGGCCCCGTCCGGAGATCTTGTCTGGATTTGTGATGATCGAGCCAAGGGTGTGTTCGCTCGCAAGAATGCTTTCAATAACCGGGATAGAAACCAGCGAGGAAGAAGCGACTGAGATTTGCACCAGCTACATCCCCAACCCATTTGTACTGTGGGGACTAACTTTGAATTGAATTTGCTTCCCAGCAACTTGGTTCTGGTTAAACCAATCAGATTCCCGAATATCTCGCATTGCTTGCTTGCGATTCTCGGCCGAAAGCCGATCTATAAATACGATTCCATCTAGATGGTCAGTCTCATGTTGCAAAACTCGCGCTAAAAGTTCACTACCTTCAATGAGAACCGGTTCGCCGTGCATATTCATACCTTTTGCAACCGCCCGAAATGCGCGAGGAGTTTCGTAAAGTAAACCAGGAAAACTCAAGCAACCTTCCTCACCCTCTTGCAATTCTGAACTTAAATCTAAAACTGGATTAATTAAGTGCCCTGGTTCATCATCAATATCCCAAACAAATACTCGTAGGGATACGCCGATCTGTGGTGCGGCTAGTCCAGCGCCGGGAGCATCGTGCATTGTTTCGGTTAAGTCAGATACTAAGTTGCGCAATTCCTTATCAAAAACGCTCACTTCTGCCGCCCTGGTAGTAAGAACAGGATCGCCGAAATGTCTGATGTTTTGGATACTCACAATGCAATTCTAATGGAGCGGGCACCCGATACCTAAATTGAATACGGCTGCAGTCTTATATTGAAGGGCCGTAAGCCTTTTAAGGAGCGATAGCGTGCCAAATCTTCGAAAAATTTAGCAAAAACTAATTGGTCTACTCCCCTTGATCGGATCACCAATTTTGCCGCATCATCCAACGTTGATTTATCAGTTTGAACTACGCTACTACTGAAAATCTCTAGGCCATCAATCGAACGTGCGAGTTGAGAAATATCGGCTTTTGTTCCAATAACGCAGGCCATTAATACAACTGGCGGCAAATTTGCGCCTTGCCTTTCAGCAATCTCGGCATGTGCCAAATCGTATGCCGCGTTCTTAGGATCCTTCTTCAGCGCACGCGCTATCGGATGCTCTGGCGTTAAAGCGAGATAAATATCTCCGCCTGGAAGCACTAGAGATATATCGTCAAAAATCCGAGCCCGCGCTTCTTCACTAGCGCGCAAATGTGTTCTATTCGTAAGATTTTCCAAGGAGTGCAAAATTAACGCCTGATAATCCCCTATTGGCTCGCAACCGTATGTGGCAATAACTAGAAATGGACCTTTCGAACTTTCCGGCAAGACATCTAGTCGAGAACTACCTTTGCTTGTTAAAACTTGGTAACCGGGGATGGATTTAGTTAGTTCCTCAGCAAAACGATCCGAACCCTTCCCCACGATACGTTTAACGTCAGAGGAACAATATGTACAAACCCAGTTCGGATATTGCCTTGAACATAAGACGCAGCCAGGAGGGCTCTTGGCACTGGTCACCGCCAAACGACCACCGCATTCGCATACTGCAAGATTTCTACATTTCTGACAAGAGAAAGTATTTACGTAGCCAGGCTGTGGAAGAACAACCAGCACATTACCCTTTTTTAAACCCTCTTTAACGATAGCAATATCAGATTTACGAGAGCCTTCAAAATAATATGTTTTCAGCGGAACCAAAACCTCTTCTTTCTCGGTACTAGCCAGCGCAACTTCTAAACTTGGTGATGAAGATATAAAAACTACTTCGTTCTCCTTCGCCCTAATCAGGGCGACATCTCTAACATTCCAACCTGGCGCGCGTTTCTCGTACATTGATTCATCGCCATCACTCAAAACAATGATTCTCGAACCAGCGCGCAATGGCGTAAAAATCGCACTTCGAGTACCAACGATCAACGTTGGCGAACTAAATATCGTCTCCAAGAAGTTGCGATAGCGATCACTCTTTTCCAATTTTGAAGTTAAATACAAAGCTGGCGCAAGTGCACTTGTTGCTGCTGTCAGCCGGTTCCTTACAAATTCCACCTCACGCTCATCCGGGACGATTACAAGAACTTGCGACCCATTAGTTACCTGGGCCATTGATTGCGATACCAGTTTCAAAAGGTCCGTACTCGATACT
This sequence comes from uncultured Actinomycetes bacterium, assembly GCA_903842675.1. Lineage (GTDB taxonomy): Bacteria > Actinomycetota > Actinomycetes > Nanopelagicales > Nanopelagicaceae > AAA044-D11. The sequence goes on from CAIMMQ010000122.1 coordinate 9,307, forward strand.
TTTAGAACGCTGCGTGGTGATCTAGATTCTCTGGCTTCTAAATCCACAGGTGGCCTGCGCCCGGAAAAATCGTTTTCTACTTTTGCAACTCGGGGCGGTATTGCACTTCGGATCAAGTCCCATACTCCACACGCGAAAAGCTTGGCAACATCTTCTAAAAGTGCATGCAAATCTTGCGTAAAAATTGGTATCGGAGATAAGACCTTAGAGATAAATTTCAATTTACCAGTAACTGTTGCTTCGCTGTGGCGTGAAACTATGTACCCGGAACAAACTTTAGAACCAAATGGAACTTCTACCAACGTCCCCGGTTGTGCTTTTGTATCTAGCCCAATCGGAACCGCGTAATCGTAAGTTCCACTTAAATGGAAAATTCCAGTATCTACTAAAACTTTAGCTACCCCTAGGTTGGGTGCGATTTTATTTTCAGTTGGAGTTCGCTGAACTTTCAGGCGTAGTGGTTTAACTATCGCCATAAATTACCTCCAGGTACTACCTAGAAGATGCTTCTTGCAGATTCTTAACACGATCGGCACGTTCCCAGGTGAACTCTGGTAGTTCGCGACCGAAGTGACCATAAGAACTTGTTAAAGAGTAAATTGGACGCAATAAATCTAAATCTCTAATGATGGCGGCTGGGCGCAGGTCAAAGGTATTCATCACTGCGTCAACTATGCGGGCCTCTGGAATGGTATTTGTGCCAAAAGTTTCAACAAAAAGTCCGACTGGTTGTGCCTTACCGATTGCATATGCAACCTGAACTTCACAACGCTTCGCTAATCCAGCAGCCACTACATTTTTAGCTATCCAACGCATTGCATATGCGGCGCTGCGGTCAACCTTAGATGGATCTTTTCCGGAGAAAGCCCCGCCGCCGTGCCTGGCCATACCACCATAAGTATCAACAATAATTTTGCGACCGGTCAGCCCGGCGTCGCCCATCGGACCGCCAATTACGAAACGACCAGTTGGGTTAATGAGAATACGGACATCCGAAGTATCAATTTTCAAACCCGAAATGATTGGGTCTATCACCAACTTCTTCAAATCAGGAGTTAAAGTCTCATCTAGATCAACTTCTGGTGCATGTTGAGTTGAAATTACAATCGTATTCAGAGCTACCGCGCGATCACCGTCATACTCGATAGTTACCTGTGTCTTGCCATCCGGCCTAAGATAACCAACTTCCTCATTTTTACGTACCTTGGAAAGTTGCATGGAGAGTCGATGTGCTAACGAAATAGGAAGTGGCATTAATTCAGGAGTGTCATCACAGGCGTAACCGAACATCAAACCCTGGTCGCCAGCTCCTTGAAGATCTAACGGGTCCACAGAATCAGATACACGTTTTTCAAAGGCAGAGTCAACGCCCTGTGCAATGTCACCAGATTGTTGTCCGATAGATAGCGAGACACCGCAAGAATTACCGTCGAAACCCTTTTCTGATGAGTCATATCCGATACGCAAAACTGTATCGCGAACGATAGTCATCACATCTGCATAACCGTTCGTCGTAACTTCACCAGCAACGTGAACTTGGCCAGTGGTTATCAAGGTCTCTACTGCCACGCGACTTTTTGAATCTTGACTCAAAAGTGAATCCAAAATTGCATCAGAAATTTGATCGGCCATCTTGTCCGGGTGTCCCTCGGTAACAGATTCCGAAGTGAATAGTCGTTTAGTCATTGGCATAACCTAACTTAACTCGCGTAGTAAGGGCTAGATTTAGTAATTCATTGGCAAGCGTGTCTTTACCTGCGGTCTCAAACTTTGATACATCTCCTGAAGAATTCAAAATCCATCCCTCGGTCTCATCTTGACCAAAAATTGCACCTTCGCTGACATCATTCAAATATAAGAGATCCGCGCCTTTTGCTGAGATTTTCACTCTTGCTCGCTCTAGCGAATCTTCACCAGTTTCAGCTGCAAAAGCGATCACAACTTGCTTCTTCTTCGCTGATGTTAGAGATTTCAAGATATCTAGATTCTCAATTAATTCTATCGATGAATAATCTGACTTCGATAATTTTTGATTTGCCAGTTTGGCCGGTTTGGCATCAGCAACGGCTGCCGACATAACCAAAATATTGCAGTCTGAAAAATTATCGCTAAGAGCTTTTGCCATTTCCTGCGCACTCTCTACTTTAACAATTTCGACACCTTGTGGATCTGCTAGTGCCACATTCGCACTTACAAGTACTACTCGAGCACCGCGATTACGTGCGGCGATTGCGAAGGCGTAACCTTGTTTTCCAGTTGATCGATTTGCGATAAATCGAACTGGATCGATGGCCTCATGTGTTCCACCGGCGCTAATCAAAACTTTAAGACCTAATAGGTCAGATGTTAGATCAAGAAAGGCTGAAATTTCCGAGATTAATCGCGTTACTTCTGGATAACGGCCAGAACCAACATCATCACCGGTCAAACGTCCGGTATCTGGTTCAATCACCAAGATGCCACGTTCACGCAGCGTCTGAACATTTTTTTGGGTTGCTGCGTTCTCCCACATTTCTGTGTGCATCGCGGGAACAAGAATTTTAGGGGCGCTGCTTGCGATAAAAATATTTGTGAGCAAATCATCAGCTATGCCATGAGCAAATTTTGCCAGCAGATCTGCTGTCGTTGGCGCAACAATGATGACATCTGCTATCCGAGCAGATTTAATATGTGCAACATCAGAGATGTTGTTCCAAAGATTTTCATTTACTGGGCGGTGCGAGAGCGCTTCCCAGGTTGCTTTTCCGACAAAATTTAAACTGGCCCGCGTGGGAACAACTGAAATTTGTAAACCAAGATCTTGCAACCGGCGCAGCAACTCGGCAGATTTATAAGCGGATATACCCCCACCAACGCCGAGAATTACCTCACGACCTTGAAGGGACATGCTCTTATTAAATTTAAGCGGTTACTTCTGGAGCAACAGGTTCTAAGTTTTCAATCGTTAAGAGACCTTCGTTAATTTCACGAAGCGCGATTGAAAGAGGTTTTTCATGGACGTAGGTTTCAACTAGCGGACCAACATATTCCAGTAAACCTTCACCGAGTTGCGAATAGTAGGCATTGATCTGACGCGCACGCTTCGCTGCATACAGAACGAGGCTATATTTTGAACCAGCTTTATCTAACAACTCATCGATCGGTGGATTTGTAATGCCGTCCATGCTGGTCATAAGGAAGCCTTTCTAAAAAAGTGATGTTCCGAGCCGTTTAATTACAACTGGCGTGATGAGGCCAAGGATAGCAGTACTGCGGCCACCTCATGAACCTCGGTATTTACGATTATTTCATCGAATTCGCTCGCCGCTGCCATCTCTTCTTGTGCCAAAGCAAGCCTCGCTGCTCGCCTTTCGGGGGAATCCGTACCTCTAGCGGTTAATCTGGAAACGAGTTCCTCCCAAGAAGGTGGCGCTATAAATACCAACATGGCTTCCGGAGCTACTTTGCGGATCTGTCTCGCGCCCGCAATTTCAATTTCAAGAAGAACATGCTTTCCAATTTCTAGCGCATCTTTTACCGGTTTCTTCGGAGTTCCATATCTCGCCCCGGCAAATTGCGCCCATTCTAGAAAATCGCCACGATTTATCATCTCATCAAACTCTGCATCATTTAAAAAATAATAATCAACGCCATTAGTCTCACCGGGCCTTGGTTCGCGTGTAGTTGCGGAAATTGAAATCCAAATATGAGAATTGCTTCGTAATTCAGAAGTAATAGTGCTCTTGCCAACGCCACCCGGACCGGACATAACGATGAGAGTTCCTTGCTTTTCCGCTTTGGAATTAACGCGATTCAAAATCTTCTCATTTCGTAGCGCCAGGGTTTGTTTGCTACCTATACCGCCAATTCTACGGGTAAGTGAGATATCCGCCCGCTCCATGATCGCTTTAACCTTTGTAACGCCCACACCAGGAATCGCTTCCAGGACTTCCACTACTTTCAAACGTGCTATTGAATCACGAGGATCAGCGATGGCATCGAAAATATCCCGCTCGCCATTTCGGAGTAAAGCCTTAAATTGTGCTCGCTCGCCTCGAGCAAGTACCGCTTTTCGGCCAGCGGCTTTCAACTGATCAAGTGAAAGTTTGGGTGGATTACTGCTCATTTTAATATCATATAAATAAAAACTAGATTGACTTCAAGATAGCGGCTGCGGCATCTGCCATCGTGTCCAAACTGGGTTGCCCAGTAATTGGCCGCCCAATCACCAAATAATTTGCCCCAGCTTCAATTGCCTGCGCCGGGGTCATAAATCTCTTCTGATCTCCTGCTGCTGATCCGACAGGTCGAACTCCAGGAGTTATCAAGGTAACGCCATCGCCAACCGCAGAACGGATAGCACCAACTTCAAATGGTGAACAAACAATTGCTCTGGCGCCGGCTGTTACTGCGATTTTCGCAAGCGCAACCGCGCTTTGTTCTGCATTACTGGCAAATCCGAGTTCGCCCAGCTCCTCATCCGACAAGGAGGTAAGAATTGTTACCGCGGTAATTGCGATAGAAGGATCTGCAAGTGCCGCAGCAGAAACCATCTCTCGCCCACCACTGGCATGGACAGTTAGAAATTTAGGCTTCAGTTGTGAAATAGATTTCACGCTGTTGGCTACAGTGTTTGGGATGTCGTGCAATTTGAGATCAAGGAATATCTCGAAATCACCATTCTTGCGCAATTCAGCAATTCCCGAAGCCCCAAATTTCAGAAAAAATTCCAGACCCACTTTATAGATATCAATTGAATCTTTGGTTGCATTTATCCAATCAGCAGCCTTTGAAATCTCATCGGCATCAAGGGCCAAGATAATCGGTGATCTCATTGCGTTGCCTCTCTGTGGGCATAACCGACAGCTTCTTTCAAACTATTAAACCCTCGTTCAACCAATAGGGCTTCAAGTTCTTCCTTGATTCGGATACACGCTGTTGGATCTCCAAACGTTGCTGTACCGATCGATGTTGCACTTGCACCCGCCAAAATTAATTCAAGCGCATCTCGGCCACTTGCTACCCCGCCCATGCCCAAAATTTTCACATGAGGTAACCGAGCATGCACTTGGTAAATTGCACGAACCGCAATTGGTCGAATTGCTGGTCCGGAAAGACCGCCGGTAAAACCAGCCAATTTCGGACGCATAGTATTTGTATCAATAACCATCGCTAAGACAGTATTAATTAGCGCTAATGCATCTGCTCCTGCAGCAACTACTTCTTCGGCAATATCAGCAATATTTGTCACATCTGGTGTCAGTTTTGCAATTATCGGAAGTTCTCCCCCAATGTTGCGCCGAACTGCTTCGATAGCCGCCCGTGCTGTTTCTGGATTGCAGGCGAAGACTTGCCCTCTATTTTCTACATTGGGACAGGAAATATTTACCTCTAACGCACTAATCCCAGGAACCGCCCGCATTTTTCGGGCGAGAACTGCATAGTCCTCAACACTTTCCCCGGCTATTGAAACAACAATTGCGACACCTTGTTCACGAAGCCAAGGAATGTCGTTCTCTAAAAATGTATCAATTCCTGGGCCTTGTAATCCTATTGAATTAAGCATGCCACTGGGAGTTTCAGCCATTCTCGGTGTTGGGCGACCAGATCGGGGTTTAACCATAATTGATTTTGTAACAAGGGCGCCAAGTTCGCGCAGGTCGAAAAATTGACTTAGCTCTTTCCCAGAACCGGCGCAGCCACTAGCCGTGAATATCGGATTATTAAAATTTGCCGAACCGAGAGCAGTCGCGTAATCAAAACTCAATTTGCACCCCAAGTTCCCTCAGGAATCTTGCGTTTGCTATTCCAGATAACGCTGCTTCCATCGACAACTGGACCATCAATACAGGAGCGCAGCATGCGAATTACGCCATCTTCACCTTTAATTGGAAGTACACAAGTCATGCAAACTCCGATGCCACACGCCATAGATTCTTCGATGGCACATTGATGCATCACGCCAAATTCCTCTGCGATCTTAGTTATAGCCTCAAGCATTCCCATTGGGCCACACGAATAGATGATTTCAATCCCATTATTTGCGATCAAATTTGGAATAACGTCACTAACTTTTCCAGGCGTACCGACAGAACCATCATCCGTTGTGATTGTGAGGCTGCTGACCGAACGCTTACCTTCAAGTGGCGCATAAATTTTCATCGCTGAACTTGCACCTAACACCATATCAACTCGACAACCGCGTGATTTCAATATTTCTGAGAGCCCAAAGAGCGGGGCACTTCCGTAACCACCACCAACAAGTAGCGCCTTTACTGGCTCGGTAGGAATACCAAATGCAGTTCCTAGCGGTCCAACAAGATTTATAGTTGCTCCGGGAGCTAAGGAAGTTAACCAAATACTTCCTGGTCCATGAGGTGCGATAACCAATTCAACGAATCCGCCAGATAAACCACGATCTGAGGCTCGATATATTGCAAAGGCGCGGCGTAGCACCATTGATGAAGTGGCACCACCGATAGAGATCGCAACAAAATTTCCAGGCTTCGCGTGCTTGGCAATGTCTCCAACGGAGAAAACCATATGATGATAGGCGCCGACTTTTTTATTGCTTATGATCTCAGAGGTGATTTGTTCGGCAAATTTATTCATTTATTGCTAGCCACTCTTGAATTGAATTTATCCCGAAAGGTTTTGCTTGAAGTTCTCTAATACCCGCAACCGCAGCCTTAAAGCCCGCAATGGTTGTTATACACGGAACTGAACGTTGGATTGCTGCGGTACGAATCATCCAACCATCTTGCCTGGTTCCGCGTCCAAGTGGCGTATTTATAACCAGACCAACGGTGCCTTCAGTAATTAAATCAACAGCAGTTGGCTCCCCCGCACTTCCCCGACCTTGTGAATGTTTACGAACAACCTTTGACGCAATGCCTGAACGAGTTAGGAAATCATGCGTACCTTGGGTTGTATACAAGATGAAACCCAGGTCTACTAACTCCTTTGCTGGTGTTAAAGCTGATGCTTTATCTCGCTCGGAAAGTGAGAGAAAAACCGAACCTTCCAACGGAAGAGCACCGAAAGCAGCACTTTGAGATTTTGCATATGCTTCGCCAAAAGTAGTTGCTATGCCCATTACTTCACCGGTCGATCGCATCTCAGGTCCAAGTACCGAATCAACTCCAGTTCCATCAATCCGTCGGAACCGGTTCCAAGGCAAGACCGCCTCTTTAACCGAAATACCGTTTGCTATTCCATCGCCACTTTCGGGCAATAACCCTTTAGCACGCAATTGTGGGATTGTTACACCAGATGAAATTAAGGCCGCGCTCTTTGCCAGCGGATTCCCGGTTGCCTTACTCACGAAGGGAACTGTGCGTGAAGCACGTGGATTCGCTTCTAAAACATAAAGTTTCTGATCAGATGTTCCGTTTTGCGAGACCGCAAATTGAATATTGATCAGGCCCTTCACGCCAATGCCTTTTGCAAGTTTGAAGGTGGCTTCTCGAATTTCTTCTTTCAAACCCGAGTCAATTGAATAGCTTGGTAGCACACAGGCTGAATCTCCAGAGTGAACTCCTGCTTCTTCGATGTGCTCCATAACGCCTGCCAAGAATAATTCTGAACCATCAAATAGCGCATCAACGTCTATTTCAATCGCGTCATCTAGGAATTTATCAATAAGAACTGGATGGTTAGGCGTAATTTCGGTCGCCTTCTTAATAAATTCTGCCAAAGACTCGTCATCATAAACAATTTCCATTCCTCGGCCACCCAAGACGAATGAGGGTCTAACTAGAACTGGATAATTTATATCGTGCGCAATATTGAGCGCTTCATCGAAGGTATTAGCCATCCCAAATTTCGGGGCGCGCAATGCATTAACGTTAAGTAGTTCACCGAATTGACCACGATCTTCGGCAATATCAATCGCATCTGGCGAAGTTCCAAGGATTGTTACTCCCGCTTCTTGCAGCCCACGCGCAAGCCCAAGTGGAGTTTGTCCACCCAGCTGTGCAATGACTCCTAGAACTGGGCCAGCCGCCATTTCGGCCTGAATAACTTCAAAAACATCTTCTAAAGTTAATGGTTCAAAATATAGGCGATCAGATGTGTCGTAATCGGTTGAAACAGTTTCTGGATTGCAATTGATCATCACAGTTTCATAGCCAGCTTCTTTCAGCGCAAATGCCGCATGCACACAGGAATAATCGAATTCTACTCCTTGGCCAATTCGGTTCGGTCCACTGCCTAAAATGATTATTGCCGGCTTGGTGCGTGGAAGAACTTCAGATTCTAAATCGTAACTTGAATAATAATAAGGGGTGTGTGCTTCAAACTCTGCTGCGCAAGTATCAACCGTTTTATAAACTGGACGAACACCAAGGCGGGTACGAAGGACTAATACCTCTGCCACGCTCTGCCCAATTAAGTCAGAAATCTGCTGATCTGAGAAACCATTTGTCTTTGCTTTACGAAGCAGAACTTCATCTAACGATTTTGCGCTTGATATTTCAGAGGCAATCTCATTAATTAGATTTATCTGTGCGAGAAACCACGGATCTACTTTTGTTGCAGCAAAAACTTCCTCAATAGTGGCTCCTTTGAAGAGCGCTAATTGAATCTGCTGCAAACGGTTCTCGGTTGGAATTGACATTTTTTCAAGCAAAGTTTCTTTCGAATCCCCGCCTGTCGGCCAAGAAAAACTCGTACCCTTTTTCTCTACCGAACGAAGTGCCTTTTGTAGCGCCTCTGGGAAAGAGCGTCCAATTGCCATCGCTTCGCCAACACTCTTCATAGTTGTAGTAAGGCGAGTATCCGCTTCAGGGAATTTTTCAAAGGCAAACCGTGGAACTTTGACAACAATGTAGTCAAGTGTCGGCTCGAAGGAAGCCGGCGTAGATTTAGTTATATCGTTTTGAATCTCATCGAGCGTATATCCAATCGCAAGTTTGGTAGCGATCTTTGCGATTGGAAAGCCTGTTGCCTTTGATGCAAGCGCGGAGGATCTGGAAACACGTGGATTCATTTCAATCACAATAATCCGACCATCTGCGGGGTTAACGGCAAATTGAATATTGCAACCACCAGTAGCTACGCCAACTTCACGGATGATATCTATCGATAAATTACGAAGTTTTTGAAATTCCACGTCCGTCAGAGTTAAGGCAGGAGCCACCGTTATTGAATCCCCGGTGTGCACACCCATTGGATCGATGTTCTCTATACTGCAAACAATGACCACGTTATCTTTATGATCACGCATTACTTCCAATTCAAATTCTTTCCAGCCGATGATCGATTCTTCAAGCAAAACTTCCGTTGTTGGGCTGTGGCGCAAGCCGGCTCCAGCGATCAATTCCAACTCTGTTTGGTCATAAGCAATACCAGAACCAAGTCCACCCATTGTGAAAGATGGCCGTACTACTACTGGATATGAAAGTTCGGCTGCGGCAGCCAAGCAATCCGCCATTGAATGAGCGATACGCGATTTTGCCGAAGTTCCACCAATTTTCTCAACAATACCTTTGAAGGTTTCGCGATCTTCTCCCCGCTTGATTGCCGGGATATCTGCACCAATCAACTTAACTCCAAGACGCTCTAGTGAACCGCGTTCGTAAAGGGATATCGCAGCATTCAAAGCCGTTTGGCCGCCAAGTGTTGCCAGGATTGCCGTTGGCTTCTCTTTGCGAATTATCGCTTCAATGATTTCCGGTGTAATCGGTTCGATATAGGTGGCATCGGCAAATTCTGGATCAGTCATGATTGTTGCTGGATTGGAATTTATAAGAATTACTCTTATTCCTTCATCGCGCAGAACCCGGCACGCTTGCGTACCTGAATAATCAAATTCACATGCCTGTCCGATAACAATCGGTCCGCTACCAATTACAAGAACGCTTTCGATAGATTTATCTCTAGGCATGCGTAACACCAGTTTTGGACATTAACTCTACAAATTGATCGAATAGGTAACTTGCATCGTGGGGTCCTGCCGCGGCTTCTGGATGATATTGCACACTAAAAACTGGTGTCTCTAATAGTTCGAGTCCTTCAACCACACCATCGTTCAAGGAAATATGACTAACGAATCCCGCGCCATAAACGGTATTGAAATTTCCTTCGACTGGCGCAGCTACTGCAAAACCATGATTATGAGCAGTTATTTCAATCTTATTGCTTCGAAGATTCTTAATTGGTTGATTAATCCCTCGATGGCCAAAGGGTAATTTATAAGTTTCGAATCCCAAAGCTCTTCCTATGATCTGGTGGCCAAAACAAATTCCAAATAGCGGAATCTTGGCACTTAAAACTTCCCGGACCATTGCGATGACATCTTGCATACTGGCTGGATCTCCAGGACCATTCGATAGAAAGACCCCGTCTGGACGTAGCGCACTAATCTCGTCAAAAGTTGTTGTTGATGGCATGACATGCACTTCGATGCCACGCTCTGCCATCAATCGCGGCGTTGCTCCCTTGATCCCTAAATCAATTGCAGCAACTGTAAATCGTTTTTCACCAATCGCCGGAACTACGTATTCGGTTTTAGTTGAAACGTCATCCGCCAAAAATGCACCCTCCATCAAAGGAGTTTTGCGAACTTTAACGATCATCTCTTCTCGTGTCAGTTTCGTATTAGAGAAAATTCCAACTCGCATTGCGCCACGATCTCTAAGGTGGCGGGTAATGGCTCTGGTGTCCACGCCACTGATCCCAACAACATTGTTGGCGATTAAATCTTCCTCGAGAGAACTGCTCGCACGCCAATTACTGACTTTTGGCGATGGATTGCGGACAACAAATCCACTCACCCAAATGCGATCAGATTCCGCATCGCTGTGATTCATGCCGGTATTGCCAATATGAGGAGCAGTCATAATCACAACTTGCTTGTGATACGAAGGATCTGTAAGAGTTTCTTGATATCCCGTCATACCCGTTGCAAAAACCGCTTCACCAAAGGTTTCGCCCTCGGTGGCCCAACTTTCACCTTCGAAAATCGCACCATCATCGAGAACCAAGAACGCTTTGGTCATTTACCGCCTCGATTCAAAACTTCACCGTCATTAAATACTTGTAAACCATTAAAGAAAGTCCTTTTAACCACTGCACTCAAATTCATTTGATGGAATGGTGTATTGCGGCTCTTTGAGGCGAGTCTATTGCGATCAACCTGCCAAACTGCTGAGGTGTCGATCACAGCCAAATTCGCTGCGCTTCCTACCGCAATCCGCTGACCTTGCGCGGAGTATCCCGCAATTTTTGCCGGCGCAATTGACATGCGATCCACTAACTTGGCCCAATCCATCATCTTGGTATCGATCATTGCGCTCACTACTACAGAGAGGGCGGTTTCAAGGCCAAGCATTCCAAACGCAGCCACTTGCCATTCGCAATCTTTATCTTCAGTTGGATGCGGTGCGTGATCTGTTGCAACAATATCGATCGTTCCATCGGCTAAACCGGTCCGCAAAGCTTCTACATCCTGCGCAGTTCGAAGAGGTGGATTCACTTTATAAACCGGGTCATAACCAACCACAAGTTCATCGGTTAGAAGTAGATGATGTGGCGTGACCTCGGCGGTGACCTTTATTCCGCGAGCTTTAGCCGCACGAACTAATTCAACGCCGCCGGCTGTTGTTAGATGGCAGATATGCAACCTGGATCCAACATGCTCGGCGAGCAAGATATCTCGCGCGATAATGGCTTCTTCAGCTACGGCCGGCCAACCCGTCAAGCCGAGTTTTCCAGAGACTATTCCTTCATTCATTTGAGCATTAACGGTTAGCCGAGGATCCTGGGCATGTTGCGCAATGATTCCATTGAAGCTCTTTACATATTCAAGTGCCCGACGCATCAGTAATGGATCAGCAACACATTTACCATCATCACTAAACATCCGTACTCGGGCAATTGAGTTGGCCATCGCACCTAATTCAGCAAGTGCGATTCCGTTCAAACCCTGTGTTACCGCCCCTATTGGAAATACATCACACAAGCCAGCTTCTTGTCCTAACCGAAATACTTGCTCTACAACACCAGCGGTATCTGCAACTGGAAAAGTGTTTGCCATTGCCGAGAGCGCGGTATAGCCACCAGTCACAGCAGCAGCACTTGCCGTTGCAACCGTTTCGGAATCTTCACGACCTGGTTCGCGCAGGTGAGTATGTAAATCAACCAAGCCAGGTATCAACAAATTCTTTTCAAGATCAATCAAAGTTCCAGCCTTTACTAGGGCCGTCCCAATTTCCGCGATTACACCATTTTCTATCCGCAGATCAACAACCGATCCATCGACCAATCGAGCGTTCTTCAAAATCATTGATCCCTCATTCATAATATTCACTTGTTAGCCACCTGAGTGATTGGTTGGACTGAACTGATGTCGCCTAAAGTTTGACCGCCGAGAAGTTGGTAAAGCACAGCCATTCTAATTAGAACACCATTTGCTACTTGAGCAAGCACAACCGATTTATGTGAATCCGCACTTTCCGCCGAAATTTCCAGACCACGATTCATAGGACCAGGGTGCATCACGATGCTGCGCGGAGGAAGTAGGTCTAAGCGCCTGCTATCTAACCCGAAGCTTCGTGAGTATTCACGTTCGGATGGAAAGAACGAATCGAGCATGCGTTCAGATTGAACCCGCAGCATCATAACTACATCAACCTTTGGAATTACTTCATCAAATTGGTAGCTTGTTTCAACTCCCCAAGAATCTACGCCCACCGGCAGAAGAGTTGGTGGCGCAAGTAAGGTTACCTGCGCACCTAATTTCTTGAGCAAAAGTACATTGCTGCGCGCAACTCTTGAATGCAAGATATCGCCAACAATTGCGACTCTTAGACCTTCAAATGAATCGGTATATTCTGGAAAGCTATTCCTGATTGTGTAAGCATCTAGGAGCGCTTGTGTTGGATGTTCGTGCGTTCCATCCCCCGCATTGATTACCGAAGCTTGAATCCATCCGGAATCTGCCAATCTTTGAGCCGCGCCAGATGCACCGTGTCGAATGATTACGGCATCAGCGCCCATTGCCTGCAAAGTTTGCGCAGTATCTTTGAGAGATTCCCCTTTGCTGACACTCGATCCTTTAGCAGAGAAATTGATTACATCTGCTGATAAACGTTTGGCAGCGCTCTCGAAAGATATGCGAGTTCGTGTTGAATCTTCAAAGAATAGATTTACTACGGTTCGGCCACGCAAAGTTGGCAACTTTTTTAGGGTTCCATCAGAAATAATTGCTAGTTCGTGCGCGGTATTCAAAATACCGAAAGCCTCCGCGCGAGTTAAATCATTGATGCTCAGCAGATGTCTATCCATTGTGTTCCCCCGATACTTCAGGGATCAAAAGGACGCTATCTTCATCATCGATCTCGGTTAAATTAACTTTTACGCTCTCATTGGCTGAGGTAGGGATGTTCTTACCTACGAAATCTGCACGGATCGGGAGTTCCCGATGCCCACGATCAACTAGAACAGCAAGCTGCACCGATTTAGGGCGACCAATTTCACCAAGCGCATCAAGCGCTGCCCGAATAGTTCTGCCTGAGAAGAGGACGTCATCGACGAGTACAACGCACTTTCCTTCGATGCCACCACTCGGAAGTGAAGTAGGCAAAAGCGGGCGCGGCGCGCGAAGGCGCAAGTCATCTCGAAACATGGTGATATCCAATGTTCCGACCGGTACTGGAGATTCAATTTCAGATAAGACTTTGGCTATACGTTTTGCGAGGTAATCACCACGTGTGGGGATTCCAATAATTACTACGCTCTCTAAGCCATGATTACGCTCAACAATTTCATGAGCAATGCGTTTTAGTGCTCGGCCGATATCGCCGGCATCAAGAAGTGAAGCCATCTTAAACTCCTTCGCCGCCTCTCTGGACGGATCGTTAAAGGACCATACCCTCTCGGGTCGGGCAAAGATAGCATTAAATCTGCAATAAGTTGAAACTGTGGATAAGAAAACGCGGAGTTTTCGCACTTTCATTAGCCTTCCCAAATGAACCCACTAACTGAACCCAGTATTGAAGATATCGCCGCATCCCTTCGCGCCATTAGAAAGCAGAAAGGAATGACACTGAAAGACGTTGAGATTGCATCCAACGGACGGTGGAAAGCTGTCGTGATTGGTTCGTACGAGCGTTGTGATCGAGCACTCTCGCTCAAGAAGGCAATTAACTTGGCGGCCTTTTACCAGATGCCTCTGGACCAATTACTTGGGCTCGAAAACCGCGAAAGCGCCCCCATGAATCGGAAAATAACCTTGGATTTACGCCGCGTTCGTGAGAGTTCGACAACCGGCAATAATTTTCAATTCCTCGCAACTTTCACGAATCTACTTTGCGCAAAACGCCGGGATTGGAATGGTGAAGTACTTTCACTTCGAGACACTGATTTGACGACGCTTGCTCTTCTTCTGACCCTTGATGAATCAACCACCTTGGAGTGGTTAAATAGCGAAAAATTGATACTTCTAAAAAATTGACTCCGCTAAGAAACGAATAGATTTAGAGTGCAAAGGTAGATTTGAGCGCAATTATGCGACCCAGAACACCATTAACATATTTTGCCGAATCATCCGTAGATAGTTCTTGGGCCAATTCAATCGCCTGTGAAACGGCAATTTGATCATCTAACTCAGATTCCCAAAGTACTTCATAAATTGCTATCCGCAGGATATTACGATCGATTGGTGGCATCCGGTCAAGATCCCAACCTTCGGCGTAAGTCGTGATGATCTCATCGATTTTAGTTCGGTGTTCTAAAACGCCGGATAGCAATTGCTGAACATAATCGCCCTGTGAAAGTTCGCCAGTTCCACGTTCACGCAAAAGATCTGTCGCAGTTTTACCTCGAAGATCAGCTTCGTAAAGAAAATCAAGTGCCAGGTTTCTTGCTTTACCCCGAGCGCTCATTAATTAATACTCACGTATTTGCTCGACCTAGATATGCTCCAGTTCGGGTATCAACCAAGATTTTTTCATCCTGCTTGATAAAAAGCGGCACTTGTACAGTAATACCGGTTTCTACAGTTGCTGGTTTAGTTCCACCGGATGAGCGATCGCCCTGAAGACCTGGTTCGGTATAGGTAACAACTAATTCAACCGAGGCAGCTAGTTCAATGTAAAGCGGGTTGCCTTCGTGAATAGCAACGTTAGCCTCGCAATTCTCCAGCATAAAATTGGCGGCTTCTCCAACTACTGCTTCAGAGATATTCATCTGATCGAATGTTTTTGCATCCATAAAGACAAAATCAGAACCATCCTTGTAGAGAAAAGTCATATCGCGCTTCTCTAAAATTGCTACATCTACCTTTACGCCGGCGTTTAGAGTTCTATCGATTACTTTTCCAGTGAGGACAGATTTCAATTTCGTACGAACGAAAGCCGGACCCTTGCCTGGTTTCACATGTTGAAATTCAACTACAGTCCAAAGTTGATTCTCAATATCGAGGGTCATGCCATTCTTAAGATCATTTGTAGTTGCCATTATCAATCCGTTTCCAATTTGGGAGATCCACTATTTACTAGGTTTCAATAGCGGGACAGTCCCAAGCAATAAGAGAAGGATACCTGACCTTGCACACTACTTTTACTTCACCTCGAGGCTAAAACTTCACTCCCCCAGCATTTTTGTTAAGGCAATTAACGCTAACCGGTACGAATCTGGCCCGAAGCCAGCAATAGTGCCGTTTGCAACTCCAGAAATAACAGATGTGTGCCGGAACTCTTCGCGAGACATTGGATTCGAGAGATGAACTTCAATTAATGGCGCTTTGACCAGATCAGCAGCATCTCTTATCGCGTAAGAATAATGCGTAAAGGCTGCCGGGTTAATTACGACTGGATTATTACCATCAGCGGCTTCATGCAACCAACTGATAATTTCGACTTCGCTATCACTTTGGCGAACTTCACAGTCAAGACCAAGTTCTGCAGCAACCCCGAGAACATATTCCGTTAACTGGGCGAAATTTAGATTTCCGTAAAGTTTGGAATCCCGCAGATCAAGGCGACCTAAATTCGGGCCGTTCAACACCAAAATTTTCGCCGTGCTCGCTTTTGTCATGAGCAAATTCTCTCATAAGCCGCTTTGAGTTGGGGTGTTGTTACTGATTCCAACCAGGTTGGCGTTGCTAAATCAGAAAGACCTACGAAACGTAAGGCGTTATCCCGCCGCTTTTTATCATTATTCATGAAACCTAACAGCTCTTCAAAAGCACCTCTTGAATATGTGATTGGGAGCTTTAACATAGATAAAAGGGCGCGATGCGCCTCGAGAACTCCTTGATCAAGGCCAGCCAGATCCACGCTAAGTTGCGCCGCAAAAATCATGCCTATCGAAACCGCTTCACCGTGACGCAACGAATACTTCTCTCGCTTCTCAATGGCGTGGCCCAAGGTGTGGCCATAATTTAAAATTTCGCGTAGATGACTCTCCTTAAAATCCTCGCTAACTACCTTTGCTTTCACCGCGACCGCCCGAAAAATCAACTCATCCAAATTGGCCTGATAATCCTTTACTAGTTCCAAAATAAACGGATCCGAAATAAATCCACATTTAATAACTTCAGCCATCCCGGCGCATAAATCACGTTCTGGTAGCGTTTTGAGAAATCCTGAATCAATTATGACTCCTTGTGGTGAATGGAACGATCCCACCAAATTTTTCCCGGCAGATGTATTTATGCCTGTTTTCCCACCCACTGCGGCATCGACCATGCCGGCTAAAGAAGTAGGGAAGGCGAACCAATCAACACCGCGTAACCAGGTTGCGGCGAAGAATCCAGCCAAATCAGTTGTGGCTCCCCCACCAATTCCGATAACCACAGAATCTCGATTTAAATTTAATTCCCCCGCTAAATCCCAGAGCCCAGCCAAAACCGTAGTTGATTTCTGGTCTTCGCCATCCGGCAAATAATAAATTTTTCCACTTATTCCGGCAACCGTTTCAAGTTCAAGCAATTCACGCAAGCTTGCTGGCGCTAAGACTAAGTGATTGGAATATTGAGTAAAAATCGCTGGCAATTGATCGCGCCAGCCGTCCACAAACTTCACAGAGTATTTGTGCTCGGCACTAACAACTATCTCTTTCACGATACCGCTCCTAGAAATCCTGCGATCTCGGCCGCAACTTCTGCCGGCTTACGATTATCGGTGTTCACTTTGAAACTGGCTAATCCTTCATAAATAGGGCGACGAACCTCCATGAGTGCCAGCCATTGCTGTCTTGGATTCATGGTTAAAAGTGGTCTATCTTTATTGAACCCCACCCGAGGGGCAGCTTGCGAAATAGAAACTTCCAAATAGATAACAGGTACAGAATTATCGCGTAATGATTGTGCAACTTCTGCGTTTAGAACTGATCCGCCGCCGAGTGCAAGGACGCTCTCGTTATTCTTGATCTCATCTAGAACTACTTCGCGTTCGATCTCTCGGAATTTAGTTTCGCCATCTTCAACGAAAATCTCGGAGATAGTTTTACCGCTTTTCTTCTCAATAACAGAATCGGTATCAACAACTTGGCAGTCCAATATGCGACCTAATTGCCTAGCAACTGATGATTTTCCAGCCCCAGGAGGTCCAATTAAAACTGCTCGAGGCATTAGCTAATAACCAAGGAAGAAAGGTAGTTCTCAAAGTTGCGTTTAACTTCAGAAATACTATCGCCGCCAAATTTTTCAATCACCGCATCGGCCAAAACAAGTGCAACCATCGCTTCCGCAACTATTCCAGCCGCCGGGACTGCGCAAACGTCGGAGCGTTGATTAATTGCCTTGGCGCTTTCACCGGTAGCAACATCAATAGTTTCTAAAGCTTTCGGCACTGTTGAAATTGGTTTCATCGCTGCCCGGACTCGAAGAACTTCACCATTTGAAATTCCACCCTCAGTACCACCGGCACGATCAGTTCTTCGTATAATTTTGCCTTCGGAGTTGCGTGCAATCTCATCGTGGGCAACTGAACCGCGACGCTTAGCAGATTCAAAGCCATCACCAAGTTCAACACCCTTTATCGCTTGAATTCCCATCAGCGCTCCGGCAAGTTTTGAATCTAATCTCCGGTCCCAATGTGTATGTGAACCTAGTCCAATTGGCATATTAAAGGCTAATACTTCAACAACTCCACCAAGGGTATCTCCGTCAGAGTGCGCTGCTTCAATTTCTTTAACCATGCTTGCACTTAGTTTTGGATCATTCGCACGAACTGGATCGGCATCAACACGATCTTTGTCGTCGTAATTTGGCAGTGCGTAATCGGAAGCTGCAGTAACACTTCCAATCGAAATAACATGACTCATAATTTGGATGCCGACACTTTGGGCTATGAATGCTCTAGCAACTGCGCCAAGTGCGACTCGGGCTGCAGTTTCGCGCGCACTGGCGCGTTCTAAAATCGGTCTAGCGTCATTAAATCCAAATTTTTGCATTCCAGCGAGATCGGCATGTCCTGGGCGCGGTCTAGTTAATGGCGCATTACGTGCCAACTCGGACAACTCTTGCGCATCCACTTTTTCAGGTGCCATAACCTTCGACCATTTTGGCCATTCAGAATTTGCAATCTCGATAGCTATTGGTCCACCTTGAGAAAAACCGTGTCTCACGCCACCGAGAATAGTTACAACATCGGCTTCAAAATTTTGTCTAGCACCACGGCCAAATCCCAATCGACGACGTTTTAGATCGGCGTCAATCATCTCTTTGGTGATTTCAATATTTGCTGGCATGCCTTCAAGGATTGCGCTGAGCGCAGGGCCATGTGACTCTCCCGCAGTTAACCAACGAATCACAGCGTCACTCCCCTAAAATTTTGAAGATCTAGGGTCTTATTGTGGCAGATCGGCGCCTGACTTTGCGCGCAATTAGTCGCATCTACGCACAATCTTCCATTCTTTTAGTTGATCTAGAAAATAAAACCCAAGAAGAGGAATGGTGCCATCGCTATTAATTCACCATTTTCCCGCCTCCGCAGCAATTTGCCGAAGGCAAATAGTCCAGCGAAAAGTAGTGATCGGATAAGTGCAAAAATCCAATCTTGATAATTTGAAGTTAATAAAGTGAGAACCATCAATAGTTTAAGGTCTCCAGCCCCGATCCAGTTGCCGATCAATAGGGCGCTCACCATTAGAACTAGGGCAACCGGGTATTTATAGAACGAGGCGACAAGCATTGTCCCGTGCAAGATAAATATCGAAAGAAGAAAGTACCCCAAATCCCAATTTCGTATTGTATAAATTGCGATGTCACTCAAAGAAATTCGCAGCGCAAAGAAGAGAAATACTGCTAAATCCAATTGAGCGCCCACCTTTGGGAATCTAGCGTTTTGAGCCAAGTTGCCCCAAGTTGTTTTGAAAGGCTGTGGATAACAGGTTAAAGCGCTAGCGCTCTGTGACCTACCTGCAATAATTCCATTCGCATCGCATCGAAATCGAATTTAACCTTAGAAAATAACTCTATTTGGAAAAGTGCTTGCTCTACCAACAGATCCAAGCCAGATATAACGTTGCCACCGGCTATCTCCCAACGTTCTACCAATTTAGTTGGCCATGGACGATATAACGCTTCCAAAAGCAAGCCTGATACCGAACTTGCGTCAATTGTGACCATATCACTCACACCCATGGGGACCGTTGCAATCACCAAATCGTATTTCGCTAAATCGTGTTTCATATCGAAGATGTTAATTCGGCTCGAAGTCAGGCAGCTAGAAAGCTTTTCGGCGCGATCTGGATTTCGCAGGAGAATATCCATCTCCCCGCATTTCCCATCAAGTGCGCCCAAGGCTGCACGAGCCGTACCGCCACCTCCAATAATTGCAACATTGGAAAAGTTATAGTCTTTCAATAAATTTGCAAAAGCTAATCGATCCGTCGAGATACCGAACCAACCCGTTGGCTGTTGAACCAAGGTATTGATTGAATCTATTTTCGCAGATGCTGGATCAATTTCCGATAGATAACTGATTGCTACCTCTTTAAGCGGCATTGTTAAGGAAAATCCGGTCCAATTTTGATCTGCTATTTTCTTTAAAAAATCAGGGAAATCTCCTTCATCACACAAAATTGCATCGTATGAAGCGGGGATTCCCAAAATTTCATAAGCTCGGTGATGAAGTAGTGGGGAGAGTGAATGCGAAATTGGCGAACCCAGTACGGCCGCCTTAATCATTTGAAAACCCCCGCTGCTAAATTCTTATTGAACTGCGTTGTCCAATCTTGGAAAACTGCAAAGTCTCGCGTGAAGCGAGTGTCCCCTGGCTTAACAGTAATGAAGTAGAGCCAGTCGCCGTCGGCAGGATGCAACGTGGCGGTTATTGCTGCTGCGCCTGGATTAGAGATTGGGGTCGGTGGCAAACCCTGATGTAAGTAGGTGTTGTAAAGGGAGGGTGTTTTTGCTGCATTGATAGATAGCGCAATCCGGCCCCGGTGGTTTGTTGCATATTGGACGGTCGAATTCAATTGCAGTGGCATGCCGATACTTAAACGGTTGTAAATGACTCGCGCCACTTTTGCAAAACTGGCCGGATCACCTTCAATCTGCACCATAGAAGCAATGGTTAAAACTTGGAATGGCGAATATTTCAGATATCCGGCAGCCAATCCAATCGATTGCGCATTAGCGCGAGCCCGCGAGACCATGGCGGTAAGCGCATCTTTAACACTGGTAGCCGGCGCAAATGAATATTGGGCTGGAAATATTGAACCTTCTAGGGATTTGCTTGAATTTTGATAGAGCGGTTTAACTTCGGCAGCCGAAAAACTACCTTTACTTATGTGATCGTTCTTCTTTAGTTTAGCAATTACATCGGAAAGAGTTTCGCCTTCTATCACCTTCAAAACATTTTGAAGTTTCTTCTGATCAAGCAATTGCTCGATGGCTAACTTTGATGAAATATGCGTTGAAATATTATGTACCCCAGGACTTATTCCGGCCGCCTTGGGGTTCTTTAGAACTTCAGATATAAATTTCTGTGCTTCTTTAATAACGCCGGCATCGGCCAAAATATGGGCTATCTGTGTCCCAGTTGCACCATCTGGAATGCTAATTTGCGCAATCGGCCCAGGTTTTGAATCGTTGAAATCGTGATGTGGTTGAAGAAATACCGAGGCCGAAAAAAGTATCCCGATCAGAATAACTGCAGCAGCCAACTTGGCTTTTTGTGATTTCATAAATATCTATTCATGGGCGCACCATGTAGGCGCTCTTGATTCAATGCGCTCTCTAAAATCATCGCCGCAGCCAAACCATCTATCAAAGATTTAGCTTCCCGAGTATTTTTGCCTGTTTGCTTTATAGATCTTGCAGCCGATACGGTCGTTAAGCGTTCGTCAATTAAATATATCGGAGCCTTGGTGATGGAACTAAGGGTTTGGGCAAAAGTTTGGACACTCTCTACTTTAGCGCTCACTTGACCTGATAAGTGAAGCGGTGATCCAACAACTAAGTAAATCGGTTGATATTCAAGAAGTAGCGTTTCTAACTGGGTCATCAAGGTAGATTCGACATTTGCAATATTTTCTAATGGAGTAGCAAGCAAACCTGACAAGTCGGATACCGCAACACCAATCCGAACGTCACCGAAATCAAATGCAATACGTCGTCCGTTTTGCATTAGCGGCTCGCGAGGGTGCCTACTAATTTCACCAATTCATCCAGAGCGGTAGCACTTTTATCTTGTGCCGCGCCTCCACCTTGAGCGAAATCATCTTTACCACCACCGCCACCACCAAGAATTATTGAACCAGCCTTTACGAGCTCCCCAGCCTTTACGCCACTTTTAATTGCTTCTGGACTTGCGGCTACAACGAGAGTGGCTCGTTCGGTGCCTTTAGAGATGAGAATAACAACTCCATTTTTTATACGATTTCGTAGATCTAGGGCAAGTACGCGTAGATCATCCCCATTGATTCCAGCATCAAGTTCAACGGCCAACACTTCTAGCGAACCAACTGATATTTTCTTGGATAGCGCCGCCACGGCAGATTCCAATGCTTTTGCCGTCTTAAACCCAGCCAAATCTTTTTCAGCCACTCGCAATTTATCTAATAAATCTGAAATGCGCTCCGGCAACTCCTGCGTTTTCGCACCTTTGATCAGATCTGTTAATGAATTGAGCAACAGATGTTCCCGGGCAAGGAAAGAATAGGCATCAACACCAACAAGCGCTTCAACTCTACGAACGCCAGCGCCAATGGACGCCTCGCTCAATAATTTAACAATTCCAAGTTCGCCAGAGCGGAGCACATGCGTACCGCCACATAGTTCGTGCGCCCAATCACCAACACTGACAACTCGAACTTGATCACCGTATTTTTCGCCGAATAACGCCATAGCTCCCATTGCTTTGGCTTCAGGTTGCGTCATAGTTTTTGCGGTAACTTCCAAATCATCAAGAAGCAACGTATTAACACGACTCTCTACTTCGCTCAAAGTCGCTTGTGACAGTGCGCCAGTTGCTGGGAAATCAAAGCGAAAACGCCCTGGTGAATTTTCCGAGCCAGCTTGTGTTGCACTCTCGCCTAACACCTCCCGGAAAGCTTTATGCACCATGTGCGTTGCGGTGTGCGCTCTTGAAATTGCAAGTCGACGTTCGCGATCGATTGTTGCCAGAACTTTTTCGGAAACTTTCGCATGGCCCGAAACGATTTCGCCACGGTGAACAAATAGACCCGGTACCGGGCTTTGGACATCATCAATTTCGATAACCGCACCATTGGCTAGCGTTATTCGCCCACCATCGGGCAGTTGTCCGCCGCCTTCGGCATAAAACGGAGTCCGATCCAAAATGATTTCAACTCCGGTATTTGTATCAGCTTCGGCTACGTTTTTACCGTCAACCATAATTGCTTTCAAAATTGCTTCAGATGACATCTCAGAATAACCTAAGAATTTAGTAGCACCGGTTGAATCCAAAATCTTTCGGTATTCGCTAACGTCAGTATGTCCAGTTTTTTTAGTTCTGGCATCTGCCTTAGCGCGATCCTTCTGCTCCTTCATCAACTTGCGGAAACCATCTTCATCGACCACTAAGCCCTTTTCACCAGCCATTTCAAGAGTTAGATCAAAAGGAAAACCGAAAGTGTCGTGCAACTTGAAGACCGTATCACCAGATAATGCCGGCGCTTTAGCCTTCTTGGCTTGGCTAGCAGCGGTATCAAATAGCGCAGTTCCGCTCTTTAAAGTTTGCAAGAAAGACTCTTCTTCGTTAACGGTAACAGCGGTAATTCGATCCGCATTTTCAATCAGTTCTGGATATTGCGCACCCATTGCCCCGATAGCAGCGCCTACTAGTTCCTTAGAAGTAGGGTCACCAGCACCGAGAATTCGCATATTTCGAATCGTGCGCCGCATCATTCTGCGTAAAACGTAACCACGCCCTTCGTTACCTGGGAGAACTCCATCACCAATCAACATCATCGTTGTACGAGCATGATCGGCAATAACTCGCAGTGCTACGTCACTCTTTTCGTTAGCTCCGTATTTCACCCCAGTTAATTCTGAAGCCTTACTTAAAATTTGCATCGTTGTGTCAATTTCGTAAATATTATCTACGCCTTGCAATAACGCCGCAGTACGTTCTAAGCCAAGCCCGGTGTCAATGTTTTTCGCCGGTAATTCACCCAGGATTGGGTAGTCATCTTTTCCAGTACCAGCGCCACGCACATTTTGCATAAACACTAAGTTCCAAATTTCTAAATATCTATCTTCGTCGGCGACCGGGCCGCCATCACGGCCATATTCGGGACCGCGATCAAAATAAATTTCTGAACAAGGACCACATGGTCCAGGAACTCCCATTGACCAAAAATTATCTTCCATGCCGCGGCGTTGAATCCGATCCTTAGGGACGCCGACTTTTTTATGCCAGATATCAGCGGCTTCATCGTCATTTTGAAAAACTGTTACCCAAAGCTTCGATTCGGCAAATCCGTAACCGCCATCACTAACTGGCTTAGTTAATAATTCCCAAGCGAGGGAGATCGCGCCTTCCTTGAAATAATTACCGAATGAGAAGTTACCGCACATCTGAAAGAAAGATGCATGACGTGTTGTTTTACCAACTTCTTCAATATCTAAAGTACGAACGCATTTTTGAACTGAGGTCGCGCGTTCATACGGAGGCTTAACTTCACCGAGGAAAAAAGGTTTGAATGGCACCATGCCCGCATTAACTAAGAGCAAATTTGGATCGTCTGCAATTAGAGATGCCGACGGCACAACCGTGTGCTTTAGTCCCTGACTGTTTCCAGACTCAAAAAATTTTAGCCAGCGGGATCTGATCTCGGCAGAATTCACAGCTCTACTCGAACTCCTCTTCGGAATCTACTGAGCTGGGCTTAGATCTACTAGAACTCTTTGCCGCTTTCGAATTCTTTGCATTCTTTTTCATCTTAGTTGCGGCCAGTAAAACTCCTGCTGCTTTCATTGCCATCTTATTGTTATCTAAAAATGATTCTGTGGAAGCGGTAACTTTGGTAGTTAGCTCTTCAGCCGATTTCGTAATCTTATTTAGGCTATGAAGCGGTCCGTTCATGAGTTGAACTGTTGTAGTAACTTCTTCAACAAGTGGGGTTACGCCATTAGTTAGGTCTTTGATCGCCGCACTGGCTTCATCAACCAATCGCCCCAAGCGGGAAATCGCATATGCAATGGCTAGAGAAATAACCGCAAGCGCTGATGCCGCGATTATTGTTGCAATTCCACCTGGACCCATGCGCACAAGCCTACCTGAAAATGATTGTTCCCTGCCTTAAGGCAGACTTTGCGCCTTAAAAAACGGGTATCGAAATATCTGGCCGCTCATGCTCTTTGTGCGCGACGACGGAGGCTGAATGATATTTTTCAATAGCCGCAATATTTTCTGGATTTTGGTATGGCTTGCCATCGACTAGTGGTCCAGTGCCACCGACCATAACGGCGATTACATCCTCACCTGAAATAGTTTTATGAATCTCCAACGCATGTGCGAGTGAAAGTACCTTGCTTCGATTTTCGCGCAAGATCTCTTCTGCCCGAGAAAGTAGCGATCCTAAATTATTTTCAATGCGATCGGATAGGGCCATCCGTAGCTCCTTTTTCCCATCGTCTTTGCCACGCCCACCGCCAGGTGCGCCAACTTCATTTCGACGATTCGAAGCATGTGATGAAATCGTGGAACCCATTCCCCAATGACCTTCCATGAAACTCGCAATTGTGGTTGCGCTTTCTAGATCGCCTGAAACTCCAGAAGAATTATCGCCATCGAAGAACATTCTCTCCCCGGCAAGTGATGCCAACGAAACCAAAATATCTGCTTCGTATTCTGTTCGCCATCTTGTGAATTGATCGTCAGGTGGAATGCTCGCAACCATGCCCAAGTAGTCAGAACCTTTTTCAATCGTAGCTAAATCGATAGACATGTGCCGGCGAACTAAATAGGCCATTACGCCATGACAAGCCTCGTGTACGGCAACTGCATGCCGTTCTCTTTCAATATATTCAACATCTTCGGCTGGTCCGAGATCCTTCAATTGCTTGGCCTTAATTACATCGGTCCAAGTTATCGATGTGCGGCCATTTCGAATTGCCATAATCAACGCTTCGTTAATTGTGTCTTTAATTGTGGCACCCGTGGCATACGGAGTTATCGTTGCCAATTTTTCAATCTCTTCAGAAGAAAGCGAATGTGAAACCTTCTCGAGATAGCCTTCATAAGTTCGGATTCGGCCTGCTTTGCTTGGATAACCAACGCGATACATACGGTCAATTCGACCCGGACGTAAGAGTGCTTCATCCAATGCTTCTGGCATATTGGTCGCCATCACAACAAGAATTCGATATTTCGGTGGATTCTTTGGTCGCATTCCAAGTGCACGTCGAACAATTCGGTTGAAAAAGCCCTTCGGTTTCTTTAACCCAGAGAGTTCCGTTAGAAGTGCTTGCAAGGTGCCCATTCCCCCGCCACCGGCTCCCATCGCAGAATTTGCAACGAAACTTTCGCGTGCCATCGCACCTGATGCAACCAGGCTCTTTGCATTCTCAGATAAATAACCGCCACCATTACAAGGTGCTTGAAATACAGCCGAAAGATCGTTCTTCGAGCTAAATCTGCCAGTTGAAACTCCTAGACCGCGGTTTCCAAGCGAATCTGCCTCATCAAAAAAGACTACGACGCCACCGTAACGCAGAGCGAGTTTGCGCAATTTGCGGAAAAGCGATTTAACTTTCATAACGCCAACACCGAAGAACATCGCGTTGAAGGCGCCTGGATCAACAAAGACGAATGGCTTTCCAGTTTCGCCCGCCATTGATTCGGCCATTAAAGTTTTACCAGTTCCTGGTGGGCCCCAAAGCAAAAGTCCACCGGGTACATAGCCACCATGCTCTTCAATTTTTTCTGGTGATTCTAGGAAAAGCAGATTCTCTCGAATTCGATTAAGTACATGGTCTTGGCCCCAGACATCACTGAAACGAGTCCGAATATCATCGGGGAAATAGGTATCAATTCCACCCCGGCTCAAGAACCAAAACATCGCACCAAATTGGATAATTATGAAGAACACAGCAAAGAGCAACTGTCCGAGCATTGGCAGTGCGCTCCATAGCGCTTTTGGTGCAAGGAAGAGCGCCCGCACTGGAGTTTCCTTATAAATCGCACCTAACACAACAGCTAAAAGGGCAACCAGTAGCGCCGCCTTTATAACGCGTCCTAATCGATAGCGATTCCAATCGCTTAACTTATGGATGATGCGATCTGTCGTGGAAAAATATTTCTGCCAGAAACCGTGGTACGGAGCCAGGATCTCAGAGAGCGCGAAATGAAGTTGTCGTATAACTTCAATCGCAAAAAGAACGAATAGCCAAGGTTTGGTATTAGCAACTTCCGAGGCGGAATCTCCGAAGGATAAAAGTGGGTTATCGGCAAGCAGCGCCCAGACAAGTATTAAATAGACAATCGCAAAAAGTAATAGGAACTTGACGCGATCATAGATTGAAAGGTGAATACGAGTTTTTCGGTCGCTATCTCGCATCCGGCTAGTTTCGCTCAATTGGCACCTCTCACGGTTAGGGAATCTGCAATTTTCGTTAATTCTTTTTGATGAGCACTATAAAATTTTGTCGAAGCGCGAATCAAAAGAACATAGAGCATCCGATGATCATTCGACACCATAGCGCTTTGGTTCACTGTTTGCGAGATGTGGTCCCCGCCAGTAAAATCGTAAATGGTGTGAACACCACGGCCGCCTTTATCCACAATTTCATAATCATCGGAAATACTAAATACTGGGGCACTCTTATCTGTACCGGTGGCCCATTGAGAGATCGGTACGACAATATCCCTTAGCGAGTTATAAGAAACTGAGTTCAATTCAGCGTTTGAGAGCGCACGAACTCGGATATATGCCACGGCGCCTTTTGGTGTATTAAGCGAAAAGACATCAGCCGGCGTTACGCCTAGTTCGGTTGAATACGCCTCTTGGAATTGCACGCGTGACAATTTGTCGGCCGCGCCAGGCGCAGTTGATTCTGCTTCTTTCTGGTTTAGCAATTTATTAGAAATTAAATGCCATTCTTTAGGGAGAACAAAATAAGTTCCCACCTTTTTATTTCCGGCATAAATTTGAGATGTTGCGCAACTGGTCAAACCAAGCGCCAACAAACAAGTTGCGGCGAGTATAGGTAACCGAGCAAGACGCATAATGCGCGATTCTGCCCTATTTAACCTTTTTTGTCCCTTCCCGATTCTGGACGAAAATCAACGCCGGCTTCTTTGCGTTGTGCAGGTGTAATTGGCGTCGGTGCCCCAGTTAGTGGGTCGCCACCACTTGCTGTCTTAGGGAAAGCGATCACTTCACGGATCGAATCAGCGCCAGCTAGTAGTGCGCAGAGACGGTCAACACCCAACGCGATTCCACCATGAGGAGGTGGACCATAGTTGAATGCCTCTAATAGGAAACCAAATTTACTTTCAGCCTCTTCCTTGCTTAACCCAATTGTGTCAAAAACTCGGGCTTGGATTTTACGATCATGAATACGGATGGAACCGCCACCTATCTCATTGCCGTTTAGAACTATGTCATACGCATATGCCAACGCTGCGCCGGGATCTTTATCAAAAGTGTCAGTAAATTCTGGCTTCGGCCCAGTGAATGGATGATGCACTGCAGTCCAACCACTATTTTCATTATTGCTATCAACTTGTTCAAACATTGGCGCATCAACAATCCACAGGAAATTCCAAGCAGACTCATCGATCAACTTGCATCGTTTTCCTATTTCTAACCGAACAGCGCCCAGTAAATTTAGCGAAGAAATACGATCGCCGGCAGCGAAAAATATTGCATCCCCGGGCTTTGCCCCCATGTGCGCAGCAATTCCCGCACTTTCTCCTTCTGTAAGATTCTTTGCAACCGGACCAGCTAAAGTTCCATCAGCCTCAACCAAGATATAAGCCAAGCCCTTAGCGCCACGCGCCTTTGCCCAGTCTTGCCAAGCATCGAGTTCGCGTCGTGGTGAGGATCCACCACCAGGCATTACTACCCCGCCAACATAACTAGCTTGAAATACTCTAAAGGTTGTCTCCTTAAAGAATTCGGTTGCATCAACCAATTCATTTGCAAAACGCAAATCTGGTTTATCGGAACCATAGCGACGCATCGCTTCCCAGTAGGTCATTCTTGGAATCGGTGTAGGAATTGTGTAATTAACAACTTCCTTAAATACCTTAGAGAGCACCTTCTCCCCTACTGCGAGAATATCTTCTTGATCGATGAACGACATCTCGATATCTAACTGGGTAAATTCGGGTTGCCGATCGGCGCGAAAATCTTCATCACGGAAACAACGTGCGATTTGATAGTAGCGTTCCATACCCGCAACCATAAGTAACTGCTTAAATAACTGTGGTGACTGTGGAAGTGCATACCAACTTCCTGGCTGCAGTCGAACCGGCACCAAGAAATCGCGGGCACCCTCTGGCGTAGACCTAGTTAAATAAGGAGTTTCAATCTCCAAGAAGTCTTCGCTATCCATAACAGTGCGAATGACTGAAGTTACTTTAGAGCGTAGGCGTAAGTTTCTTGCCGGCTCTTCACGGCGAAGATCAAGATAACGATACTTGAGCCTTATCTCCTCGCTAATGGTACTTAGGTCACCACTATCAACTGGAAATGGAAGCGGCGCGCTTTCGCTTAGAACAGTTAGCTCTTCGCAGACAACTTCGATTTCACCAGTGGGAATATTTGCATTTTCATTTCCGGCAGGTCTGGCGCGAACAGTTCCCGATATCAATACGCACCATTCTGCGCGCAAAGATCCAGCCAACGATTCATCGTTAATAACAACTTGAGCAGCACCTGATGCATCGCGAAGGTCTATAAATGCTACGCCACCGTGGTCACGCCGACGCGCTACCCAACCAGCGAGGGAGACCTTGCTTCCGACATCACTCTTTCGCAGTGCACCCGCGTTATGCGATCTAATCATTTACTAGACTCCGATATTTTCATTCAGGGCCGAGATTATTCGGCTAGGAAATCAATCAAGGTACTCATTGTAACTTCTTTTACTGTCCCGGTTTTCATATCTTTGATCTCAAACTTGCCGGAAGAAATCTCATTTTCTCCCAGTACAACGCAATACTGCGCACCACTCTTATCGGCGGCCTTCATCGCCCCCTTTAGAGCTCGATCTCCGTAAGCCATGTCAGATGCGATTCCCGCAGTTCGTAAATCATTAAGCAGCTTTATTGTTGCGCTCTTCGATTGCGCACCAAGTGCAATTAAGTAAACCTTTAATTTCCCGGCAGCGAACTCTGGATCGAATAAACCTTCAGCTTCGCAGGCCAGCAAAACCCGATCTACGCCAAGTCCAAAACCGATACCTGAAATATCTGCACCACCGAGCTCGGCCATCAAACCGTCATAGCGACCGCCGCCGCCAATGCCAGATTGCGCACCAAGTTTTTCATGAATGAATTCAAAGGTTGTTCCCGTGTAGTAATCCAGGCCGCGCACCATTCTGGGATTCACGGTATAGGCAATACCAAGAGCGCCAAGAATTTCTTGTACAGAAGCAAATTCAGCAGCGCTTTCTGGTGATAAATAATCAAGCAGCACGGGGGCGTTCTGCATCGCACTTCGAATCTCTTCGCGTTTATCATCAAATAGCCGTAATGGATTGAGTACGGCGCGTGCCGCAGTTTCGGCATCGAGGTTCATTTTCTCGATGAAGGTAATTAAATCTTTCCGATGTGCGTTTCTACTTGCGGCATCTCCGAGCGAAGTTATTTCTAGTCGGTATGATTTCAAACCTAACGATTTAAATGCCCGATCTGCAATAGCTATTACTTCAACATCCAATTCTGGCGAGCTTGCTCCAATTGCTTCAACACCTACCTGATAGAACTGGCGATAACGACCAGCCTGCGGCCGTTCTGCACGGAAGAAAGCTCCGGAGTACCAAATCTTCACCGGCAGCTGGCCCTTATCTAAATTATTTTCAATAACACTGCGCATCACTCCAGCAGTTCCCTCAGGTCGCAACGTAATCGATCGACCACCTCGGTCTTCAAAGGTATACATCTCTTTTGAAACAACGTCTGTCGATTCCCCGACCCCACGCTTAAATAATTCAGTATCTTCAAACATCGGAAGTTCGATCAATTGGTAACCAGAGATTCTTGCTGAGTCAATTAAAGTTTCGCGAACCAATTCAAAATTTTGTGACCTGGGCGGGAAGTATTCGCTCACGCCTTTAGGGGCTTGAATCGCTTGGAACTCTTTCATCACTCCCCCTGTCTAATTTTTGAAGTTAAGAATTCATCTTGTAGGTAAACGTTCTTGACGCGTTCACGTCCAATTGTAGTTTGTTCGCCGTGCCCAGGCAGGACAATTAATTCATCTTTCAGCGGTAATATTTTTGTTTTCAGTGATTTACGCATATCAACAGCAGAGCCAAGGGGTAAATCGGTACGTCCGATCGCCCCAGCGAATAACACATCACCAGAAATGAGAAATTCTTCATTAATCACAAACATTGCAGAACCAGGGGTATGGCCCGGTGCATGCAGGACTTCGATATCAAAACCAGCAATTTTTAAAAGTTGATTGTCGACTAGTTCTTGCACCTCATCTGGCTCAAAGAATTTACTCACGCCAAGGCTCTGCATTATCTGCTGACTTTCGCCCCCTGGGTTAAGAGCTTTGAAAGGTTCGGCCAACAATTTTCGATCACTCACATGTATCAAGGCGGGGATGTCATATTCCTTGGCAAGTGGGAAGACTGAGAATGTGTGATCTAAGTGTCCATGAGTAACTAGAGTGGCAATTGGTTTCAAATTATTTTTTTGAAGAACGTTCTTTATTTGACTAAGCAGGTTGGGATTGGCCATGCCGGGGTCGACTATGAAGCATTCCGAATTCCTGGCCGGCGCAAAAATCCAGCAGTTCGTTGCAAAATATGGCGCCGCTATCACCTCTAATATCACGCCAAAACCTCGCTTATCTGCGTCTAGCGCACTTGTCGCCCTTGATTGGCCTTGATTGGTTGGGACCACTTTTGAACCTCAGGGGGTTCAGGGTACCTTTATCTCCGTTACAACAGACCAGTAAGGCATAACGTCAGGTTCACAAAATGTGTTCCGAATCGCGCAACGAAAGTAGGAGATTTAAGATGGAAATTAATCCAGTAGAAGTTGCCCAATCACTTGCCAACTCCGCAACAAATCTGAGCGCTGCATCCGCACTTATTGGTGATCCTGCCCAATTCGGTCGCGTCGATGCCGAAGGAATTGTTTATGTAAGAACTCCAGAAGGTGAACGTGCCGTCGGTTCCTACCCGGGCAAAAGTAATGAAGAGGCACTCGCCTATTTCGTTAGAAAATTTGAAGCCGTAGCATCAGAAGTGGCTTTGCTCGCTGCTCGCATTAAGAGTGGTGCGATGGTTCCTTCCGATGCAGCCGAAGCCGTTGTGAAACTGCGCGATACCGTTGCTAATTTGAATGGTGTCGGCGACCTAGCGATGCTCGCAGCATCTGTTGATCAGATTCCATCATTGATCGAAGATCACAGAGCCGCCTACCAAGAGCGCAAAGATCTTGAATCAGCCGTCCGCGAAGCAAAACGTGCCACAGCCTTGATCGAAAAAGAGAAATTAGTTGCCGAAGCCGAATCCTTAGCCGCCTCCGAAAGTTGGAAAGTTACCAGCGAACGTTTGAAGGTATTGCTTGAGGAATGGAAAGCCGCTCCTCGCCTAGACAAGGCAACAGATGCTGAACTTTGGAAGCGTTTCTCCTCTTCTCGAAATAAATTTGATAAGCGACGTCGCACCCATTTTGCCGCCTTGGAATCAGTTCAAGGAGAAGTTGCCGCGAAGAAGGAAGCGATCGTTAAAGAGGCTGAATCACTTGCAACATCAAAGGAGTGGCTACCGACTGCACGCCGATTCAAGGAACTTATGGATTCTTGGAAAGCGGCTGGCCGCGGCAAGCAGAATGTAGATACAAAAATGTGGGCCAGGTTCAAAGCCGCACAGGATCAATTCTTTGCCGCCAAAAACGCTGATTTGGAAAAGCGTGGCGCAACCATGGAAGCAAACCTTGCTAAGCGCGAAGAGTTAATTGTAAAAATTGAAGCGATTCTTCCTATTACTGACTTTGCTGCAGCCAAGAAGAATTTCCGTGCCTTGACCGAACAATGGCAAAAAATTGGAATGACTGAACGCAATAAGCGCGCAGCGCTGGATACCAGATTAGCTCGCGTAGAGGAAGAAATCAGAGCCATCAGTGAAGAACAGAATCGCCGCACTGATCCAACTGCAATTGCGCGAGCAAATGATGTAGTTAAGGGTCTTGAGGAAGCTATCGCTGGCTATGAAGCACAAGCTGCAAAAGCTGAAGCTGCTGGAAACAGCGCGAAAGCGATGGTTGCTCGTGAAGCTGCCGAAGCACGTAAGGCTTGGCTCGTTGAAGCACAAAAGGGACTTTCAGACTTTAAGAAATAATTTTTTAATTATTACTTGTGCGGTAAACGTCATAGACGCCTTCTACCCCACGAACTGAAGTCAACACTGCATCTAAGTGTGAGGCGTCCGCCATCTCGAATGTGAAACGCGATACTGCTGTGCGATCCTTCGAAGTACTGACCGAAGCATTTAATATGTTCACGTGTTGATCAGAGAGCGTACGAGTTAAATCCGAGAGAAGTCTCGCCCTATCCAGAGCTTCTACTTGAATATTCACCAGGAAGAGGGTCTTTGCACTTAAGTTCCACTTAACTGGAACTATCCGATCTCCTTGATGGTAAGTCAGATCCTTTATGTTTACACAATCGGTCCGGTGAACAGAGACGCCGCTACCTTTTGTTA
Organism: uncultured Actinomycetes bacterium; assembly: GCA_903842675.1. GTDB lineage: Bacteria > Actinomycetota > Actinomycetes > Nanopelagicales > Nanopelagicaceae > AAA044-D11. The sequence continues at coordinate 42,599 of CAIMMQ010000122.1, forward strand.
TGAAGCCAATAATTTCATCTCCTGGAACCGGAGTGCAGCATCTAGCTAGTTTCACCAATACATCATCAGCGCCTTCAACATCTACGCCAGAGGTATTTCTACGTACATGCTCAAAGGCATGCACTGTCGGTATGGAGTGACTCTCAACCTCGGTATCCGGCTCATCTCTCGAGGTCGCAGCCAGCAATTTCTCCACAACGAATTGCGCGCTGATGTGGCCATTGCCGACCGCCGCATACATTGATTCAATATCTGGATAACGCAATTCATGCGACATCTCAAGGAATGCGTGACCCGCGAAAATCTTTTGCAACGGCAAACCAACTTTGCGCATGGCCCTAGCGATGGATTCTCGTCCGGCATCAATTGCTTCTTCTTTGCGCTCTTTAGAGAACCAGGCCTTAATTTTCGAACGCGCTCTTGGCGAATGAACAAAATTGAGCCAATCGCGACTTGGCGCTGCGTTCGGACTCTTATTCGTCACAACTTCAACAACATCACCATTGGATAGCGCAGATTCAAGTGGAATCAATTTTCCATTCACTTTCGCACCTACGCAACGATTACCAACCTCGGTATGCACGGCGTAAGCGAAATCGACGGGCGTGGATCCAGCCGGAAGTGCGATCACACTGCCCTTCGGCGTAAACACAAAAACTTCGGGTGTTCGAAGGTCATAGCGAAGGGTGTCCAAGAATTCACCAACATCCTCGGTTTCTTGCTGCCACTCGTGTAGTTGTTTCAACCAGAGCATCTCTGGCTTCTCTTGCGAGTTCTCGCCAGTCATAGCTGATTTATATTTCCAATGCGCCGCGATACCGTATTCAGCTCTCGCATGCATATCAAAAGTTCGAATCTGAATTTCAACAGCCTTACCAGTAGGACCAATTACGGTTGTGTGAAGCGACTGATACAAATTGAATTTAGGCATCGCGATGTAATCTTTGAACCGGCCAGGCACAGGGCTCCACCTAGCGTGAATCGCACCAAGAACTCCGTAACAATCTCGAACGCTCTCCACTAAGACACGGATGCCGACTAAATCGTAGATCTCATTGAAATCGCGCCCTCTAATTACCATTTTTTGATAAACGCTATAGAGATGTTTCTGTCGGCCCATAACTTTCGCGTCAATTCCATCAATCTTGAGATCTGCTTCTACTAACTCAACCACCTCAGCCGTTAACTTGGCTCGAGATGGATTTCGCTCGGTTACTAACCGTTCGATCTCTTCATACTTCTTGGGTTCAAGTGTGCTAAAAGATAAATCCTCTAGCTCCCATTTGATAGCGCTCATACCCAAACGATTTGCAAGTGGGGCGTAGATATCTAAAGTTTCGCGCGCTTTACGAGACGCCGACTCGGGTGATACATATTTCCAAGTTCGAGCATTATGTAAACGGTCAGCGAGTTTGATGACCAGAACTCTGATATCTCGCGACATCGCAATCACCATTTTTCGCAGAGTTTCTGCTTCGGCCGTTGGACCGTAATTCAATTTGTCTAACTTAGTTACGCCATCGACCAAGCCTGAAACCTCGGCGCCAAAATCCTTTTTAAGTTGGGCGAGGGAATATTTCGTATCTTCAACCGTGTCATGCAATAGCGCGGCGCTTATGGTCGCCAAATCCAAACCAATATCTGCAAGAATTTCGGCAACGGCCACTGGGTGCGTTATATATTCGGCGCCAGATTTTCGCAGTTGCCCCTCGTGTGCACTTTTAGCAGCCAGGTACGCTCGCTCTAATTCCGCAATGGAAACATCAGGATGATGGGCAAGAAGTTTGCCAGCCAACGGTTCTAGAAGTGAATCCACTCCCTTACTTTAGAGGAGTTTGCCTTTAAAGGTTTATTAACGACCTTTACGCTTCGGTTGGTTCCTAGGACCGCGAGCCCAATTGGTTTTGTTCGAGCTGCCACCTGTTACAACAGGCGCACTCTTGAGATCAGTAACTAGTGGTGCACTTCCATGTTGTGCAACGCGCTTTGCTAACGCCTTCATTGCAGGCTCACGTTCGCGAAGTGCGGCGAGAATTGGAGTTGCAATAAAGATGGATGAGTAAGTACCGGTCGCAAGGCCAACAAAGAGCGCCAGCGAAAGGTCCTTCAAAGTTCCAGCACCGAGTAGGCCAGCTCCAACAAAGAGAATTGATGCAACTGGGAGCAATGCGATCAATGAAGTGTTGAATGAACGAACTAGAGTTTGATTTACAGCCAAGTTAGCTGCTGTGGAGTAAGTAATACGACCAGTACTTGTGATCGTCCGGGTATTTTCGCGGACCTTATCGAATACAACGACGGTATCGTAAAGGGAATAGCCCAAAATTGTCAGGAAGCCGATCACCGTTGCCGGCGTAACATCAAAACCAACCAAGGCATAAATGCCAACAGTAATAAAGACGTCGTGGATGACAGCGATTACTGCTGCAATCGCCATCTTTGGTTCAAAAGCCAATGCAAGATAGAGCATCACTACAAAGAGGAACCCGAACAAACCATAGAGCGCCTTGTGGGTAATTTCCTTACCCCAAGATGGTCCAATTAATTGGGTGTCGATACTTTCGATATTTACGCCAAAAGTTGAAGCTAATGAAGTTTTAACGGCATCAAATGAAGTTAGCGCACCAGTTTGGATACGGACTTTGTTGCTGCCAATCTTTTGAACCACAGTTTCGCCAGTGATACCAGCAGTGACTACTGCAGCACGGGCATCTGCGATGGTTACGCCAGGTTTAGTGATTGTGAACTCTGAGCCACCCTTAAATTCAATTCCTAGATGCAGACCCTGAACGCCAAGTGAGATCGCTGATGCAAGAATAAGTAATCCAGAGAATGCATACCAACGACGACGCTTGCCGATGAAATCGATTGAGGTGTCACCGCGATATAGGCGGCCTCCGATACCTGAAAGACGGCTCATTAGTTTGATTCCTTTCCGCTAACAATACCTAGGCTCTTGGCTGAGAATCCAGATTGCTTAGAACCATTCGCGAAGAACGGAATCTGCGCAAGGATTGTGACCAATGGTTTTGTAAATGTGAACACAACTACTAAATCCACCAGAGTGGTTAAGCCGAGCGTAAAGGCGAACCCGCGAACGCTACCTACTGCGAAGAAGTAGAGCAGTACAGCGGCAATAAGTGAAACTAAGTCTGCAACAATGATTGTATGTCTCGCGCGAGTCCAGCCAGTTTCTACTGCTGAACGAAGTGACTTACCTTCGCGAACTTCATCACGAAGCCGCTCAAAATAAACAATAAATGAGTCCGCCGTTATGCCGATGGAAACGATTGCACCAGCGATACCAGCAAGTGTAAGCGTGAAACCAATCCATTTTCCGAGCAATAGGAAGGAAAGGAAGGTGATGCTTGAAGAAATTACGAGTGAACCAACTGTGACTAAACCTAGGCCCTTGTAATACAGAAGTGAATAAAGCAGAACCAGAATCAAACCAAGTCCACCAGCAAGCAGGCCGGCGTGTAATTGATCAGAACCAAGAGTTGGCGAAACTTGAAGAACTTCACCTTGGGTAAATGCAAGTGGAAGCGCACCATATTTAAGGACATTTGCAAGATCCGAAGATTCAGTCTGAGTGAAATTACCGGTGATTTGAGCACTGCCACCGTTAATGGCTTCATTGATTCTTGGTGCTGAAACAACGAGTCCGTCCAGAACAATTGCAACTTCATTTTGTGGAGCTGGAAGTTTTGTCACTGATGTTGTGAGTGCCCCGAACTTCGAAGTTCCGACACCGTTAAAGCTAAGTAAGACATACCAACCAGAAGCACCTTGTTGATCGATTGCAGCACTTGCTTTAGAAATCATATTTCCAAGAACTTGTGCTGGTGCCAAAACATATTTTGCAGTTCCCTTGCGATCACATGCGATGACAGTTGCATCGGGTGAATCGGTAGAACCGCCTTGAAGATTAGTTTTATTTGAACAATCAAGCGCTGCGTATTGCGCATTCTGCGCAGGTGTAATTCCGGCTGCGGGTGTTGCCGATTTTCCATCAGCCGCAGTTGTAGTCGCGTTAGGTGCACCCTGTGCAAGAACCTGACGGAAACGAAGTTCAGCAGTCTGACCGACTAGTTGCACAATTCGCTGACCTGTTTGTCCTGGAACAGAAATAACAATCTGTCGATTCGTACCCGAACCTTGTGCAGCAACTTCTGATTCAGCAACACCAAGTGAGTTAACACGTTGGCGAATAATAGATACGGCTTGATCAATTGCCGCTGTAGTTATCTTTGCACCTTCACTTGGACGTGGCGTAAGTGTCACGCTGGTTCCACCGCGAAGATCAAGCCCTAATCGAACTTTCGTTGAACCTTGCACAAACGCAAGGGCAGTGAAAGCAATCAAAGCAACTAACAGGATGGCGATTGTGCGACCCGGTTTTTTCTGGGTCTTTGCTGGTTTAGAAGTTATGGCAGACATGAGACGCAAGTCTAGGCATCTTGTGCGGGTGTGTCGAAAAGGCCGATCATATTTGGGTTGCCAATCGGCGCTTTAAGCCCCAGATGTTCGAAACCGGCAGGCGTAGCCACTCGCCCTCGAGGAGTTCGTGAGATAAATCCCATCCGAACGAGGAAAGGTTCGGCCAAACTCTCAAGAGTTTCAACTTCTTCTCCAATAGCCATCGCAAGAGTTGAGATCCCAACAGGTCCCCCGTTGAATCGCCGGACTAATGCCTCAAGGACACCGCGATCTAATCGATCAAGTCCTATTGGATCGACTTCATACATCTCTAGTGCAGCTTTTGCCTCTGTTAATCCAACGTTCCCATTCGAATGAACTTGTGCGTAATCACGAACTCGTCTGAGCAGGCGATTGGCAACGCGCGGCGTACCACGAGATCGTGCTCCCAGTTCGGTGACGGCACTGGCATCAATCTTTACGCCAAGTAAACCTGCACTTCGCTCCACGATGGTTGCTAATTCCCCATCTTCATAAAAATCCAATTGCGCGGTAAATCCGAAGCGATCACGAAGTGGGCTTGGAAGTAATCCAGCTCGAGTAGTTGCCCCGACTAATGTGAAGTGTGGCAATTCCAGTGGTATCGCTGTAGCACCCGCACCTTTTCCAACTATTACATCAACTCGAAAATCTTCCATCGCTAAATACAATAATTCTTCTGCCGGCCGCGACATCCGATGAATTTCATCAAGAAATAAAATTTCACCTTCTACAAGTGAAGACAGGATCGAAGCTAAATCGCCAGCATGCTGTATCGCAGGGCCGCTGGTAATACGAATTGGCGCGTTCATCTCTGAAGCAATAATCATGGCAAGCGTTGTCTTTCCAAGTCCGGGCGGTCCGGATAGAAGTACGTGATCTGCTGGAGAATTTCGTGATCTTGCCGCGGAAAGCAATAAATCTAACTGATTTGCCACGCGACGCTGACCAACAAACTCAGCAAGTGTTTTTGGGCGAAGTGCGAGTTCTTGGGATAGTTCATTTGCATCGCTATTTGGATCGGTTAAATCTCCTTCAAAGTCTGCACTCATTGCGACCTACCTTTGCCCGCCAACGCGCTGCGAAGAAGTTGTGAAATATCGGTCGAATCAGCCTTACTTCCAAATTCTTTTGCAACGCCATCAATAATGGCATCGGCATCACGTGCGGTGTATCCCAAACCAATTAGCGCGCCATTTAACTGGATTCGCCATTGCGATTTTGTAGCGGACTTAGCTGCGTTAGATAACTGCAAATTAGAAACTTTCTCGGAGAGTTCAAGGATGGCTCGTGAAGCACCTTTCTTACCCAGTCCAGGTATTCGTTCAAGCGCTGCAGCATTTTCTGAAGTAATTGCTGCGGCGATTTCTTCAACCTCGTAAATTGAAAGTGCTGACAAGGCAACTTTTGGTCCGATTCCACTTACGGTTTGCAGAAGCTCGAAGAAATCACGTGCGCTGGGCGTTTCAAAACCAAAGAGAGTTAGCGAATCCTCGCGAACGACCAAAACTGTATGAAGGTCAATAGAAGCACCAACAACTAGCGAAACGGCCAATCTGGCTGGCAGTGCAACTCCATAACCAATTCCGCCAACTTCGATAACAGCGTGGCTACTTGATGTGGCTTTAACGACGCCAGAAAGCGAGGCGATCATTTACGAACCGCTTTAATTTTAGGAGTTAACTTTTTCACACGCGCCTTCTCCTTAACGAGGGCCGCAGCAATTCGCGCGTTCCCTGATCCTCGCCAATGATGGCAGATCGCAAGGGCCAATGCGTCGGTACTGTCCACTGGTTTTGGAACTTCTTTTAGGGCCAGCAACTTAACAACCATACTTGCCACTTGTTTCTTATCAGCCCGGCCAGATCCCGTCACTGCAGCCTTAACTTCACTCGGCGTGTGCATAACAACCGGAATCCCCAACCGAGCTGCAATCAAGAGTGCGACCCCGGCTGCTTGCCCGGTGGCCATCGCCGTTTTCACATTTAGTTGTGAGAAAACGCGCTCGACCGCTATGACATCAGGTTTGTATTTCTGGATCCACTTTAACAATTGCGTTTCCAAAGCGAGTAAGCGAAGTTCTAAACCAGCGTTGGGATCAGTTTCGATTACCCCGACCGCAACCATATTTAATTTCTGTGCCGTGCCATTTTCAACAACTCCAAGGCCACATCTTGTTAATCCAGGATCGACCCCAAGCACGCGCATTTAAAGAGTCGCCATGACCTCATCAGAAACATCAAAGTTTCCATAAACGTTCTGCACATCATCCAACTCTTCGATGGCATCGATCAAGGCAAAGACTTTTGTTGCGCCATCTGCATCTAGCGGAATCGAAAGCGTTGGCAAAAATGAAGTATCTGCCGATTCGTAATCAATACCTGCGCCTTGAAGTGCGGTGCGAACTGCTACTAAGTCACTTGGCTCGCTAACAATTTCGAAGGACTCCCCTAAATCATTTACCTCTTCAGCGCCAACATCCAAAACATGTTCCAAAATTTTGTCTTCATTGATGTCAGATTTCTTAGCAACAATTATTACGCCCTTGCGATTAAACATGTAAGAAACTGAGCCAGGATCTGCCATGTTCCCACCGTTGCGCGTTACTGCTACACGAACTTCGGAGGCAGCCCGGTTGCGGTTATCAGATAGACATTCAATCAAAAGTGCTACGCCATTTGGACCGTAACCTTCATACATAATTGTCTGCCAGTCCGCGCCGCCAGATTCCAATCCTGCGCCACGTTTTACCGCACGATCAATATTGTCAGCTGGCACCGAGCTCTTCTTGGCCTTTGCAATTGCATCGAAGAGGGTTGGGTTTCCGGAAATATCTGCGCCACCATTTCGAGCCGCAACTTCAATTCCCTTAATTAACTTGGCGAAGTTTTTCGCACGTCTGGAATCAATGATCGCCTTTTTATGTTTCGTGGTTGCCCATTTGGAATGGCCGGACACTTTTCACTCCCTTTAATTGAACCGCTAATCGAGTTAGGATTTAGCTGCGAAATAAATATAGTCAGACAATACTTTATTTCAGAGTCTATTTCCGACTACTTCTTGCAAATTTCCTCAACAAAGTAGCGATGTACTCGAAAATCCCCCGTTAATTCTGGGTGAAAGGCGGTCGCAAGAACCTTGCCCTCCCGTACGGCAACTGGATGGGAATTGCCTTCGATTTCTACTTTAGCGAGAACTTCAACGTTTGGACCGCAACTCTCTACCCAAGGCGCTCGTATAAAAACGCCTCGCACTTTTGGTTCGGTAATTCCCTTGAAATCTAAATCTGCTTCGAATGAATCGACCTGTCGACCAAAAGCATTTCGCTTAACGACCATATCAATTCCACCAAAACTGTCTTGGCCTGATGCTGGGTCCTGGATGGATTTCGCAACCAGAATCATTCCTGCGCAAGAACCATAGGTAGGCATCCCATTTGATATTCGGTCAGAGATTAGATCGAATAGATTGAAACTTTTTGCCAATTTACTAATTGTTGTGGATTCACCGCCCGGAATTACCAGCGCATCAATAGCCACAATTTCTTCGGCAGTTTTGACAGCAACAGCGCCGATACCGATTTCGGCTAGAGCAACCATGTGCTCTCGGAAATCTCCTTGTAATGCTAGAACGCCAATGCGCATTTGAATCTAATCGTGGTTAACGATTACCAACCACGCTCTGCGAGACGATGAGGTACTGGGATATCAGCAACATTGATACCAACCATAGCCTCACCAAGTCCACGTGATGCTTCGGCAACAATCTTTGCGTCCGTGTAATAGGTAGTCGCTTTTACGCAAGCTGCTGCGCGCTTTGCTGGATCGCCAGATTTAAAGATTCCGGATCCCACGAAAACACCGTCGGCGCCAAGTTGCATCATCATTGCGGCGTCGGCTGGTGTTGCAATGCCGCCAGCAGTGAAGAGAACAACGGGCAATTTTCCAGTTTGTGCAACTTCTTTTACCAGTGCGTATGGAGCAGATAATTCCTTAGCCGCAACATAAAGTTCATCATCGCGCATTGAAGTCAGGCGACGAATCTCAGAGCCAATTTTGCGCATATGCGTTGTTGCATTTGAAACATCACCAGTTCCGGCTTCACCCTTTGAGCGAATCATGGCTGCGCCTTCGTTGATGCGACGAAGCGCTTCCCCAAGATTGGTTGCTCCACACACGAAAGGAATAGTGAAATTCCATTTATCAATATGATGTTCGTAATCCGCTGGAGTCAAAACTTCTGATTCATCAATGTAATCAACATTCAAACTTTGAATAACTTGTGCCTCGGCAAAGTGACCAATACGAACTTTTGCCATAACAGGAATTGAAACGGCTTTTTGGATTGCCTCAATCATGTCTGGGTCTGACATTCTAGAAACGCCACCCTGGGCACGAATGTCTGCAGGTACGCGCTCTAACGCCATAACGGCAACAGCGCCCGCATCTTCCGCAATCTTTGCTTGCTCAACATTGACGACATCCATGATGACGCCACCCTTTAACATTTCGGCCATACCGCGTTTTACGCGAGCGGTACCGACTTCATTTGCATTTGACTGAGACATCAAGGCTCCTGTGCTATTTATGTTGAACTAGTTGAACTAGCTGATCTAGGTGAACTTAGGCTCCCAAGTCTACTTTGAACTTGGTGATGGTGTCGCCGCGATTACAGGCGGGAATTCAAAGGCTGGATCGTGATCGGTTAGTGCAATCCAGACTTGGCCATCGGCGAATTTGGCCGCGGAGCCATCGGTTAATGTCCAAATGGTTCCAGCCGTAGCCACCGGACGTTGCCATTTAATTGCAAAAGCCTTGCCATCCCGAAGCAAATAGCCGGTACCGGTTCCGACGGTGTTGCTAAACGGGGTTATACCGCCAACCTTGTCATGATAAATGGAATCAGTAATCGGAACGATTTGGATAACAAAATTCGCAGACCCTAGCTGCTTACCATTTCCATCTAGATCTGGCTTACCTGCATAGAAAATGAGCCAACGCTTCTCCGTGCTTGACCATTTAACTTCATAACGCGAAGCCGGCCAATGAATGGCAACGCCCAAAATATTTTTCGACAAGGTTGCTGTTGTAGGCGCCGAACCAAATTGCCACCCGACTGATTTCACGATGTCAATGTTTTTCTTCTCAGTCTCTATCGTCTTTTGCAACAGAGCGTTAGCATCCAAAAACATATTAGTAGGCTCAGATCTGGAGGGATCTCTTGAATATATTGTCGGTGGATTGCGCTCGGCACCAATATTTTCCAGATTTGCTGCAGCTAATACCGGCAGCATCTTCTTTTGGGCGCCGCTGAATGCAAAACCGACGTGGCCATATTGTGCCAAAATATCAATATCGCTAATTCGGGCAGATCTAATTGGTCCGATTGATCGCGGTATGACGTTGCTAAATATCGCAGCGAGACGAGTTAGCCCACCCTCTACTTGTTCGATATAAATAACATCAGCGTTTTCGAGACCGATTTGTGGATGAGCTTGTGGTGTGTCATCAATCTTTACCGCAAGTACCGGACCATTTTTCCCAGGTAAATTAGTTAATACGTTGTGCTCTACTTTTTTCGGAATTATCGAACTGACAAGTTTCGTTGGCGACGCACATGAAGTAAGCAGCCCCGCTAGGACTAACGCAACCAAAATTCGTTTCATAGAATGTCATCTTCGAAGGCATACCTCATAGGAAGCGGAGCATGCCCAGCCAATCTGAAAGTTCTAAAAATGAATTGAGAGCGAAGATTGCGGGCTGTGTTAACCGCTTCGGTATGAATTGTTATTCCAACCGAAATTTTTTCGGTAATTCGAACTAGCCCGGCCAAGATATCGCTTTCACTCTCTGTTGTAGTCGCCATATCTTGCGTGCGGATGAGTTTAAGAGTTTCGGATAACGCGCTTTCGGCGTCGCTGCGCTCAATAATATTTGCTTCTCGGGCCTGGTAGGCGGCCGCAGTTAATAGAAAACTCGTCGCGGGATCGATCGCGGCAAAGTGCGATATTTCAAGTGCTATCGCGGCACGTCGCTGTAACAAAGCATCTAGATGTTCCCAGGAAGTTTCAACTCGATGGTGCAACCGGTCAAGTCGTGAGGCAAGGAATGATAAATACCAGGCACCAAGTAATAGCGCGAACACAATAATTAATATGGTTTTAGTCATTTGCTCGCAATCGATTCCAGAAACGATTATCAGAGGCGAGGCTCACGCGACTATTTCCAACCAGCGCCAATTCATAAACAGAGAGTATCTGTGAACCAACTACATCCCAGTCAAATGTCATTGCTTTTTCGTAACCGGCCTGAGCCACGGCCGAACGATCTGTGTCCGCATCCAATAACTTAACAATCTTGCGCGCCAAATCCGCGCTATCTTCATTCCGAAATAGTGCACCTGATTTTCCATCTTCGAGTAGCGCCTTGAAAGCAGGTAGATCACTTGCAACAATTGGAGTTCGACAACTCATGGCTTCGGCCAAAATAATTCCGAATGATTCACCACCGGTATTGGGTGCCACATATAACGCAATGGATTTAAAGAATTGGCCCTTATCTTCTTCAGATAACCGGCCTACATAAGTAATGTGGCGCAAAATATGTTCTGGAATTTTCTTGGAGAAGTCTTCGAAATCTCCCGGCCCTGCAACCAGCACGTTTAGGTCCGGTTTTGATTTAAGAATTTCCGGAATCGCATCAATTAAAACTTGAAGGCCTTTTCTTGGTTCTTCAAACCTGCCGATGAATCCGATGGTGTTAGCGCTCACCCATTCTGGTTTAGCTGGCGAGTGTTGAAATTTAGTTAAATTAATTCCATTGGGGATTACTACCGCTTCAGTTTCAAATCTATTTTTCAACGTTTGCCGAGCGGTTTCACTTACCGCAATTTTTGCAGTTATGCGTTCTATAAAAGGATTGAGCCCATTTCCGATCATGTTCATCGTTTTGTGGCGACTAATAGAGGCATGGAAGGTTGCCACCATTGGACCCTCCCCCGCCCAACCAGCCAACAAAGATAAGGATGGAATTGCTGGTTCGTGTAGATGCAATAAATCAAAATCACCTTGTGCGATCCATTGCTTTACCCGCGAAGATGCAAGTGGTCCAAAAATAACTCGCGCCACCGCTCCGTTATATGGAATCGGAACTGGGCGACCAGCGGAAACTAGCCAGGGTTCGCTTAACGCAGATTCGTCAGTTACCGGAGCTAAAACTGAAATTTTATGTCCATGAGAAATCAACCACTCTGCTAACTCCTTGATATGTATCTGCACGCCACCAGGAGTATCCCAACCATATGGACAAACCAAACCAATACTTAGTGACTTCACTCGCCACCTCGTTCCACAAAATCGCCATCTACCCAGATCCGCTGCAACATATGCCAATCTGTTGGTGAAGCGGTGATCTGCTTTGCAAATCTAGCCGCCATAACTTGAGTCATAGCCGCAACTTTTTCTGCGTTTGTACCTGAACTAGGGATTGCAATTTCAGGTTCAAAGATGATTCGAATTCCTACTTTTTCATACTTAACATACGCGGTTATTAGCGGTGCCGAAGTTTGAATTGATAGTAAAGCAGGACCAGCGGGCATCTTCGCCGGAAAACCAGCAAAATTTGCCGGCACGCCAGAATTTGAAAGATCGCGATCGGCAACTAATGCAACTAATTTGCCAGCCCGAAGTCGTTGTGACAGCGTGGCAGCGCTTCGAGAATTCAAATCCAAAACTTCCATCCCAATAGCCGTTCTGTATTGCAAAAACTTTCGAAATAATTTCTCTGGGTCCAAATGCTCGGCGACCGTAGTTAGTGGAATTCCGGAAGCACAAAAATATGCTCCGGCATGATCCCAATTACCAGCATGCGGCAGCGCAACTATGCAGCCGCGGCTAGCCTGGATGGGGTCACGAAGTAGATGCTCGCCTTCAACAACCACGGTTTTCAAAATGCGTTCATTGCTCCATGATGGAAAACGAAAGGTGTCACACCAATATCGAAGGTATGAGCGCATCCCTTCTTTTGTCAGATCGTTCAGTAAATCTGAACTTAATCCCGGTTTGATGCGGGCATAATTTGTCCGTAACCGGTCAACCTGTTTTCCATTTTTCTTATAGATAAAATCTGCAACACGATCTGCCAATTTATAGGCGCTGGCCTCTGGCAACAATCGGATAATCTTCCACGCGATTGCATAACCCCAGTATGTGAGAACGCTCATTAATTGGAAGCCATCTTTAAAGATTTAGAAACGATAAAAATTCGTTGCAGAGCGGTAAACACACTGGCTACGGCAAGTACCCAAATCCCAACGGCCATTGCCCAATCAACGCCATACCCAACTAGTGCGGTAGTGAGAAGAACAATAATTAGCCGCTCGGTTCGCTCTGCCAAGCCGCCGTCGCACTTGATATTCAAACTTTCCGCCCGTGCCTTGATGTAAGAAACCATGAAGCCAGCAACCAAGCTAATAAGAACTACTGGTGCCAAACGGTCATGTTTAGAAATTTCATACCAGAGAATTCCACCTATTACAGCGCTATCACTTAAACGATCAAGAGTTGAATCAAGTAGAGCGCCAAAAGCGTTTGATCCCTTATTTGATAATCTCGCAATAGTTCCATCTAGCAGATCAAAAAGAACGAACACTAAAACCCAAATTGTGCCAGCGAAGAAATGTCCGGACGGAAAGAAAATTAGCGCTGCCGCGATAGTTGCACCCGCGCCGATCAAACTCATGGCGTTAGCGGATATCCCAATACGAATTAAGCCACGGCAGAGTGGAGTAATCAATCTGGTGACTGGCGCGCGAAGTGATCCCTGTAGCATCATTCCCATCGTAGGCTTAGGCATTGTGAGCGACCTAATCTTCCCACCGATCGCCCCTAATTTGGGCGTAAGTATTGTGGGCAAAAATAGCGCTGGGCTTGCCAGAGATCTTGGCGTAAACCCGGTCGCACTTGAAGGCGCCGATGCCGGAATTTTTATTGTTAGCGCAAACGAGGGCATAAGCACCGAAGATGCGCAGCTCTGGTCACTGGCTCGAGAACTTTATATTCCTTCCTTAGTTGCCATAACCGAAATTGAGATGAGCGAAATTGATTTCGATGACATGGCCGCAATTGCAGCCCGGTTACTCGACCCCGTAGTCACACCTTATTTAGTACTACATGCTGAAGATGGATCGCCAAGTGCGCTGATAAATTTGGATTCACTTCAATTGAGCGATTACTCAACTGGCGTGCGCATTGTTAAAGAGAGCGATCCGGAACATAAAGTTTTAGTCTTTGAATTTCGCAAAGAATATTTAGAAGCGCTCGAAGAATTTGGCGCGGATGCATTCCAGCAGGGGTTGGCTTTCCCAGCAATCCCAGTTATTCCCAATTTGAAATTGGGTCTATACGAAATACTTTCTTACTTAGCTAAATTACCAAGCCGCAGCTAATTCGGCTCTGGTTTCTGCAAGCAACTGTGGCAAAACTTTGGTCTGCCCAATCAGCGGCATAAAGTTTGAATCTCCACCCCATCTAGGCACAACGTGTTGATGAATATGATCTGCAACCCCAGCGCCAGAAACGGCGCCTTGATTCATGCCAAGATTGAATCCATCAGCACCACTTACCTTACGAATAGTTTTCATAGCGTGTGCGGAGAGTTCTAGAATTTCATTTCGCTCTTCATCATTGAGATCAGTCAGATCGGCAACATGGCGATTAGCGCAGATCAATACATGACCCGCGTTATAGGGATAAAGATTCATAACCACATACGCTGTTTTACCTCGGGCAACAATCAAACCTTCGGCGTCAGTTAACTTTGGAATCCGACAAAATGGACATTCAATATCGTTACCTGGAAGTGGTCGATTCTCTCCCGATAAATAACTCATACGGTGCGGTGCCCATAAACGTTCCCATCGATCAGGCATACCTACCCCGCCGATTGATTCCTTGCTCATAATCAGATCTGTTCGCGGTTAGCGATCGTCTTAAGAATTTCGGCAATCGCATCATCAATTGAAATGCCGTTCTTCTGTTCGCCATTTCGATACCTGAAGGAAACAGCGCTAGCGGCTTGGTCTTCTTCTCCTGCGATCATCATGAAAGGAATTTTCTCTAATTGCGCGTTACGAACCTTCTTCTGCATACGATCGTCGGAAGAATCGATATCTACTCTAATTCCAGCCTTCTTCATCTTTGCAACAACTTCTTCAAGGTAAGGAATGTAGGTATCCGCAACTGGGATCGCTCGAACTTGTACTGGCGCGAGCCATGGTGGAAATGCGCCCGCGTAATGTTCAGTTAGAACGCCAAAGAATCTTTCAATAGAACCGAATAACGCACGATGAATCATCACTGGTTGTTGGCGCGAACCATCTGGCGCAACATATTCAAGATCAAATCTTTGTGGAAGTTGGAAATCTACTTGGATCGTGGACATCTGCCAGGTGCGACCAATTGCATCCTTTGCTTGAACTGAAATCTTCGGTCCGTAAAAAGCTGCACCTTCGGGATCCAAAACTAATTCGAGGTTCTGTTTCTCCGCCGAAGTTCGGAGCGCATTTGTTGCCGCCTCCCAATCCACATCACTGCCGACAGATTTAGCTGGGTTGCGAGTAGAAAGTTCTAGATAGAAATCAGTTAAGCCGTAATCGCGCAATAAATTTAAAACGAATGTCAGCAAACTATCGAGTTCGCCCAACATCTGATCTTTCGTGCAATAAATATGCGCATCATCTTGGGTAAAACCACGCGCACGAGTTAATCCATGGATAACGCCTGATTTTTCATAGCGATAGACAGTTCCAAATTCGAAGAGGCGAAGTGGTAATTCACGGTAGGACCTAGAGCCGGATTTGTAAATTAAATTATGGAATGGGCAGTTCATCGGCTTCATGTAGTACTTCTGGCCAGCTCGTTTAATAGTGCCATCCGCATGATGTTCTTCATCCATGATCATTGGCGGGTACATACCTTCGGAGTACCAATCCAAGTGACCGGACGTTTCAAAGAGCGCCGCCTTGGTTAAATGCGGTGAATACACAAATTGGTAATTCTCTTCTTCGTGACGACGTCTTGAATAATCTTCCATTGCGCGACGAATAATTCCGCCCTTTGGATGGAATACCGCCAGACCAGAACCGATCTCCTCTGGAAACGAAAAGAGATCCAATTCAGTTCCAAGCCGACGGTGGTCGCGCTTCTCGGCTTCTGCAAGAAGATTTAGGTATTCATCTAATCTCTCTTGAGATGGCCAAGCGGTTCCGTAAATTCTTTGAAGCATTGGGTTCTTCTCAGAGCCCCGCCAATATGCCGCAGCAGTACGCATCAACTTAAATGCTGGAATTAACTTTGTCGAAGGCAGATGTGGTCCACGGCAAAGATCACTCCATGCAGGTTGTCCATCGCGCCCCAAATTGTCATAAATAGTTAATTCGCCGCCGCCAACTTCAACACTAGATTCATCGTCGCTATTTGTGGATTTAAGACCAACCAATTCGCATTTGTAGGGTTCGTGAGCTAACTCGGCTAGCGCTTCTTTTTCTGTAACAACACGTCTGCGAAACCGCTGTCCTGCCTTAATAATTTTGCGCATCGCCGACTCTAATTTTTCTAAGTCATCAGGCGTGAAAGGTTTTGCTGGATCAAAGTCATAGTAGAAACCATCTGTAACGGGCGGTCCAATTCCAAGCTTTGTGTCTGGGAAAACTTCTTGTACCGCTTGAGCAAGTACGTGCGCGGTTGAATGTCGAAGAACTGCGAGACCTTGAGGTGAATCAATCGCGACTGATTGCACAACATCTCCGTCAACAACTTCACTCCATAAATCACGGAGTTCGCCATTAATCGTGCAGACCACAATTTCTGGACGCTGCTCGAAGAAGTGAGTCGGGCGCGCATCGGATTCAACGGAGGTCATAACTCCGTCAACGCTCACCTTTATCTGGGCCATGTAGTCAGCCTACCGAATTCACTTGGGTGATTTCCCGTAATTTGGCTTGCCATAGCGAACTCGTCTCATCAACCTTGAGCGCTCGTCCCGCCAGAGATGAAATCGGTTGTGCCAATCGCAAACTAGAGAGCACGAACCCGTGTGATATTTGCTCAACATCTTTCGCATACATAATTTTTTCACCCGCTAATCCTGCGCCAAGTGCGACGCCTCTAATAATCCCAGGCAAAAGACCGCTAGCCAATGCTGGAGTTACCCATTCGCCATTAGCAAAAAATATGAAATTTGAAACTGCTCCCTCGGTAAGTTCGCCGGAAGCATTTTCAATCAGCACCTCATCGAAACCCCGACTAGCTGCCTTTGCCAAAAGATCAAGATTTATGTCATATGGGTAAGTCTTATAAATAACTCGTCCACTCGCTAAATCTGTTCGCAAGAGTTCTATTTGGGCATAGTTGGTCGGTGCTTGGTAAGGGTCATGGATCGCAACAAATTTTTCACCAAACATCAGGCGAAGGCGTCCTACATCGAATGGTGAGTCCTTGGCCGTAATTTCAATTGCTCTGCGAATCTCCGATTCTGTAGGCAATACCTTGCCCAAAGCACTTGCGCTCAAATTGGCTCGGAGAATATGTTCTTGTACAAACATAGCAACGCCATTTTCGGTGCGCAGAGTTTCAAAAATTCCTGAACCACTCACCCAACCTGAATCAGAAATAGATTCATCTCGTGAGATCAGTTCGCCATCTCGCCACATTTTCACGTGCGCTCACCACCAGAAATTTTTAGCAATCTTTCAGCTTTCAATTCCGTCTCTTCCCATTCACCGCTGGGATCGCTATCCCAGGTAATCCCCGCGCCAGCTCCGAAATGCAGCGAATTATCCTGATGCCAAAATATTCGAATCGCTACACTCAAAAGCGCCCGATCCCCTTCGATCCATCCTAGTAACCCGCAATATGGGCCACGCGCGAGCTGCTCTTGTTCTTCAATTATTTGAACTGCGGAATATTTTGGTGTTCCACTGATTGAACCTGCTGGGCTAAGTTCGGAAAAGATTTCAGTCCATGAAATTGCGTTGCGTAATTGACCATAGACATCGGACACTAGATGCTCAAGGCCTGGATGTAATTCATGGCGCAGCAGTTCACCAGCCTTTACCGAGCCAGGTTCACTAATTCGCCCAAAGTCATTAC
>CAIMMQ010000123.1 GCA_903842675.1 uncultured Actinomycetes bacterium
ACTCATAAGTTCAGTTGCAGCGCGCTTACTTATGGCACCAGCCCGAACTACCTGGACCGAGAAAAGTTGAAGTGCGATCAATATGAAAACAACAGTTGTCCCAACTAATACCATCCGAATACGCGAGTGAATGACTGCGTGGTGGTTCATGGGGTTTTCGCCAAATCAATATATTTAATTTCTGGTGCTGGAATCATGCCCAACTTGAGTGCCGCTAGCGAAAGTTGATCCGGTGAATTCTTAAAATTGACTTGGGCAGCAATGGCATCTTTCTGATCCATCGCAATATTGCGATCATGTTTTAACTTTTGAAGTTCGAAGGCATCCTGAGTCATCAAAATATTAAGCCCTGCTACGACTAATATATTTAGACTAACTACGCTGGCCATAAGCAAGAGAAATTTTCGAGAATTTAACCGAATTTCTAGCGCAGCCGCCCCACCAGGAATTACCTTGAAATTAGAGTTTCTACGTTTTATCGCTGGGGTTGCAGTCGGATAATCGACTGGAATAATTGTTGGATTTATTGCGCTGATAGCCATTAGGCAGCCACTCTTTCGATTGCACGCAATCGCATTGAAGCTGAGCGCGCATTTGCCAATAGTTCGGAATCACTAGCGCCTTCACTTCCAGCAATAATCAATTTATAACTTGCAGCAGAATTCGGAAGATCTATCGGTAGTCCAAGTGGAGTTCTCGATTTGGAAACCTTTGCAAGCGCACTCTTTACGATCTTGTCTTCAAGTGACTGATATGCCATTACTACCAACCGACCGCCAATGTTCAAGCAAGAAAGTGCCTTAGGCATCGCCCGCTCAAGCACTTCTAACTCCTGATTAACTTCAATTCGAAGCGCCTGGAAGGTCCGTTTTGCTGGGTTCCCGCCAGTGCGTCGGGCTGGAGCAGGAATGCTCTCCTTCACGATTTCGGCTAAATCTTTTGTTGTGTTTAACGAATTTGTTTCCCGAGCTTTAATAATGTTGTCAGCAATCTTCGGTGCAAATTTTTCCTCACCGTAAACCCGAAGGATTCGAATTAACGCACTTCGATCATAAGTATTTAGTACATCTTGCGCGCTTAGGCCACGACTTTGATCCATTCGCATATCGAGTGGTGCCTCCTGCGAATAAGCAAACCCGCGCTCGGCCATATCTAATTGCATCGATGAAACCCCTAGATCAAAGAGGATTCCATCGACTTTCGCTATTCCTAAGTTTTCCAGGACTGCATCAATTTCATCATAGATGGCGTGCACAATCACAATACGATTACTGACTTGAGATAAATTCTTGGTTGCAATATCGATCGCTGCAAGATCACGATCTAGGCCAATAATTTTTAAATTAGGAAATCTCAGAAGTAATTCTTTTGAATGGCCACCTAAGCCCAAGGTTGCATCAACAATGACTGCGTTAGTTTTATCAATAATTGAAGGGGTTAGCAGCGCGATGCAACGATCTAGCGCGACTGGAATATGTTCTTGCATCTGCTCCCCCTTCTTTCGTTTATAAGTGTTTACTGGTGGTTATTTGTATGTAGAACTTCTATTTCTCTGCTCTGGTCACCGCCGGCCGACGGATCTTGGGGGTTAACGGCGCCGGGGAAGGGGCGTCGTTATTGAGGTCGGCGATGGCCACAACATAGAAAATGTTTTATTTGAAGTCTCTAGAAGAGACCTGGTAGCACCTCCGATGAAACATCCGAGAAGCTCTTTTCACGATCTGCCAAATAACTTTCCCAAGAAGCGCTATCCCAAATTTCCAAACGGGTATTGGCGCCGATAACAACGCAATCTTTTTCAAGACCGGCATATGTGCGTAGTCCGTTTGGAATGGTGACGCGACCTTGCTTATCTGGAACTTCATCGTGTGCGCCGGCAAACATCACGCGCATGTAATCGCGTGCTGCTTTTTCGGTGACGGGCGCCTGGCGCAGACGATCAGTAATTGCGGCAAATTCACCACTTGGAAATACGTAAAGGCAACGTTCCTGGCCCTTGGTAATAACGAGGCCGTTTGCTAATTCGTCACGGAATCTTGCGGGCAAGATAATCCGCCCTTTTTCATCAAGCTTGGGTTCGTGGGTACCGAGAAACACTTCGCCCCACCTCCCCTAATTTTCACGCTCAAATCCCCCCGGATTTGAGTACAAACACCACTTTACTCCATTTTTCCCCACTTTGCACCATTATTAGCCATTTATTTCCCCTTCCTTCCCATTTCCATCCATATCTGGCCCCTATTTTGGGCATAAAAAAACCACCCATCTCTGGGTGGTGTTGGAGTTTAGAAACTACTAATTATCGAAATTACGGCGTTCCCAACGATCCTCTAATCGAGTCGTCCATCGGACTTTGGCGCCTTTTTGACTCTGGGCTGGCTTCATTGTGCCAGAGCGCAGGTTTGAAAGGATTGAAAGGACTAGAACCAAGCCACTTAGTGAGATCAAGAAGCCCACTATTCCAAGTGGGGTCACCTTCATTACAAGCCCGGCAACTAATACAGCCATACCAGCGAAGAAGAGGGCAATTCCTGCCAATGCGCGCGGCCCCTTTGGAGCGTGTGCAGTGCCGGTAAGTGTGGAGACCAGGCGTGGATCATCCTGGGCCAAGGCAGCTTCCATCTCGGCTAGGAGTCTTTTTTCATTTTCGGAAAGGGCCACAGGTAGACAATAGAGCAGTGCGCTCCTAATCGGTAGTCGAAAAGCTAGTTTCGCCGTCTATCAGGCGTGCCGGCCTAACAACTCCTTGCCCAAAGCGGGCGCTCGCCCGATCAATTGCCGCAGTTGCCTCACGCCACCCCTTATCTCGCTCGCCAAACTCCATCTGCTCGGGCACATCAACCCCGTCGGTTAATCCTTCTAAGCCGACCCCGACTAAGCGAAGTCTGGCTCTATCTAATTTAAGTGAGAGGAAAAGTTGCTTAACAACATCAAAAACTTCTTGCGTGCCATTTAAGGCGAGTGGAAAAGTTTTAGAACGACTAATTGTTTTAAAATCTGCGAAGCGAACTTTTATTGAAATTGTTCGGGCACTCATCTCCTTATCGCGCATCCGAAAAGTTGCTTTCTCTGTTAGCCGCAAAAATTCTTTCAAAATTACCTCTTGATCTTCAATATCGGTATCAAAGGTTTCGGCTGCGCTGATTGATTTATCTACTTCTTCAGGTATCACATCTCGATAATCGCGCCCCCAGGCAAGTTCATAAAGCGAGGCACCAGATGCTTGGCCGAGCGCTCTAATCAAAGTATTTCTTGGGGTATTCGCAATATCTGCAACTGTTCTAAGTCCCAATTTTTGCAACTCTTCATTTGTTTTTGGCCCAACTCCCCAGATGGCTGAAACAGGTAATGGATGTAAGAATTCTAGAATTCGCTCCGTGGCTATCTCTAATACGCCATTTGGCTTACAGCGTCCTGAGGCCAATTTTGCAATGAATTTATTGGATGCAATTCCTACCGAACAGGTAATACCTTCTGATGCAAAAACTTTACTTCGGATAAGTTGGGCGATTTCGCGACCATCTCCTAGTAATTTCTTTGATCCAGTGACATCTAAAAATGCTTCATCGAGTGAGAGTGGCTCAACAAGTGGTGTCACTGAATGAAATATCTCCATCACATGACTAGAGACTTCGGAATAGCGCGCCATATTTGGGGGCACAAAAATCGCATGAGGTGCTAGCCGGCGAGCTCGCCCAACTGGCATTGCTGCGTGGATTCCAAACTTTCTTGCCTCATAGTTTGCCGCCGAAACCACACCGCGTACTCCAGCACCAACAACTACTGCCTTACCTTTTAATGCAGGATTGTCGTGCTCTTCCACTGATGCAAAAAATGCATCCATATCAACATGGAGAATTGTGGATTCAAAGAGTTCACTCACTTGCGGCTGCTCCATAAACTGTGAGGTTACGCCACTTTTCATAAGATTCCGCTAACTCCCACGCCCCAGTTGCTCTAAGGGATATTCCTCTTGGGCCAGTTCTGCGAATTTCACCGCGCGCTAAGAAGAGCCAGGAGTTTTTAAGTACTTCGGCATAGTCACCTTGAACGCTTTCAAAGAAAGTTAAATCATTACAGCCAAATCCATCATCAAGCGTCAGAAACATAACTCGCTTTCCGGAGCGTATCGGTGGCGTTTGTAGGGCCACCTTTACACCAGCTACTAAGACCGAGCTCCCCGATCGATGTTTAAGTAAATCCGAAGAACGCACAGCGCCTATTGCATTTAGGAACTCGCCGTAGAACTCCATCAAATGGCTTGAGATATCCATTCCTAAAATATCAATCTCATTTTTTACAATTTCACTCGAAGTTAAATTTGGTAGTCCGCTTGCCTCAAGTGGTGGTGGTTCAAACCCAAGGTTCATTTGGGATTGGTTTATTGAATTTTTGGCGCCATTAAGCCGATAGAGATCCTGCAGATGCAGGAGTAGGTCTCGTCTATTTATTCCACCGGACCCTAATTTGTGTAACTGATCAAAACCCCCAACCATTATGAGAGCTTCGGTTGTGGGGCGAGCTGCGCCAGCTCGGTAAACGAAATCAGCCAAATCAATATAGGGCTGCCCAGAAATTATTGTGGAAACTTCTTCGGCACTTATTCCAGATACATCGGATAGCGCGATGCGAATCGCGCCACCATTATCTTCAACTAGATATGAAGTGCTAGATAGATTGACATCGATAGGAGATATTGCGACCCCCATCTGTTTCGCCTCTCCTAAAATTAACCGCTTCGGATACATTCCTGGATCATGTGTAAGAACGCCGGCGATAAAAGCAGCGGTATGGTGTGTTTTAAGCCAAGCAGATTGATAGGTGGGAAGTGCGAAAGCAGCGGCATGCGCTTTGCAAAATCCAAAAGATGCAAAGGCGCGCAAAATATCCCAGACTTCAGTTACCACTTTGTGGGTATATCCCTTTGCTAGTGCGCTCGGATAGAACCAATCACAGACTCGTTGTTGGCCATCAATAGTTCCAAGTTCGCGCCGGCGTTCATCCGCCTCGGCCATCGTCGCACCAGTTAAGGTGGCGATTATTCGAATTACTTGTTCGTGAAATACAACGACGCCTTCAGTCTCCTTAAGGATGCTCTCTAAGTCCACGTGAATTACTGGACGAGTTCTAAAACCCTGTCTGGTCTCAAGAAATGGTGTGATCATGTCGGCTTTTACTGGACCAGGTCGAAAGAGTGAGATATCAATAATTAAATCGTTAAATGTTTCGGGGGCGAGCTTGCCGACGAGCTCGCGCTGTCCTGGACTTTCGATCTGAAATATCCCAAGTGTGCGAGTTGATTTAATTAAATCAAAGGTTGGTGCATCATCTAGCGGAATTCTGTCAATATCTAGTTCGGTACCAGTTGTGCGTTTAATCTCTGAGATGGCATATGCAATTGAAGATTGCATGCGAACCCCGAGGACATCTAGCTTTAATAACCCAATACTTTCAACACCGTCTTTATCGAATTGAGCCATCGGATAACCACTGGCACTTCGCGCAATCGGTGCCAGATCTTGTAAGCCAATATCAGAGAGCGCAATGGCACATGGGTGCATGGCTAGGTGACGCGGCAAGCCATCCAGTCGAGCCGCCAATTCAATTGCCACCTTTAAAATTGGGGTATTTAAATTAAGGTTCTTTAGCTCAGGTAAATTTTCTAACGCTTTGGCAATATTTTTTGATCGAATATGTGGCATTGATTTAGCAATCAGATCAATCTCCATTGGAGCTATGCCTAGAGCTGCGCCAACATCACGAATTGCATGGCGAGCGCGATAAGTCTCTACCATCGATACGGTTGCACATCTTGATTTATTTCCAGGTGAACCCCAATTTGAATCACCGTAGCGTGCAAAAACTGCATCATAAATTTCTAGCCGGCGGGCCGATTCCACATCAATATCAATATCTGGTAATTCACCGCGCAGTGGTGAACAGAAACGCTCCATTAATAACCCATGAGTCATTGGCTCTACTCCTGAGATGCCAAGCGCATGGCAAATTAGTGAGCCAGCCCCGCTGCCCCGCGCTGCTACCCGAATCCCTTTCGCACGCGCAATATCAGTTATGTCAGCGACTGTTAAGAAATATGTTTCATAGCCCAGAGTTCTTACAGTTAATAGCTCTTGCGCTAACCGTTCATTTGCCTTTACTAGTTGACTCCCCGCATAACGGCTGGCAACCCCAGCCTCACACCTTGCACGTAACTGGGCTTCTAACTCACTTCTGTTTGCTGCCCCTACAACACTTGGTTCTGGCAGGTGGATTTGGCCAACTCCAACATCACTTCTCGGTGAAAGTGCACTTCGCTCAGCCCAGTCATTGGTGTTCTTGATTAACAATTGACCATCACGAGCCCCAGCCATACGCGAGATCTCATCCGCTATTGCGTACATCTGTGGCGCACTCTTTAAATATGCCTCACTGTTCTTGCGCTCGATGTGGCGAGCACTTAGCGGTACTAGTGCTCTTGCGGCATCCAATACATCAGCTACTGGGCCATCGCTTCGATCTAGCATTCGAACTGCATTGCTCAGCACCGCTGGTATTGAGTTATCTTGTGCAAAGCCCAGAAGTTTTGCAGCGTGAGATGTGGAATACGGACCATCTCCGCGGATCTGATGAGATACACATTCAATCCCTTGGCTTGCAAAAAGCTCACGAGTTGAATTAAAAATTGATAGCGCATTACTTATTTGCCGGTTTGATACCGCGAGCGCTAGTTGTGACTCTGGGCCATGGAGCAATAGAACGTTCTTGGAATATTCGCTAAAGCGTTCTAATAAGTTATGGGTCAGGATATTCTCATCGTTATCCATATTTATCGCAGTGACTAGCCGGTAGAGCGATCCCAGATAACCACGCTGGGCTAATAACGTCACTCGATACTTCTTTTGGATGAAACTTAAATTCACTCCCAGAATTGGGGCGATCCCATTTGCTTCACAACTTTCTACAAAGCTTATTGCTCCAGCCATGCCATCTCGATCAGTTAGCGCGATTGACTGCGCCCCAAATTCGGCTGCGCGTTCTACTAATTGATGAGTGTGGGCAGTGCCGTATTTAAATGAGAAGCCACTGGCAACCCGCAGATGAGTAAAAGGTTTCGCTGACTTCATATCAATTGCTATTAACTTAAAGCGGTCTAGAAGTTGGGCGGATCTGCCAGGTCTTAGTTATTTCATCTAGTTCGATCTCAAAAGTATTTAGCGCTCCTTCTGGGGCCGCTTCCACCCGCCAGATTGCACGTGCGCCATCATCAAAGATGTTTGCCTCGTTTAAGTGGCTATTCCCATCGTTAATTCGATTCCACCAACCCCCTGATTCCCGCCATCTGGAAACTATTGCGTGGATGTGGAACTTGCGTCCCTTGTAGATGAACTCGATGGGTTCGCCTTCGGGGGCGATCACTTGGGCAGCCTGATTGAGTTGGCTGGCCTGATCAGCCTGACTGGATAAAGGTTGTTCGAACATATGTTCGAAAGATAACTGCCGCCACCGACAGGCGCAACTCCCCCACTTTGCGTTTAATTCACGCCTGATTAACCGCGACACACCCTAGAATTAGTTGAAACTTCAACCAAATAGCCGTACCGTGGACATCAGTAAGACTAATTAAAACAAGTGATTAACCAACCTATAGGAGACACATGAACGCAGTTCTAATCATTGGGCGAATCCTTCTCGCCTTCATGTTTATCAACGGTGGCTACAGCCACTTTACAAAGTTAGAAGCGATGACCGGCTATGCAAAGTACAAGAAGCTTCCTGCAGCAAAGCTAGGCGTAATTATCTCTGGCCTAATGATTTTGCTCGGTGGTTTATCCATCCTTCTTGGTTACTACGTAGACCTAGGCGCACTTCTACTTGCGATCTTCTTGATTTCTTCAGCGCTTATCTTCCATGACTTCTGGCGCGAAACTGACGCAACCGCAAAGATGAACGCTGGAACTGCATTCTGGAAGAACATGTCTATCGCGGGCGCAGCACTTATTATCTTCGCACTTGCTTACAAGGGCCACGGAATTACTGCCGATAACTTTGGAATGGTAGTTTCTAAGGCAAATATCGCACTCTGGAAGTAATTACTTCTAAGAATCTGTAAGAAAAGCCCCTAGATGAAAATCTGGGGGCTTTTTGCTGGCACCATAGTGCTGTGGATCTTTTCCTAGCGCTCTTAGCAGGTGGCTTTGTTGGTTCGGTGCTTGGTTTTATTGGTGCCGGTGGCGCAATGCTCACAGTGCCAATCTTGCTCTACATTTTTCACTTCAATCCGATCCATGCCACAACTGCTGCGCTTGCTGTTGTTTTCTTAGCTGCGCTATCTGGAGTTATCCCAAAGATTCGAAAAGGTGAAGTACTGATTCGAGAAGC
>CAIMMQ010000124.1 GCA_903842675.1 uncultured Actinomycetes bacterium
CCAATGGCAAATTGTGCTTCGGATATTAAATAAGCGCCTTCCACTTATTGTCAGCGTTGGCGGCGAGAGCACAGCGATTGCGGTTCAACTTTCAAAATTTGCCGAAGCCGATGGCGCCGCTGCTCTTATGGCCACACCACCCGCATCATTTCCTGCCACATCTGCCGAGATTTATTCTTATTACACCTCCATCATCGAGGCGGTACAAATTCCACTAATTGTTCAAGATGCAAGTAATTACATGGGACAACCGTTAGATCTCGAGTTGTATGGAAAATTACTAGAAAAATACGGCAACACCCGTGTGCAATTTAAGCCAGAGGCTAAGCCAGTTAAGGAACGGATGGCGGCGCTGCAAGAGATTGCTGGCGGCAATGCAAAAGTTTACGAAGGACAGAGCGGCTTGGATCTACTTGATACCCATCCACTTGGACTTGTAGGAACCATGCCTGGTGGCGAGATTCCATGGGCGATTGTTGCGCTCTGGGATGCGCTGGAAGCGAAAGATTTAAATCGCGCAACCGCGATTCATGCCTGTGTTGCAAAGTTAGTTTCATTCCAACCAACCATTGACGCTTATGTTGCCGTCGAGAAATACCTTTTAGTGAAGCAAGGAATCTTTACATCGAGCCGCCAACGTGGACCAGTAAGTACAGTTTTGAGTGATCAAACTAAGAGCGAGATAGATCTTGTTTTTAATGAACTACTTAAAATTGTTGGAAAGTGAATCATAGGAAACTCCAATTAATTCGCAGGGCCTGGTTGTAACACTGGCCAGAGCTATCGAATCCGAGATATTTAACTCTTTTAGTTTTGCCAAAGAAGCACGTAAATTCGCAACGCCACCGGCCAAAGTTCCATCAACTCTGCGGGCCGCACCGTTTGTCACCGTAACTTCCATGCCCCCAAATGGGAAAGTTCCTTCGCCAAGTCCGGCTGCAGCAACGGCGTCATTAGTCACAATAAAGCGCTCCAAAATTTTAGGCATCGTATCTTTCAAAAGTTCATTCGATACATGCACGCCATCAACAATTATTTGAATAACTACATCACTGCGCTCCAACGCGGCATCCGCCAGGCCAGAAAGTGGAGGCTTGGGCATGGCATTAAATAGGTGAGTTACGGTCTTTGCACCGGCCGCAAAGCCTGCGATTGCCTCGCTCCTGGTTGCATTGGAGTGCCCAAGTGAAACAACAACTCCTTCGCCGACTAAATATTTAATTAATTCGATCGCGCCAGGTAATTCGGGAGCGAGAGTTACTTGCTTAATAAATCCAGCCGCAAGCAGCGCTTTCATATGGGCCAAATCGGGATCTTTTACAAACTCTTCGGGATGCACGCCCCGCTTTTCGAGCGATATAAAGGGACCTTCTAAGTGAGTCCCGAGAATTATGGCTTCACCTGGCTGTGGATTCTTGCGAACTTCTTCAATTAATTTAAGTGCAGATAGCGCCGAATCCAACGGTGCAGTGATCAAAGTGGCCAGATAACCAGCGACTTCATTTTGAAAGAGCGACCGACTCACTTTGCGAACATCATCAACTGTCTTAGCCGAGAGTAAATCAACACCACCGTGACCGTTTACTTGGAGGTCAACAAAGATTGGTTTCATTTGCTACCAACTTTGTAAATCTTGATCATGGGCGCAAATACACCAGCATCTGATTGCATAGCAAGAATTTCTGCGCCATCAAGTGGAGTATTACCAGATGCGTGAATCTTCATCCCAAGTTTTTCGATCTTTGCCACAGCGCTCTTATAAACCAGAGTATCTGTAGCTAAAACACCACCAATGAGTGCCACTTGAAAATCTGACCCACCATTGCATTCACGTTTTGCCGTATTCGCAATAAGAGCGACCTCTTCACCGGCTGCGTCAATAATCTCGACAGCTTTGGTATTACCGGTTGCTGCTAATTCACTTACTTGTAGTGCAAAGTTGGCAATCCCATGAACAGCTCGTTCTTGTTGATGCACGATATGCGGCAAGTAGTAAGGCTCGGTATTGAAGTGTTCGCAGGCAACTTCTAATAACTGCGCTGATCCCGCACTTTGATCGCGACCATCTCGGGCACGCAACGCGGCGCTCAGGCCCATTTTGCCGATCCAATAAGCACTCGCTTCATCACCAATCAAATACCCGTCACCGGATAAGGAATGCAACATAGTTCGAGATTTCCCAACGGCAAGTGCCGTAATTCCAGTCCCTGCTGCTATTACTACGCCATCACCAGAGATTGCAGCGGCACAGGAACTTACCGAATCACTACAAATCCAGAGCTCCTGGATATCGCTCTTTTGAAAGACAAGGCTCGCAATCGCATCATAGCGCGCGGCATCTGCAGGAAGCGTTGCAGTTGCAAGAACTGCTCGGGAGATATCGCCCCCAATTTCATTTGCATATTTCGAAACTACATCAGCCAAATAATCAACTAAATCAACCTCACCATGTGAAAAGCCAGCAAAGTTCTTTGCCTCACTCTTTGTTCCATCAATATTTGCACCGGCGCGAATTCCGCTGCCACCACCGTCAAAGTAGATAACTTTCTTAGACATTAGATTGTTAACGTAACTTTACTCAGCCCCGCTGGACTATCAGGATCAAGGCCATTCTTCCGAGCAAATTCCAGAGCAAATCGTTGGAGCGCGATGCTGTCCACAATACTTGCGTAGATTTCGTTTTCACAATCAGCGCCATCAATAACTATTTCATTGGCAAGTGCACCCTCGCCACTGCCAATCCAAAATATCTTTGGCGAGTTACTTCTAATTTTCACCAGATCATCCTTTAAAGAACCCAGCGGAAATTTCTTGGGTGCAAGGATAAAAACCTGGGTATCGGAAGTGAGCGCCGAAATTGGGCCGTGCATGTAGTCAGCGATAGATAGACCCTGAACTGATATTTTGCTGGTCTCTTGAATCTTAAGCGCTGCCTCGCGAGCATTTGGGTAGGAGAAGCCACGTCCCAAAACAACGATCTCACCATCACGACTTGCCGCCGCGACTGCGTTGGTAACTAAAGTTTCATCTGCAACTAGTCGTTTGGCCTCAGAAATAATCGAAGTCGGCGTGGAACCCTCTGCGGCCCAGGCACGTACTAACAAAAGAGAGCACAACAGTTGGGCGGCATAACTCTTTGTTGCCGCAACTGCTAACTCTTTTCCGGCAAGAAGTGAGATGTGGAAGTTTGCACCTCGAGCGAGTGGGGATGTGTCATCGTTAGTCATAGCAA
>CAIMMQ010000125.1 GCA_903842675.1 uncultured Actinomycetes bacterium
CGCAATCGGGTTTACTGATATCTGAGGTTATGCCAGATGTACATGCTGCACCGCATCGATTCCTCATTCGCAATCGCCTGATTGCCGCAATATCGAAAACCACAGTTGTCGTTGAAGCGGCATTTAGAAGCGGGTCACTTCGAACCGCTAGAGATGCTGCCGAAATATTTCGACCTGTGATGGCCGTTCCGGGGCCGATAAATTCACCAACTAGTGAAGGTTGCCATCGATTAATCTCCGAACGCTGTGCCGAGCTAGTTTCATCGATCGCAGAAGTTATGGAATTGGTACTGCCACTGGCTGTTAAGTGAGAGAATTCGTCAATGAGTGAAGAACATAAGGCCGGCTTTGTAGCAATAATTGGCCGCCCCAATGTTGGAAAGTCCACTCTTGTAAATGCTCTTGTTGGCCGCAAAATTGTGATCACATCAAAGCACCCGAATACAACAAGAAATCCAATACGCGGGATCATCTCGAAGCCAGATTTTCAAATGATTGTTGTAGATACTCCAGGAATTCATAAGCCCAAGACTCTGCTTGGAACACGTCTCAATAACATGGTTACCGAGAATTTGGAATCGGTGGATGCAGTTTTAATCTGCATTCCTGCGGATGAAGAGATTGGCCAGGGCGATGAGTTCATTGCGCGCCAAGTATTGAAGCAACGTCGAGTTTATATTGCAGTTACCAAAGTGGATCGTGTGAAGAGTGAAGATTTAATGCAACAACTTATTGCAGTATCTGAATTTGCCAATCGAGTCGGCCTAAAAGTTGAAGAGATTGTCCCAATATCTGCAAAAGAATTGGAACAGACTGATCTACTTTTGGGTTTGCTTGCAAAGGCACTTCCCGTCTCGCCTTCCCTTTATCCGGAAGATATAACTACGGACCAGGCAAGTGAGTTGACAATTACCGAGTTAATTCGTGAAGCTGCCATCGAAGATTTGTACGAAGAAGTCCCACACTCGGTCGTCGTCACAATTGATGAGATGAGTAAGCGTGAAGGCAAAGAGTTTTACGATATCCATGCCACCTTGCACGTCGAGCGTGACAGCCAAAAATCGATCATCATCGGGCCACAAGGTTCAAGGCTCAAAGCCATTGGAATTCGAGCCAGAGGTTCAGTCGAAACTTTCTTGGATGCAAAAATTTACTTGGGGCTACATGTGAAAGTTAGCAAAGAGTGGCAGCGTGATGCGAAAGCCCTAACAAAGTTAGGATTTATAGAGCGGTAGGTTCTACTTTTCGGCCGGCGAAATAAGAGCCAATCAATACCATTGGTAATCCGATCGCAATTCCAAGCGTTAGTGGTTCGTTTAGCAGAATTACGCCAAGCAAAACAGCAAATGCGGTATTCAAATAGGTAACGAGTGATCCACGTGCGGTTCCGATTTCCTTCAATAAAATAAAGAAGAGAATGAATGCCAGGGCGGTTGGGAATAGGCCCAGTGAAATAACTGAAATTAGAACTTTTGCGGACGGCAGTTGCGTCGGCGCTTGAATGAAAGCTATTGGTAGATAAAAAATCGCGGTAATCAACATCGCAAAGCCATTGATTGCGATGCCATCAACATGTGGGATTCGCGCGTTAACCATGGTGACAGCCCAGGAATAACCAACCGACGCCAACAAAATCATTCCGATTGCCAAGAGACTCTGATTGCCAGAAAAACTTTCAATTCCGACTACTAGGACGATGCCGATGAAACCAATAGCAATCCCAAAGAGACGTTTACTTTGCCAGACACTTTTATCGCCACGAAGGGAGGCAAGTATGGTTGCCCAGATTGGAACGGTTGCAACTAGAAGTCCAGCTAAGCCTGAAGAAAGTTTCTGCTCCGCAGTTGTTATAAGAATCCAAGGTCCGATCATTTCGCCAATCGCATAGGGGAGAACGAAACGCCAGTTGACAATTGCAGAACGTAGGGTTCCACGCGAGATTGCCATCGGAATCAAAATAAGGGATCCAATAACTACTCTTGAAAATACGATAACGGACGGTTCAAGTTCTTTGACCGCAACCTTCATCATTAAATAAGGGATTCCCCAGAGCAAGCCGACAGCAAAGAAGAGAAACCAACCGCGTCTGGACATGAGGTTAGTTTCTCTTATTTAGGTGCGAAACCATAATTAACGCTTGAGAATTGCATTGATTTCATCAGATAAAAATTGATGAAGTTCATTTGCTTGCGGGGTTATGCCGGCGAGTGAGAAGAAACCATGAATTTGTCCTTCGTATTCTCGATACAGGACGGTATTCCCAGCTTTTCGAAGTGCTTCGGCATAGATATATCCATCATCCAAGAGCGGATCGAATTCAGCCGTTACAACAATAGCGGGAGCAAGATTTGCGAAATCTTTGGCGGCAACTGGAACTGCATATGAATTCTTTGCATCGGCTTTTTTCGAGAGGTACTGCTCCCAAAACCATTTCATAGATTTGGTGCTTAATCCGTAGCCATCACCGTTGTTTCGCGCAGATTCATAAGACATTTCATTGTCATTGCATGGATAGATTAAGGCTTGAAATGCGAGTGCGACATCCTCGGTGTCTCTAGCTTTAAGGGCAACGCCAGATGCAAGATTTCCGCCAGCGCTATCGCCCCCAACTCCGATTGCGTCGGGGTCGATACCCAACTTTTCAGCGTTCTTAGCAACCCAAAGCAAGGTTGCGTAACAGTCATCGAATGGAATCGGAAAGGGGTGCTCCGGAGATTTTTGATAATTCACGGCGACCACAATGAATTGACCCTTATTTGCAAGGGAACGCAGCGACTGCTCGTAAATATCCAAGGAATTTAAAACCCAGCCACCGCCATGAAAGAAGACAAGTGCGGGGAGTGGCGCGTGCTTGGCTGGGCGATAAATTCGAACTGGCATCTCGGAAGTTGGGCCAGGAATAAAGCGGTGCTCAACATCGTAAATCTTTTCTGGCGTTCCAGATGCGTTGGGACGGTTCTCGATATTTGCACGAAGGGTTTCAACTGTTGCTTGCCAGACTTCGGGAAGCCCGCTTGTTGCGCGAAGTTGTAGGTAATCAGCCATCTCTGGGCGAAGTGTCATTTGAATTACCAACCTTCTGTTTGGTCGCGAAGTTTACGATACTTAATTATAACTTCCGGAGTTGCTGCGGATTTTATACTTTTTACTTCGCCCAAGTTCCAAATAGGCGGGCTTCCAAGTAGAACCCAAGCCGCTTGTTTTGCTGCACCATCTGCAACATACTCGCCAGCAGGTGGAACTAAAACCTCGCGACCAAAAATTGCCGATGCAATTTGCGATACCGCAGCGCTCTTAGCTGCGCCGCCAATTAGCAGGATTCGGTTAACTTCCACGCCTTGGCGCTCAAGTGAGGCAATCGCATCTGCCATTCCACATAACATTCCCTCGATCATTGCACGCGCAATATTTTCACGAGTTGAATTCGAAAGATTCATTCCGCTAAAGACTCCAGTAGCTTCTGGGCGATTTGGGGTGCGTTCTCCTTCGAAGTAGGGAAGAAGTGTTAAACCTCCTGCACCAGGTTCGGCTTTAAGTGCCAACTCACCAAAGGTTTCAAAGTCGCAATCTAGAATCCGCAGACCGGCATCTAGAATTCGCGCAGCATTTAGCGTGCAAACTAGCGGTAGAAAATTTCCAGTTGCATCTGCAAAGCCAGCAACTTCACCGGTGGCATCACTTGTTGAAGTTCGTGACACGGCAAATGCGGTTCCACTAGTTCCAAGTGAGACGACGACATCGCCAGGTTTAGCGTCCAAGCCAAGGGCGGCCGCGGCGTTGTCTCCAGTACCAGCAGCGATAGGTATTCCAGATTCGGTATGCAAGGCGACGGCATCAAATTCAATTATTCGTGGCAAAACTATCTCTCGTTCAGATTTCAGTGCCAGTGCGAAAATATCATTTCGGTAAGTGCTAGTGACGCTATCAAAGTAGCCCGTTCCACTTGCATCCCCTCGATCGGTGCAAAGATCACTTAATTCTTTACTTCCAGAAAGTTTCCAGGCGAGCCAATCATGGGGGAGTGCTACTGCTGCAATTTTTTTCGCGTTCTCCGGTTCGTTATCTGCAAGCCAGCGAATCTTGCTTGCAGTAAATGCAGCAACCAGCACGGACCCAACGGCTTCTGCCATTTTTTGGGCGCCACCAAATTCTTGATTTAAATCAGCGGCGGAACTTGCAGATCTGGTGTCATTCCAAAGTAGCGCTGGTCGAATTACATTTCCGCCTGAATCAAGTACGACCATTCCATGCTGCTGTGCGCAAACTGAAATTGCTTTGACATCTTCCAACCCGCCAGCATCTTTTATTGCACTCGAGAGCGCGTCCCACCAATGAGCTGGGTCAATCTCACTTCCATCAGGATGACTAGCTCGACCGCTTCGAATGAGTTGGCCGGTTTTGGCATTTCTAATTGTGACCTTGACGGACTGGGTACCAGAATCAATTCCTGCAACCAGCGCTTGCCCATCGACCAGATTTTTACCGCTCATATCGGTGATGGCTCCAATTCGCAAAAAGTTTTAGGGTGCAGTGGCTAGAGGGTAGACTTTGCCAGTAATTCTAACCATTTCCACTTTCGGACTATTAAAACTGGAGTAATGATGCGTATTGGTGTTCTAACAGGCGGCGGAGATTGCCCTGGACTTAATGCAGTTATTCGTGCTGTCGTTCGTAAAGGCGTAAAAGAATATGGTTATGAATTTGTCGGATTTCGTGACGGCTGGAAGGGCCCACTTGAAGGCCTAACAATGGAATTGAATTTATCAACTACTCGGGGAATTTTGCCACGTGGCGGAACAATTCTTGGCTCATCTAGAACTAATCCATTTAAGATCGAAAATGGCGTAGAGCGAATCAAAGAGAATCTGGCCAAAATGGGAATTGATGCACTAGTTGCCATAGGCGGGGAAGACACACTTGGCGTAGCCACGAAACTTGATTCACTCGGTGTAAAAGTTGTCGGCGTTCCAAAAACAATTGATAACGATTTGAACAACACGGATTACACATTTGGTTTTGATACTTCAGTAAATATTGCTGTTGAAGCGATCGATCGCTTGCACACAACTGCCGAGTCACACCATCGTGCGCTGATCGTTGAAGTTATGGGACGCCATGCTGGTTGGATTGCGTTGCATTCAGGCATTGCCGGCGGCGCCGCTTGTATTCTGATTCCAGAAGTTAAATTCTCGGTTGATAAAGTTTGCGAATGGGTTGAATCTCGCTTCAAGTCTTCCTATGCACCGATTATCGTGATCGCCGAAGGCGCAATTCCGCAAGATGGTGACATGATTACCAAGGATCAAACCTTGGATTCCTTCGGTCACGTAAAACTTTCTGGAATTGGCGAATGGTTAGCTGGCCAAATCGAAGCTAAGACTGGCAAAGAAGCACGTACTTCCGTTCTCGGTCATATCCAACGCGGTGGTTCGCCAACAGCGTTTGATCGCGTACTTGCTACTCGTTTCGGCCTTCATGCAATTACTGCAATTCATGATGGAGATTTCGGCAAGATGGTTGCCTTACACGGCACCAAGATTGCTCGAGTTCCACTGGAATCAGCTACTGCTCAACTCAAGCTGGTAACGCCTGATCTTTATGCTGAAGCAGAGGTCTTCTTCGGCTAATAGTGGAAATTAATTCCACGCCTCCCCATCACAACGTTGTCTAAGATTGAGGTCATGATGAACTTGGATTCGCTCTTTACGCCCGGGCTAGTTGCTGCGCAGCAACCACAATGGCCAGGCGGCGCTGATGGTGCCCAAGTTCAGAGTGCAGTTGAGACGCTCAAGAAATTACCACCACTGGTCTTCGCAGGTGAATGTGACAATTTGAAGGCGCG
>CAIMMQ010000126.1 GCA_903842675.1 uncultured Actinomycetes bacterium
AACTCCGGTTGTTGCAACTGCTGTTGGTGGATTGCGCACAGCAGTTGCCGATGGAATTTCTGGCTCACTTGTTGATGGCCACGATGCGCGAGCTTGGGCATCGGTAATTTCTCGGTTGATTGCCGAACCACAACGCCGGGTGCATCTTTCAATGGGCGCAATCGAACATGCTTCGCACTTTGGTTGGGAGACAACCGCACGGCGAACACTTGATGTTTATGACCAAGTTATTTCCAATCCAGGTGAGAAGAAGCTCTGGCTAGCACAATGATGTTGGGTTAAGGAAATGTTGGATCCCAAGGCAATAATTGAAGATTTTCTCGAATCGCACGACCTAGATTTTGAACGCGCAAATCCAAATACTTTCCTGATTACTTTGCCGGGCGAGGCGAAACTGCAAACGCACTGTGCTTTGGTAATTGGCGATCATTCGTTAAGCATCAACGCCTTCGTTATTCGAAAGCCAGATGAGAACGCCGAGAAAGTTCATGAATGGTTATTGCAGAAAAACGCCAGCATGTATTCGGTTGCTTATGCCGTCAATGAACTTGGCGATATCTATCTAGTGGGACGCCTGCCACTGCCGGCCGTAACTGATCGCGAAATTGATCGCATTCTTGGCGCCGTTCTTCAATATTCGGATGCTTCATTTAATCCACTGCTCGAACTTGGATTTTCATCCGCGATTCGCCGCGAATGGGCTTGGCGAGTATCCCGCGGTGAATCCCTGGCGAATTTGAAGGCATTCGAACACTTAATTTCATAATAAGATTAAGTCATGAACCGCAAATTGATCCTGCTCCGCCATGGCGAGAGCGAATGGAATGCAAAGAATTTATTTACAGGGTGGGTCGATGTAAAGCTATCTGCACTCGGTGAAACCGAAGCAAAGCGTGGCGGCGAGCTTCTAAAGGAGCGCGACTTATTGCCGGATGTTGTTCACACTTCACTTTTGCGTCGTGCCATTCACACATCACAACTTGCACTAGATGTTGCCGATCGCCATTGGATACCAGTTCGCAGATCTTGGCGATTGAATGAACGTCACTATGGCGCACTACAAGGAAAAGACAAGAAAGAGACCTTGGCCCAATACGGCGAGGAACAATTCCAATTATGGCGTCGCTCATTTGATGTGCCACCACCGCCGATTGAAGATAACGATAAATATTCGCAATTTGGCGATCCTCGTTATGCCGATCTTGGTTCGGATATGCCTAAGACTGAATGCTTAAAGGATGTTGTTGACCGGCTTATTCCTTATCTAGTCGGCGAGATAACCGCAGATATGAATGAGGGTAAAACTGTTCTTGTCGTTGCTCATGGAAATTCAATTCGGGCAATTGTGAAACACATTGATTGCATTTCAGATACCGATATTGCTGGGGTTAATATCCCAACTGGTATTCCGCTCTTCTACGAATTTGATGGCGATTTTGAACCAATTAAAAAGGGCGGCGAGTATTTAGATCCAGCTGCTGCAAAGGCGGCAATCGAAGCCGTTGCAAATCAGGGCAAGCGTTAAGGTCTGATTGAGGCGTATTCGCCGGTAACTAAGAAGTAGACGCGGCGGGCAATAGAGACTGCGTGGTCGGCGCAGCGTTCGTAATAACGTCCAAGTAAGGTCATATCGATCGCAGCTTCAATTCCATGTGACCAATTGTCATCCAAGAGCGTTGCAATTAACTGACGATGCAATTTATCCATCTCGTCGTCATCAACTTCAATTTCAAGAGCGCGCGTTGTATCTCGGTGCTCCATTACAGATGAAAGCTTGTCAATGATTCCGCGGGCAACACGGCCCATCTCGGTAATTGTTGGGATTAATTCAGCTGGCACCGCGCAGTTTGGATAGCGCATCCGCGCTTGTTTGGCGACGTGATGTGCAAGGTCGCCCATGCGCTCTAGGTCAGCGCTCATGCGAAGTGAAGTAACTAGTGTGCGAAGGTCAGAAGCAACTGGTTGTTGACGAGCCATTAAATTGATTGTGCGCGCATCAAGATCGTGTTGGATCGAATCAATTACATCATCAGCCGCGATAACTTTCTCGGCAAGTGCAAGATCTGACCCGAGCAAGGCGGTAGTTGCATCAGTAATTGCATCTCGAACCAAGATAGCCATTTGGATCAGGCTTTCGCTGATGCCATCTAGCTCGTCGTGAAAGGCGTTACGCATGAGCAAAGAATAGTCGCTCTGGGTCTGCGCTATAGGGCGGTGTGTGAACGTGCCTTGAATAAATGGTTAAGAAATGGGGTGAAACGGCCAAAAGCGCCATTTAGGTATGGGTGGTGTGGCTAGTTCTCATACGATTGGGTTATGTCATTGATGTCGAGGATCAAGCGAACCCCGCCGGATGATGCTGATGTATCAAAGACAAAGTCGGCAGATATTCCTTTGGAAACCGCATTAACAAAACAGTTGCTTGATTTATTAAACCTATTTGATGCTGAAAGTTTGGTACTCGCTTCAGGTGAACAAGCAATTCACCAATCAGAGGGCATTTCGACATTTAATATTTTACGAGATACCCGGTTAGTAAATGAACAATTGTTGCGATTAGTCAGAGCAGCACGTCGATCCGGTGAAATTCAAGAAGCAACTCTTGAATTAGCGCGCGGTCCAATCGGTGCCGGAACACATGACTTATTTGTTCGTGTTGCACCAACTGGCGATGACGGACTGGTGACGATTTTAATTTTTGATGACAGTGAAATGCATCGACTTGATTCGGTCCGCCGGGACTTTGTCGCAAATATCTCGCACGAACTAAAAACCCCGATTGGTGCACTCTCGATTCTAAGTGAAGCTGTTCTCGGTGCGAGTGATGACCCAGAAGCAATCAAGAGATTTGCTAATCGCATGCAGACCGAAGCAACTCGGCTGAGTGATCTAGTTCAAGAAATTATCGACCTTTCAAGATTGCAAGACGATGATCCACTTAAGAGAGCAAGCACAGTGGTTATTAATGATTGTGTTCAGGAAGGTATTGAACAATCTAAGTTGAGCGCCGAAGCACGTCGTGTTGAAATTTTCTTTAAACCAGAAGGTGCACCTCAAGTAAATGGCGATCGCGAGCAAATAATTATGGCGATTCATAATTTGGTTGAAAATGCTATTAACTACAGCCCAGAAGGAACACGTGTTGCAGTTGCAGTTAAAGAGAACCAAGGAATTTGTGAGATTTCGATTTCTGATCAAGGTATTGGAATCCCAGAAAAGGACCTTGAGCGAATCTTCGAGCGTTTTTATCGGGTAGATCCGGCGCGTTCCCGATTGACTGGTGGAACTGGTCTAGGACTTTCAATCGTTAAACATGTTGTAACAAATCACGGTGGCGATGTCGCAGTATGGAGCGTTGAAGGTGCGGGCAGTACATTCACCATAAGACTTCCACTTCTTGAATTAGAAACTGAAACCAAGGACACAGGAGAGCGCGAATGACAAAGATTTTGGTAGTTGAGGATGAAGATTCATTCTCGGACGCACTTTCATATCTCCTCGGGCGCGAAGGATTTGAAGTAGCTGTCGCAGCAACTGGTCCAGCAGCAATCACTGAATTTGATAAGGGTGGCGCTGATTTGGTCTTGTTAGATCTTATGTTGCCTGGCTTGTCAGGTACTGAAGTTTGTCGCCAACTTCGCACACGTTCAAATGTTCCAATCATTATGTTGACGGCAAAAGATTCCGAGGTCGACAAGGTCGTAGGACTTGAACTTGGCGCCGATGACTATGTAACCAAGCCATATTCATCTCGTGAACTTGTTGCCCGTATCCGCGCAGTCCTACGCCGACATGGGGACGAAGCTGCAGTAACAGATGGAATTCTCGCAGTTGGGCCAGTTCGGATGGATGTGGAACGCCATAAGGTTTCAATAAATGGAACCGATGCTGCCTTCCCTTTGAAGGAATTTGAATTGCTTGAATTCTTAATTCGCAATTCTGGTCGCGTGCTAACACGTACCCAGTTAATTGATCGGGTTTGGGGTAGTGATTATTTTGGTGATACTAAAACTTTGGATGTTCACATCAAGCGACTTCGCGCCAAGATTGAGAAAGATCCAGCTAATCCAGTACTAATTCAAACGGTACGTGGGCTTGGCTATAAGTTCGAAGATTAGTTTTCTTAGTTAACTTATTTAGTAGTACTGGCGTAATAGCCATCTTGCGCGCGAACAATGGCATCTAACTTCATTGGTCCGGCGTTTTGGAAAGTAATTTCAAGTGGAAGTCGATCTCCGGCAACGGCGCCTGCAGCAGGAAATACGGCAC
Source organism: uncultured Actinomycetes bacterium (assembly GCA_903842675.1). Lineage (GTDB taxonomy): Bacteria > Actinomycetota > Actinomycetes > Nanopelagicales > Nanopelagicaceae > AAA044-D11. The sequence goes on from CAIMMQ010000126.1 coordinate 4,270, forward strand.
TTGCATTGGCAGAATCACCAGTGAAAATTACTGGCTTATTTTGCGTTAAAAGTTCTGGCATAAAACCAGTTGGGGCAATTCCTTTAACTGTTATTGCAGTGATGCCATCAGGTGCTGCGCCTTCGTTAACAAAAGTTCCAACAAGAACTGCTGAACCATCTGGTTGTGCAACAAGTAAAACATTTACAGCTTTTACCGAACCTGAAGTTGCTTCAACGCCATCTGTTACTTGCTTGACCATT
>CAIMMQ010000127.1 GCA_903842675.1 uncultured Actinomycetes bacterium
AGTGTCTTCAATTGTTACACCTAACTCTGTGAGGGAATCGCGAATGGCATCACTCGCGGCAAAATCTTTTCTGGCACGTGCGGCGTTACGTTGTTCGAGAGCCAATGAAATCAAGCCATCAAGCAATTCTGGATTGGTGGTGCTGCCTGTTTTGAATGCCGCATCAAATGGATCGCAACCAAGTATTGAAAGTGCACCACGGACTTCATTTGCGGCTTTAGTAATTGCCTTGGTGTCATTTGCCGAAATAGCGGTGTTGCCATTCTTAACAGATTCTGAAATGAAAGCCAGCGCTTGTGGCACCGCAAGATCATCATCCATCGCCTTAGCAAATTCTGGGGCAATAGTTAATTCTGGTTCGCGGCCAAGAATCTCGGTTGCGCGAAGTAGAAAGCCTTCAATGCGACGGAAATTGACCGAAGATTCTTCGAGTGCTTCAAATGAAAATTCCAACATCGAGCGGTAGTGCGCACTGCCCAGATACCAACGTAATTCAGCGCCGCGTACTTTCTTGAGGATCTCGTGTACTTGAAGTGAGTTGCCCAATGACTTCGACATCTTTTCACCAGAAGTTGTAACCCAAGCATTGTGCATCCAAGTTTTGGCAAAACCCCAGCCGGCAGATTGCGATTGCGCAATTTCATTTTCGTGATGCGGGAAAATTAGATCTAGTCCGCCACCATGAATATCAAATGTCTCACCGAGGTAAGCATGTGCCATCGCAGAACATTCCAAGTGCCAACCCGGACGACCAGGGCCCCAAGGTGTTGGCCAAGATGGGTCACCAGGTTTTGCAGCTTTCCAAAGTGCGAAGTCGCGTGGATCTTTCTTATAGGTTAAATCTGCATCTTCAGCTGATTGCAGATCATCCAATTTCTGATTTGAAAGTGTTAAATAAGATTTAAGTGCGCGAACATCCAAATAAACATCGCCATTGCCAGGTGCATATGCGCTGCCATTTGCAATTAACTTTTCCATCAATTCAACCATCTGGGTGATATGCCCAGTTGCTCGTGGCTCATATGTTGGTGGCAAAACATTAAGCGCGGCATAGGCATCGCTAAATGCTCTTTCATACTTCATTGCAACTGCCCACCAAGGAATCTGCTCGTGGACCGCTTTATGCAAAATCTTGTCATCGATATCAGTTACGTTTCGAATAAAAGTTACGTCATAGCCACTTGCGCTTAGCCATCTGCGCAAAATATCGAAGTTCACTCCGCTTCGAATATGTCCGATATGTGGTGGTGCCTGAACCGTTGCACCGCATAGATAAATGCCAACCTGACCTGCACTTATTGGCTTAAATTTTGAGACCGCTCGATCGGCAGTGTTATATAAATGCAGATCGCTAGACATATACCAATCCTATCTTTACCGACGTGCGATCAACGAAGTGGCGATTGCCGAGATACCTTTACCTTCGCCAGTAAAGCCCAAACCATCAGTAGTTGTTGCAGTTACCGAGACTTTTACCCCACCAAGTGCTGAAGAAAGCGCAGCTATCGCTTCGCTTCGACGTGGCCCAATCTTTGGCTTATTGCCAACGATTTGCACAGCGACGTTTTTGATTTCAAAGTTAGCAGCAGCCAATATTTTTACAGTTTCCCCAAGAAGCCGGGCACCAGTAGCACCGGCATACTCAGGTTTATCAACTCCGAAATTAGAGCCCAGATCACCAAGCCCAGCAGCTGAAAATAGTGAATCACAGATTGCGTGTGCTGCGACATCACTATCTGAATGACCTTCTAAGCCAATTTCATTTGGCCAAGTTAAACCAGCAAGGAATAGCGGTCTGTTCGGATTTTCCGAGAATGCATGTGCATCAACGCCAACTCCAACGCGAATATCAATATCACTACTCTCGATTAAATATTTTGCAGCAATAGCAAGATCGTCAGGTGTTGTAATTTTAAGTGCGCGAGTCTCTCCCTCAACGCTCAAAACTGGAATTCCAAGCTCTTCAACCAAGCTCGCATCATCGGTACCTTCAATATTTTGCAGGTGTGCAAGGGTCAAAGTTTTGCGACGAAATCCTTGCGGAGTCTGTACTGCGCGAAGTTTTGCGCGATTAGGCGTCTTGGTTACATAACCTTCGCTATCGACTCGCTTGATTGTGTCAGTTACGGGCAGGGTTGGAATTACTGCGCGTTCTCCGGCAACAAGTGAGTCAAGAATGCGAAGGGCTAAATCGCTTGATGCCAGCGCTCGGGCCGCATCATGGACCAGCACGAATTCCACATCGTCGCTAACTTCGGCGAGCGCCAATTTCACACTTGCGGTTCGAGTTGCGCCGCCCGTAACAACTTTTACCGAATTGCCAAAGAGTTTCTTAAATGTTTTCTCAAAGCCAGCTGGCGCGGCAATAATTATTTCGGAGGCAATAGGAGAAAGATTTGTTACAGCATGTTCAATTAAAGTTCGCCCAACTAATTGGACGAGGGCTTTGGGCAAATTGGCACCCAACCGCTCCCCACTCCCGGCAGCCGGGATAATGAGAGCA
>CAIMMQ010000128.1 GCA_903842675.1 uncultured Actinomycetes bacterium
ATGCAAATGGCTTAACTCTTGATCTTGAAACTCGTACACTTCAAATTGATCAAGCGACTCTATCCATCACTCGTACAGAATTTGATTTCTTGCGTTTACTGATGGAGCACCCAAAGCGAGTATTTACTCGTGAGCAGGTGATTCAGGCAATTGGCGGTTCAAGTGATTTTTCAAGTGATCACTTCTTAGATACACATGCATCACGTTTGCGCCTGAAGATTAAGAATGCAGGTGGCCCAAAGGTAATCGTGGCGGTGCGCGGCGTGGGTTATCGCTTAATTTCTACACAAAGCTCGGAGGAGAACGAGGGGTAATACGCCTCGTTCGTTCAGCCATATTCGAGGGTTTTACCTTGAGCTTTTGCCTGTAAACTCCGACCACCACTTGGAGACGTCGCATAGCCCGGTCGAGTGCGCCTCACTGCTAACGAGGTAAGGGGTTAAACCCTTCAGGAGTTCAAATCTCCTCGTCTCCGCTCTGTTCCACAATAATGCCGAACCAACCACAACTCGATGATCCGCGATTGGTTGCGTGAGCCCGCCTCTAGGTCGTTTGGAATCGCCCGAGGATGTTGCAAAGGTCGTCGCATTTTTGGCTTCGGATGATGCTAATTTCATAACAGGAGAGTCAATTTCTGTGAATGGTGGTGCATTTATGGATTAATTTTAGTACTGCGAGATAGCAAGCGTTCTACACGTAAAGATACCTGAATCGAATGTATCTTCTGTTGTACACTAGCGAAATGCCTAAACTTACTACCGCGCGGACCCCGATCTTGCTCGACTGCGATACTGGCGTCGATGACACCATGGCGATTATGCTCGCCTGTTTTGCGCCCGAGATCGAGCTTGTCGGTATCGGAACAATCTGGGGCAATGTGGATACCGATCTAGCAACCCAGAACACTCTGAATATCCTGGCGATGTGTGGCAGATCCGAAGTCCCAGTTGCAAAGGGAGCTTTACTCCCGCTTAATGGGTCGCACGTTGATTATGGTTATTACGTCCACGGTGATGATGGCCGCGGACCCATCGACGCAAAAATGGTGGGATCTTTGCAAGCCGTTACAAACTCCGGTCGTTGATCGTGCACCTGGTGACTGGTGGTCTTACATTGATGAGGTCTTCCATGTGGAGTGAGTCATTTCGAAATTAATCGATTCCAGAGATCCTATCCGTAGAGTTTCGAGGTAATCTCGTGAAGGGGCAAGCTACAATCTATTGAAGGTCGAGTAGCTTCAGCAGCCTTTCTATTTCTCGGGCTACTCCGTTTCGCGCTTCGGTTATATATTTACGAGGGTCTACTAACTTTGGATCATTGTTCAGAACCGACCGGACAGCATCAGTAAAGACGTGATTTAAATGCGTTGCAATATTTATCTTGCGCATTCCAGACCGGATCGCCTTCTGTAAATCTCCGTCACTAACCCCGGATGATCCGTGAAGGACGAGCGGGACTGGTACCATCGATCGAAGTTCGGCAATCAGGTCGAAATCAAGTTGTGCATTCCGACTAGTCATCGCGTGTGATGAACCAACTGCTACCGCCAAAAGATCTACGCCAGTTTCTTCAACGAATAATTTCGCTTCTAATGAATGTGTTTTAACACCTGGAGCATGAACGCCGTCCTTGCCCCCTATTTCTCCAAGTTCTACTTCGATCGTTGCACCATACGAATGTGATAAATCAGCCATTTTTTTGGAGGTCGCAACATTTTCTTTAAATTCTAATTTTGAACCGTCATACATAATGCTGTCAAAACCCAGATCCAGCGCTTCTTTAATTAGATTGGTATCTTCTGCGTGATCTAGGTGCACAGAAATTGCGATAGAAGAAGATTGTGCACACGCAAGGGCTGCCAACCCAATTGGTTTTAAAGCCCCATGATAAGCAACTGCGTTTTGACTTATTTGCAAGATCGTCGGGAGTTTTGCTAACTCCGCACCCAAAACTATTGCTTCTGCGTGCTCTAGCAGGATTACATTAAACGCTCCGACACCAGTGTTACGAAAGTCAGCAGCCTTTATAAGGTCAAGCGATGACAATTTTTACCCCCGCGTTCTGTAAAGCTTTTTTAACGTGCTCCGAAATTCCGTTATCAGTGATGATCGTATCGATTTGTTCTGGTGTGCGGATCATCGCAAAGGCACTCTTACCAAATTTAGATGAGTCGGTGACAATTACTACTTGCTTTGCGCGTGAGGCTAACTGCTGACTTACCCTGGCTTCGTCTTCATGCCTGGCGGTTGCCCCAACTTTGGGGTCCAGCCCTTCAACACCAACAAATGCGATATCCAGCACCACGTCGTTTAAGACAGGTTCATTGTATGGACCTGTAAGTTCGTATGACTGGGGCCGTGCTACACCACCGGTCACGACAATTTTGATGTGATGTCTAACGGTTAATTCGGTCGCAATGTTCAATGCATTAGTGACCACGGTGAGAGCAAGTGGATCACCGACATTACCTGCGGCGAATTCTGGTGAAGCCGCTAAAGCCCTGGCGACTTCGGTAGTAGTTGTTCCTCCGTTGAGTCCCACCACCTGATGTCTAGAGACCATCCGTGCTGCGGCTTCAGCGATACGCTTCTTGGCATCTTCATCTCGAGCGATTTTATATGCGAGGGGCAATCTAAAAGATCCGCCTGTCGCTATAGCCCCACCATGTGTGCGATTGAGTAATTGTTGTTCTGCCAGCCGGTCAAAATCTCGGCGTATTGTGGCAGAAGATACGTCTAAATCGGTAGCAGCTTCATCGACATCAAGGGTTCCATCACGAATCAATAATTCCAGTATCGCATTAAGTCGACTCTGCCGATTCATTTATTGCGAGCCAGTGCAGCAGCTATAGCCGCGCTGCGCGTCTTCTTGATCATCATGTAGTACATCCTTTGCCTACTCCACTAGTTTTCTGCCCAATAGTCAAGGGTTTATGCTCCTATTTGATTATTACAGTCTTATAACAATAAAATACTGCAAAAACGATTGACTTGAGGAGCGCGAAGCCCTACTTTCAAGGGGTTGCGGCTAATCGCAGTCATTGATCTTAAGGTGGAAAAAATGTCCTTTGCCGAAGCCGAGTTGGCGACTCAACCAGAGATGTGGCGCAAAGTTGCCAAGCTGGCCCCTGACTATTGGCCACTACTCCCCAAAAAGGGTGAGCGGGTAGCGATTGTTGGCTGTGGAACATCTTGGTTCATGGCTATGTCCTGGAGTTCAACAATTTTTACATTCAGCATGTTTTGGGCTTCATCGGGTAAGTCAGTAAGGTTATTATCCCA
>CAIMMQ010000129.1 GCA_903842675.1 uncultured Actinomycetes bacterium
CCAAAATAGCTAAATCGAACGAAGCAGAAAGCGCACTCGATTCTTCCCCGCGCCACGCGCCCACCACATCATCATGCCAACTGACAATTGCCCCAGCACCACGCAACAAATCAATCAATTTTTCTGCTGCGCTCTCTCTCGTATCTGAAACATTCGCTTTGTATGCCACACCAATCACAATAATCGCCTTACCCGACAACGTCCCTAACTTCTCCACAACCCGTCCCACAAAGTAAGCCGGCATCGCCGAATTAATATCTCTTGCTAATTCAATAAACCTAGAAGGCGATCCGGCATCCCGCGCAGCACTCGCTAAATAAATCGGATCCACCGGAATGCAATGTCCACCAACCCCAGCCCCAGGATAGAACGGCATAAATCCATATGGCTTACTCGCGGCCGCATCAATAACTTCTAAAACATCAATACCGAGGGCATCACACAAAACTGAAATCTCATTAATAAATGAAATATTCACAAACCTAAAAGAATTTTCCAGCAACTTCGCGGTCTCAATGACCTCAACCGACGACCCCGGCACCACTGTCGATACGAACCCAGAATAAAATGAAACAGCCCGAGATAAAGCAACTTCACTTAACCCCGCCACCAACTTTGGCGTGTTCTTAACTCCCCATTTTTTATTTAGTGGATCGATTCGTTCTGGTGAATAAACTAAATCAAAATGCCCCACACCCAACTTCGCCTCAAGGATTGGTGCTATTACCTTTCGAATAGTCCCGGTAGCAACCGTAGATTCAACAATCACCAAGACTCCAGGCTCAACCACCGAAGCAACGGATGAAACCGCCCCCACCAAAATAGAAATATCTGGCGCACCCGCCGCGTCAAGCGGCGTTGGAACACAAATAACCACAACCGAACAATCATCGACCGCAGAAAAAGAACCACTTACCGAATATCCATTTTTAAGCGCCGCCGCCAATTCAGAATTAGTTACATCCTCAATCACACTCACGCCAGAAGACAACGATGCAACCAACCCAGCATCGCTATCAATCCCAACAACCGAATTCCCGGCCCCGACCGCAGCCATCGCCAAAGGCAGACCTACATACCCCTGACCAACAATCGCTACCTTCAAGCTCATGCCCCTAGGGTAACTAGCGCCCTGCGATTTGGCTTCTATGCCCCAAATTCCTTCTTGGCGCTAGCTAAATCAGCCCCTTTCGGATCAAATGCCTCGATCTTGGCAATAACACTCCGCGCAGAAGCAATATCTCCAGCCGCCTTATAAGTCTTGCCTAATAGCAACCAATCGTTGGTGTTGTAAGGGTCGAGTTCGCACAGCTTTTTTAGGGCATCAATAGAAATCATCCAAGCCGCCATCGACTTCGCAGAATCTTTTTGCAACGCATAAATCTGCGCGAGCCCATCTTGTTCACCAGCACGCAGTTGCAGCGCAACAGATTCCCGTGGATCCTCCTTAATTAAATTCACTAATAATCCATCAGCCTTTGCAAAAATAGGTAACGCATTTACAAGATCTCCGGCACTAGCAAAGCTCTGGCCGACTTGGACCAATTGGTCCGCAATAACTTCAACAAAGTGTGGATCTACCGGATGCTTAGAAAGAACACTATCTACTTGTTGTTGGTAATAAAGATAATCTTGCTGAGTCTTTGGCATCGCTATCTTGCGAAGATTCTGTAGCCCGGTCTCTCCTTGAGCAAGCAAACTAACCCCAACCAAAGTAGCAATAACCAAAATTGCCGAAACCAAATTCCCAACAAAATTATCCTTGCCCGACTGCTTGCCCCGGCCACCATTAACTCGCGGTCCCTTGTTCTGAACTGGCGCTGTGACATTCAAAGTCACCGGAACTTCACGAAGCGAAATCGCTACAATCATTCCTCCAAACAGCCAACCCCAAACTGCAATTCCGATATTGTCAATCGAGATAAAAGCCTGTGCTTGATAGGTAAGCCAGAGTCCAAC
>CAIMMQ010000130.1 GCA_903842675.1 uncultured Actinomycetes bacterium
AAAAAAGTTAAAATAAAAATTTTGGTTTCGGCAATGAATGGCAAGGTTGTGGTTGGAGATATTGCAGATGAAGATCTGGCACCCAACTCGAAAACTCAAGTATTGATCCCGGTGCAAGTTTTAACTTCTGGCGCAAGCCAGCTGATGGTAAATCTCCATTCAACAACCGGAGAGATGTTGGGAGATGCTGTTATCTATCAACTCTCACTTCGAGTCATAAGTCCAGTGGCAACTTGGCTTACAACCGCGGCGGCCGTTGTACTATTTTTGTCAGCGATAATCCAGAGCTCGCGCAGAATTAGGAGAAGGCGTAAATGAACGAAAAGGCGCTCTTGAAGTCTTCTACTGTGATGGCGGTCGGGACCATAGTCTCTCGAATAACTGGATTAGTTCGTGGCTTAATTTTAGTTGCAGTTCTTGGAACAACCCTTCTTGGGGACACATTTAACGTTGCGAACACCATGCCTAATATTTTGTATAACTTGATACTTGGTGGGGCACTTACTGCGGTTTTTGTTCCGCAAATTGTTCGTTCAAGCAATGAGTCCGATGGGGGATCGGCATTTATCTCCAAATTATTAACAGCCACAGCAGTTTTTCTCGGTGCCTTGGTTGTCGTTACTGTTGTATTTGCCCCGTTGTTGGTGCGGCTTTTTGCCACAAGTTATATCGGAAGACCGGAATTCCATGTAACAACTCTGTTTATGCGCTTTTGTTTACCTCAGATATTTTTTATGGGGATTTTCGCTCTTTTGAGTCAGATCGCAAATGCCAAAGGAAAATTTGGCCCAATGATGTGGGCGCCGGTTTTAAATAACATAATCGGAATCGCTGTTTTTGGTTGGTACTTAATTCAAACGACAAAACCTACGGTTTCAACAATATCTAACAGTGAAATAACTTGGTTAGGTCTTGGCACAACAGCGGGCTATGTTGCACAAGCTTTGATACTGGTGCCGGTGATTCGACGAACAAATATTAAGTTGCGACCAAGGTTTGACTGGCGCGATCCAGAACTTAGAAAATCCTTACACCTCGCAAGTTGGACTTTAGTATTTGCCGCGATCTCACAGGTGAGTTATTTGGTAACTGTAAATCTTTCAACAGGTGCAGCAGTAAAGGCTCTTAAGCAGGGGGTTACTACTGGTGTTGGTTTTACGCCATACAACAACTCATTTTTTATATTGGTTTTGCCACACTCGGTTATAACGATTTCAGTTGTAACAGCACTGTTGCCTACTTTGGCAAAGTTGGCTCACAGAAAACAAGTTGATGCGATTCATGAGCAGCTAGTTAAGGCGATGCGCCTAGTGGGAATAATTACAGTTCCGAGCGCGGTAGTTTTCTTATTATTTGGTCCACTAATTACAAGAACTTTATTCTTTGGAATTTCCGATAACGATGCAAATTATTTGGGTTATGTGCTTTCTGCCTTTGCACTTGGACTTCTTCCAATGAGCATAAATTTGATTGCTTTGCGCGGGTTGAATGCTTTTGAGAATGTGAAGCTTCAGGTTCTCAGTAACGCTGTTATGAATCTCTTGGGAACAGGCGCGGCTCTGGCATTTGCCCTAACCCTGCCTGCCAAATGGGTAACCGTCGGGCTGGCTGGATCATTGGCATTTAGCTACTTTGTCGGCGCTTTTTGTACCGTTCGGCTCTTGCGCCGCTATGAGATCAGAATTTCCCTTGCTGAAGTAACTGGGTTTTATTTGAAACTAATCGTTCTCGCTCTCGCCACGGCTTTGCCGTTGCGCTTAATCCAAAGCTATTTTCCCGGTGGGAATACTCTTGGCCTTCTAATCGTTCTTCTAGTTGGTGGAGTTGGTTATCTTGGCTTAGCCCACCTCGCTAGAGTTGATGAAGTAAGAAATGCGCTAAATTTTTTGCGGCCTACGAAGAAGTAACGCCGTGATATCAATAAAGGAGTCGGTGTAAATGGATCTCGTCCATGACGTTGTAATTGTTGGTTCAGGTCCAGCCGGTTACACAGCAGCAATTTACGCGGCGCGCGCCGAGATGAAACCAATTTTGTATGAAGGCTCAGTAACTGCTGGCGGGGCTTTAATGAACACAACGGATGTTGAAAACTTTCCTGGATTCCCAGAAGGTGTAATGGGTCCAGACTTGATGGATTCCTTACGTAAGCAAGCAGAAAAATTTGGTACCAAGTTGGTAACTGACGATATTGTTGAAATGAAACTAGATGGCGAAATCAAAACTTTAGTTGATGGTTCTGGAAATACTCTTAAAGCAAAATCAGTAATCCTTGCGATGGGTTCGGCATATAAAGAGATTGGTTTGGCCAACGAAAAACGTCTGTCTGGCCGCGGAGTTTCTTGGTGTGCAACATGCGATGGTTTCTTCTTCCGGGAAAAAGAATTAGCAGTTGTCGGCGGTGGCGACTCTGCAATGGAGGAGGCAAACTTCCTAACTCGTTTCGCTTCCAAAGTTGTTGTAATTCACCGTCGCGCCGAATTGCGAGCATCAAAAATTATGATTGAACGCGCTATGGCTAACCCAAAAATTGAATTTATTTGGAACACCGAAGTGACCGATGTATTAGGCGCTGAGAAAGTTAGTGGGCTTGCGCTAAAGAATTTAGTTACTGGTGAAACAAGTGAAAAGAACTTTGATGGACTCTTTGTTGCGATTGGGCATCTTCCAAGAAGCGAGCTAGTTGTGGGCCAAGTTAAGTTAGATGGCGAAGGTTATGTCGAAGTGGTTAGCCGTTCGACAAACACAAATCTAAAAGGAGTTTTTGCATGTGGTGATTTGGTGGACCATACCTACCGCCAAGCGATCACCGCAGCGGGGTCTGGTTGCCAAGCCGCGCTTGATGCAGAGCGTTTCCTGGCAGGACACTAAA
>CAIMMQ010000131.1 GCA_903842675.1 uncultured Actinomycetes bacterium
CTAAGAGTAACCGAGCGCCCTTCGTGCTTGTGCCGGGTTGTCGCTCATGATCACATCTACGCCAAGCCCCGCGCAAAATCGCACATCTTCATCACTATTTACCGTCCAAACATAAACTTTTTTACCTTGGCTATGTGCGCGCTTCACAATTTCAGGGTTGGCCTTAATTAGATGTAGTCCGGGACCGATTATTGGGGCCGAGTTGAAAACTCTTTGATTTCGATGTTGCATTAGATAAGTTGCTTGATAATTTTTGCCCAGCGCCCGATTCACAGCAAGCCAAGAAAAAGACATAATCGAAAGTGGAATTTTGGGTTTGACCTGCTCGAGTATTGCGAAAAGTTCTCGTTCTACTTTGCCGCCAGTTTGAACTGGGTGCTTGGTTTCAATTGCTAGGCCTTTATTGTTAAGGATTGCTAGCTCCAAAAGGTCAGTAAATAACAGTGGTTTAACGAAGGCCAAATCTGCAAAAGTTGTCTGCGCTATTTTTTTATTGGTTTGGGCGAACCGAGAGGTGTCGCGATCATGCCAACAAATTAATTGGGAATCTCTGGTCAGGCGTAGATCGCATTCAAAACCATCGGCGCCTTGCTCAATCGCTGCAAGATAGGCGGCCCGAGTATGTTCTGGAAAATCCTTAGAAGCGCCACGATGCGCATAGATTTTCATAAGTTAATTATGTATTAAATGGCGGTGGCGGTGGGATTTGAACCCACGGTTGAGTTTTGCCCAACTCACGCTTTCGAGGCGTGCTCCTTTGGCCGCTCGGACACGCCACCAAAGGTGAGGATACTCCTCAATACTTTTTAGTGAAATTTAATTTCGAAAATCTTTGAAGAAATTGCTAAGTAGTTCTGTGCACTCGGCTTCTCTGATGCCAGCAACAACTTCGGTCCGATGTGGCGAGCGCGGATCTCTAAGTACATCCCAAACCGAACCAACTGCGCCAGCCTTGGCATCCCAGGCACCAAAAACTAAAGTCTTAATTCTTGCTTGTGCAATTGCGCCGGCACACATTGCACATGGTTCTAGTGTTACAACGAGTGTGTGGTCATCTAATCGCCAAGTGTTTGTCGCTGTACTGGCCGCTCTGAGTGCAACTATCTCAGCATGCGCAGTTGGATCATTATCTAATTCGCGCCGATTCTCGCCAGTTCCAATAACGGTTCCATCTGGTGAAATAACAATGGCGCCGACTGGAACATCGTTAGTTGCGAGCGCACGTTTTGCAATTTCTAACGCAATTCCCATTTCACTTTCAAAATTACTTGCCAAGTATTCTGCCTTACGACATTTCAAAAAGTTCAGTGAATTGCTCGCCGAATCCAATGCGCGCCGCAATTGCATCGATCTGTTCATCTGGGAACAACTCGACATCATCACAAATTGCTTCAAGTTCCATTGCATTCATTCCTAGATCAGCAAGTAAATCTATATCGCCACCAGGTTGCGAATCATCGTCTTCTTCTGGAAATGGTAAGTCGAGCATTTCAATTAAATCTGATGCGAGGTCTGATTCGAGCGCGTAAGTAACATCGCTAATCATCATCTGCATGTGAGAGCCAAGCGCGCGGGCAACAATAAAGAAATCTTCTTCAATGGAAATTAGCGCGATTGCACCACCATTAGTTGCTTGCGAATTAAGTTGGTCCATAATCAGACCGAGATCACGAGTGTGTGCTAATTGCGACAAATTCCAGCGGCCGTCTTCGTGCCACGCAATAACGCCAAAATCTTGTTCCACATCACACCTCCCGCTCTCGTCTCAGCCGTCCAAGCAGTAATCATCGTCGCACTAAACGGCTTACACGACAAGACCCGCCGAGCGAGTAAGGTATGTGATATGAAAGTTCACGTTGCGAACCATCCACTGCTGACACACAAATTAACTGTGCTCCGGGATGAACGAACCAATTCACCGACCTTTAGGGCGCTAACCGAAGAGATAGTGACGTTGCTTGCCTACGAGGCTACTCGTGAAGTGCGCACCGTTGATGTAATTGTGCAGACGCCTGTAGCTAAAGCCAAAGGCGTAGAGCTTGCTAAGCCGCATCCAGTTGTCGTTCCAATTTTGCGCGCTGGGCTTGGCATGTTGGAAGGTATGACTCGACTGATTCCAACTGCTCAAGTGGGTTTTCTCGGAATGATTCGCGATCACGAAACACTTCAGCCTTCAACATATGCGAATCGACTTCCGGAAGATCTGACTGGACGCCAGTGCTTCATTCTGGATCCAATGCTTGCAACCGGTGGAACTCTCATTGCAGCAATTAATTATTTATTAGAACGTGGTGCAACAGACATTATTGCAATCACAATTCTCTCTTCACCAGAAGGAATCGCGCTGCTTGAAAAAGAATATGGTGGCAAGAATCTTTCAATAACAATTGTTACTGGCGCACTTGATGAGAAGTTAAATGAAAAGGGTTAC
>CAIMMQ010000132.1 GCA_903842675.1 uncultured Actinomycetes bacterium
AATCAGGTCGAAGACCTTCATCGAGATATGGCCCAAAATAATCAAGACGGTAAGGAAAGTTGGGCTCAGTTGTGGGAAGAGAATGTGTCGGTAAATCTTGTATTCACTTGCACCATCAACACGAGCTGCCTCGCGCAGATCATCAGGAATACCTCGGAATCCAGCTAAGAAGAGCGCCATGATGTAGCCAGACATCTGCCAGATCGCTGGCATTGCCATCGCAAACATCGCGCCTTTCTCTGATGAATACCAGTTGCTCTGTAGGAATCCTAAGTGAACGTCAAAGAAGATTTTATTTAGGCCGGTAGCTTTTCCGTCACGAGATGAGTCCATCAACCAGCGCCAGGATGTTCCCATTGCGATGAACGAGATCGCCATTGGGTAGAGATAGATCGAGCGGAAGAAGCCTTCGCCCTTGATGCCCTTTTCTAGGAGCAGCGCCATGATCAAACCTGAGATCAAGGTTCCGATCATGAAGACTCCGGTGAACTTCAAAAGGTTGGTAAATGCGTGCATGAACTCTGGATCTTGGAAGAGACCGCGGAAGTTCTTTAGCCCAACGTAGCCTTTTGCAGTTGTGTAAGAGTTTGTTCGCTTGCCAAGGGATTCCTTAACGGTCCATCCGATCATTCCGTAGACGAAGACCGCCATTGCCAGAATTGAAGGAAGAACGAAGAAGAAACCGCCCCAAGGGCTTTGAACATGTTTCTTTGCTCTTACGGCCACTGATGTGCCTGCCTCTCAAAAAAATAAGGTGGTTCGGGGATACACACGAACTCTAGTGAGTTACTGCGAGATTTGTAAGGAAAACTTCAAAATTTACTTGAACTTAATGCAAATTCTGGTGGGGATTTCTCCCCACCAGAACTCTGCAATTTCTTGCTAGTTAGCGCTTAAAGCGGTAACTATTTTTACTTCAGATTAAGCAGCTTGTCCTGTTGCATAAGCAGCAACTAGATCCTGCAAGAAGCTTGAAGTTCCTGAAGCTGGTGCTCCTGCTTGGTAGAACTTACCAACTGCTGAATCGTAAGCTGCCATGAATGCATTGTTACCCATTACACCGTGAACGATTGAACCAGCTTGGGTATCAAGCTTGTGCCAATCCTTCATAGCAGATTGTAGGTATGAGTCATATAGCTTCGCATTTGAGTCGGTACGAACTGCGATAGAACCCTTCTTAGGGTTGAATGCATCTTGTCCTGCAAGTGATCCGCAAAGCTTCAACCATGCAATTGCTGCATCCGTATCTGGAGCACCCTTTGGAAGTGTGAACGAGTCAGACAACCACATGTAGTTCTTGGATGTTCCTGGAGCTGCAGCCCATGCGTAATCTACGCCTGGCTTGAAGCCTTCAGATTCCCATTGTGATGAAGCCCAGTCACCCATTACGAAGAAACCAGCTGTCTTAGCCTTGACGACCATGTCGCCTGCATCTGGCCAGTCAAGTGTCTTTGATGAGTTTCCGTAAGCAAGGATGTCTGATAGATCCTTAGCAGCTGTTGCTACTCCGGCTGAATCCCACTTGGTCTTTCCGTTGAATAGTCCAACGTAACCAGCGGTACCTAGATCAGCAAGAAGAATCTGATCAAATAGGTGAGCAATTGCCCAGTCACCGTTACCAGCTAGCGCAATTCCGTCGAATCCAGCAGCCTTGAACTTGGCAAGGTCTGTCTTGAATTCTGCGATTGTTGCAGGAGCTGAAGTGATTCCAGCCTTTGCAGCTGAAGCAGGTGACCACCATAGAACGTTTGCACGGTGGATGTTTACAGGTACTGAGTAGATCTTTCCGCCAACGGTAAGAGTCTTAATCAAACCTGCTGGGAAAACCTTGTCCCAACCTTGTTGCTTGTAAAGGAATGTTAGGTCTTGAACTTGACCAGCCTTTACATAAGAAGTTAGTTCTGCACCAGCGTGTGATTGGAAAGTATCTGGTGGATTGTTTGCTTGCATACGTGAGACAAGAACACCCTTTGCGTTTGTACCGGCAGCGCCAGCAACAGCAGCATTGATGAACTTAGTCTTTGGGTTTTGCTTCTTGTACAACTTGATCATTTCGTTGAGACCAGCGAACTCGCCGCCAGATGCCCACCATGTGAAGATTTCAAGTTGCTTTGTTGTTGGAGCAGCTGCTTGTGATGCTGGAACGGTTGCACCAATAAGCGCAACTGAAACCAAGGCAACAATTGCTAGCTTAGTTTTCTTTAGTAGCATTCATTATCCATTTCTCTACGGAAGTAGGTCCGCATAGCTTCGCTACACGTTAGGGGTAATCCTTAAACCTAGGGGCTAGATAGTCAAGGCGGATTGGGCGCGGATTGGTAACTTTTCTGTTATAGAAGCCCGCCATTGGCCAAATTTGAGCGCAGGTTTTGCCCTCGATTAGATTGGCTAAATACTCTCTCGATTGATGAGATGGGCCGGCTCGAATCCGAACATATCGACGAATTTTTGGCTGGAAATCGGGGCCTGGTAGCCCGAGAAATCGCCTTGCAATTGGGTAGTTGGATGAAACTCTCGCATCAATTTTTCGGTGCTCTCATTACTCATGGTGTCCGGCGCGCAGAAGTTATAAACCTCCGCGCCGTGCGTCTTACTCGTTAAAACAATTTCAATCGCCTTAACCGCATCGCGCAGATCTAAATAAGTCCACAATATCTTTGCAACGATACCAACAGGGAATCTTGGGTCAGGCGGCAATGTTTCATCAGCACGAAAACGCTTTGCAAGTTCTAAGGTTTTTTCTGGGGTATTTGTCCAAGGAAAACGCATCCCAACAAATGATGTGTCACAACGACGCGACCACATAACCGCCGACAATTCATTTACTTCTTTTGATAGCGCATAGCTCTCTTCGTATACAAGTGGATGTGCTTCATCCATTGGCGCGTAGATAGGCGAGGTCCATTTATCTGAATATGCAGTGCCGTATGCCGAGACGCTAGATGCATACAAGACTGTTCTGCACTTTGCCTGTGCTGCTGCTGTGAATACCGCGAAAGTACTCAAGGTATTGTTTTGAAAGACGGTGTATTGCCGTGGCTCAATCGGGTTTGGAATCGCGCCGAGATGAACTACGCAATCGGTGCCCGCAATTACGCTGTCACAGAATTCAAGGCTCGTTAAGTCGCCAACAACTAACTTTGTTCCGGCTGGCACTTGCCCACTCTTGCGATCAACCGAAATAACTTCATGTCCGACGCTTGCTAGATGCTCTGCAGTTGCTCGGCCAAGTAATCCGGTTGCTCCAGTCACAACGATCTTCATTTTTTTAGCCTAACAGGGCTTACTTACCGATGCCAGCAGTTAAGCCGTTCACTAGTTGGCGTTGGAAAATTAAGTACACAACTACTGCGGGGATTGCTGAGATCAATGAGCCAGCCATGAGTACTGGGATGTCGGTAACACGGCCGGCAGAGAGGGCACCAAGTCCAACGGTTATCGTCCGGTAATTTGGATCCTGAATAAATAGCAGTCCAACTAATAAGTCATCCCAGATCTGAATGAATTGCAGAACGATTACGGTTATTACTGCAGGCACGGCAAGTGGCATAGCAATCTTGCGAAAGACCGCGCCGTAACCCAAACCATCAACCACGGCAGCTTCGACAAGGTCATCTGGAATTCCACGGAAATAAGAGGTCATCAAGAAAGTTGCGAATGGCGTGCCGAGAGCCGCATAAACGAATATTGCGCCCCAATAACCACTTAACAAATTAAGTTTGCTGGCATTGATGTAGGCCGGGATGATGATTGATTGCAATGGAATCAACATTGCGCCAACAATTCCTA
>CAIMMQ010000133.1 GCA_903842675.1 uncultured Actinomycetes bacterium
CGCCGGGTGAGTGGACAGTAGTAGTCCTTGCGCATGGCGCCCGAGTGGAACTCAAAGTTCACGCGCAAAAGGGCGAACCCGTCGATTTAATCGTAACTATCTAACGTTAGATAGACTTACCTCATGGCTGATAAACATGAATTGCGCGAAAAGGGACTTCGTTTAACACCTCAACGTGAATTGGTTCTTGCAGCTGTTCGTGAACTTGGACATGCAACACCAGAACAAGTTGCCGAGAAAGTTCGAGCAACACATCCAGGAATTAATCTCTCAACTGTTTACCGCAATCTAGAAACGTTAGAAAATGTTGGTTTTGTTCAACACTCTCACCTTGGACATGGTGGCGTTCGCTATCACGCATCGACTGAAGATATTCACGCGCATCTAAATTGTGAGAAGTGCGGTGTAATAATTGAAGTCCCAATCGAAGCAACTTCTGCACTAACCCAGGCACTCCTAGATGATTACGGTTTCCATACCGATCTCGAGCACTTGGCTATCGCAGGTCGCTGCGAATCTTGCTTTAATAAGCCGTAAACTTAACTAACTATGACAGCCGTACTTGTTGAGGCCGGCCCCGATGCGGGCGCGATCTGGCATTTCGGTGAACCCAATCAAGAACAGCGCGCACTTGCCGCCGGCAGCGCCTGGGCTGATCTTTCACATCGTGCAGTTTTATCTGTAACTGGCGCGGATCGGTTAAGTTGGTTGCATTCACTTACAACACAAGATGTTGAGAAATTAACACCTGGCCTCTGGGTTTGCTCACTTATTCTCGATCCAACAGGTCATATCGCACATCAGTTTTATTTAGTTGATGATGGCACGACAACTTGGATTCATACCGAAAAAGAAAAGTTGCCTGAATTACTCACATTCCTTGAGAAGATGAAATTTATGTTGCGCGTGGAAGTTCAAGATCGCACAAACCAATATGCCGTGCTTCGGGCACCTGGTGTTGCTGATGGACTTGGCGGACCATATGCGCTGGTTACTTATGATGAATTAGATGAGATGAAATCTGCCTTCAATAAATCCCATACCCAAGTTGGAACCTGGGCGCTGGAAGCAGAACGTGTTGCTGCGGGACGTGCCCGAATACTTTTTGAGACCGATCACAAATCAATTCCAAATGAATTAGGCTTTTTAAATAACGCGGTCCATATGAAAAAGGGTTGTTATCCAGGGCAAGAAACCGTTGCAAAGGTATTTAATCTGGGCCAACCACCGAGGCGCTTAACCTTGTTGCACCTAGATGGCAGTGCAATTGTGATGCCAAATACCGGCGATAAAGTTATGTTGGATGAGAAAGAAGTTGGATTTATCGGAACCGTGGCCCGTCATTATGAACTGGGTCCAATTGCCCTTGCAGTAATAAAGCGCAACGTGCCACTGGAGGCCACGCTTACTTCAGGTGATGTAAGTGCTTCGCAGGAGCTAATTAATAAATAAGGGCTTGCACATCAGGTGCAAGAATTTCTTCTACAAAGCTGGCCGCACCGGCAATAACGATTCCGTTAATTTGATCGCCATCTTTAATTCCACGACGAACTGCGCACTGGGTGCATAAAGTTACTTTGCCGCCCGCAATAATTGCGGCGAGCATGTCGGCAAGCGGGGCGGAATGTGGAAGAACAAATTCTTCTGCTTTGCCAGCGACTGCAAACCAAGCGGCATCGCCAGTGAGCCAAAGTGAAACATCGGCGCCACTTGCAAGGGCCGCACTTGCAACAGTAAATGCCTGGGCACAGCGCTCTGGATCATTGGCGCCAGCCATTACTTTCACTACTAATTTCTTTGACGTGCTCATAGTCGAACTCTAGCCCGCCCGGCACAGGTTAGTCTTGGCAGGTGGAGACGGTAACTAGCGTGCTGCTAATAGGTATTACCGGCTTGGTTGGATTGGTTCTTGTGGTCGTTAGTGCGCGCGGTGCGATCAAAACTTGGCGAGGAGATAAGTAGCTCATGGTTTTTACAATTCCCGAAGGCCTGCACCCAGATCTAAATCCGCTGGCGTGGATGGTTGGTACCTGGCGCGGTAAAGGGCGCGGTGAATATCCGACGATCGAACCTTTTGAATTCATGCAAGAAGTTGTTTTTAATCATGATGGTCGACCATTTCTAAATTATTTTTCGCGCAGTTGGATCATCGATGCGCAAGGCGAAATCATTCGCCCGGGCGGATCAGAAGTTGGTTTCTGGCGTCCAAAGCCCAATAAAGTTTTAGAAGTTGTTCTTGCGCATAACACGGGAATTTCTGAGGGTTGGGTTGGTGTGCACGATGGCCCAAAGATTCAACTTGCGATGGATCAAGGTTATTCAGCGCCAACTGCAAAAATTGTTACAGCAGGATCTCGTCTTTATGGTTTAGTTGAAGGTCAATTATTTTTTGCATATGACATGGCCGCCGAAGGTCAAACACTTCAAGCACACATCTGGTCTTCGCTAGAGCGCCAAGAAAATGTCTAAGCAATTAATTGGGGAAGTACTCGCCGAACTAACTCGCAATGGAATGGTCGAGTCGGTTCATAGCGGACATCTCGTTATGTTAAATGCCGATGGTTCGGTTTATAAAACTAAGGGTTCACCAGAACTACCAATCTTTCCTAGGTCTTCAGTGAAATGTTTTCAAAGCTCTGCCATGGTGCGCAGCGGTCTCAAGTTAAGTCCAAAACATTTGGCACTTGTGTCTGCTAGTCACTCTGGTTCAGCGATGCATCAAGATGCGGTCCTTGAAATATTGGCAGGTGCCGGTCTGGATGAATCAGCGCTGCAAAATGCAACAGATAAGCCACTTGGTGAAGTCGAACGCGCTGCCTGGGGCTCGGCGCCAGCAACCAGACTTGCGATGAATTGCAGCGGCAAGCATGCCGGAATGTTGGCAACATGTGTTGTTAATGGCTGGGATACCAAAACATATTTAGAACCAACGCATCCATTGCAGATTGCTATCTTGAAAGAGATTGAAGAGATGACTGGTGAATCAGTAGCGAATAAAACATTTGATGGTTGCGGTGCACCGTTATTTGCAATCTCTTCAATTGGTTTGGCGAAGGCGATTCATAACTTTACGGTTTCAAAAGATCCAGTACATCAAGAGGTGTATAACGCATGTTTACAGCACCCAGAGATGGTTGCCGGTGTTGGACGTTTAACAACGCGGATGATGCAAGCAGTGCCTGGTTTATTTATGAAAGAGGGCGCCGAAGGTGTTGAAGTTGCCTCATTCAAAGATGGTCGCACATTGGTATTCAAAATTAGCGATGGTTCACTTCGCGCATTTTCAACCGTAATTCATGCCGCCTTTGCGGAGTGGGGAATCAAGACGCCCGAAGAGAAGTTTGATGTGTATGGCGGCGGCGCAATCGTAGGCGGGCTTCGAGCAACCATTTAGCGTGTCTTTAATCTGGGGTCTACACTTTTAAACATGAAGAGTCGCATCGCCACACTAATGGTGCACACCTCGCCGCTGGAACAAGCTGGCACTGGTGATGCTGGTGGCATGAATATTTATGTTGTAGAGAATTCGATCAAGATGGCTGCCGCAGGTGTTGAAGTTGATATTTTCACGCGCGCGGATAAATCTGGTCTAGCTGACGCTGTTGAAATTGCAAAGGGTGTAACCGTTCACCATTTAGAAGCAGGACCAATTAGTGCGTTAACAAAAGAAGAATTGCCATCTCAGATCGGTGCGCTTACTTCGGCATTCATGAACCATCAATCAGGCAAGCCAGATAATTATTACGACATCATTCATTCACATTATTGGATCAGCGGACAACTCGGTTGGATGATTTCCGAGCGCACAGGTGTGCCACTCGTTCACACAATGCATACGATGGCGAAGGTAAAGAATTTAAATTTGGCAGATGGCGAGGCCGCCGAGCCAGTTATTCGTGCACTTGGTGAAGAACAGATTGTTAAGAACGCTAAAGCCTTAATTGCCAATACTGACTCCGAGGCCGCAAGTTTGGTCTCACTTTATGACGCAGCGCCAGACAAAGTACATGTTGTGACACCAGGTGTTGATTTACAAAGATTCACACCCGGCCACGGCAAGGCAGTTGCTCGTGAAAAATTAAGCATCGCGCCAGATGCGATCATGCTAACTTTCGTTGGAAGAATTCAGCCACATAAAGGCCCAGA
>CAIMMQ010000134.1 GCA_903842675.1 uncultured Actinomycetes bacterium
ACCGCACCTGGTGCTCCGGCTGCCGCCTTTTCAATATCAGAATCCTCGAAGATGATATTTGCACTTTTGCCACCAAGTTCGAGAGTCACTCGCTTCACTTGATCCGCGCAGCCACGCATAATTTGTTTTCCGATAGTTGTTGAACCAGTGAAAACAACCTTGCGCACCGTTGGGTTTGTTACGAATCTTTCTCCAACAATGCTGCCTTTACCTGGGATCACATTAAATACGCCATCTGGAATTCCGGCTTCAAGAGCCAACTCGCCTAAGCGAATTGCAGTCATTGGTGTTAATTCAGCTGGTTTTAAAACAACAGTATTTCCAGCTGCAAGTGCCGGGCCAAATCCCCAGCCAGCGATTGGCATTGGAAAGTTCCAGGGAACAATAATTCCGATAACTCCCAGCGGTTCTTTAAAAGTTATATCAATTCCGTTTGGAACTGGAATCTGGCGACCGAATAAGCGTTCAGGAGCGGCGCTGTAATAATTCAAAACATCACGGACGTTTCCGGCTTCCCATCGAGCGTTGCCGATTGTGTGTCCCGCGTTTAAAACTTCGAGCTGAGCCAAGTCTTCGATATGCGAATCAACAACGGCGGCAAATTTACGAAGTAGCTTTGCTCGGTCTCCCGGAGTCACAAGTCGCCAGGTTTCAAATGCCTTCTGCGCTTTGGCAATCGCGGCATCTGTCTTGATTAGGTCAGCAAGCTCAATTTCTTTTACAGGCAGGGCTGTAGTTGGATTTATTACGGTATATGAACTCATTAATTTACATCCGCTCGAAACTGCGGAATCTCTCCCAATCTGTTACGGCTCGTGAGTAGGCATCGATTTCGGAATCTGCCATGTGGGTGTAATGCTTTTGAACATCTGCGCCAAAAGTTTCGGTAACCCATTTGCTATTGGCCCAAAGGTCGCGAGCTTCTTGAAGTGAAGTCGGAACCCGATTTGTCTCAAGCGCGTAGGCATTGCCGGTAAATATTGGTTCAAGTTCCAGGTTCTTTTCGATGCCATCAAGGCCGGCTGCAACCATTCCTGCCACTGCTAGATATGGGTTCACATCGCCGCCAGGAACTCGGTTCTCGACGCGAAGTGAGAGCCCTTCACCGACCAAACGAAGCGCACAAGTTCGGTTATCGCGTCCCCACTTAATTGCAGTTGGTGCGAATGTGCCAGGTTGGTAGCGCTTGTAAGAATTTATATTTGGGGCGAAGAGCAAAGCAAGTTCCTTCATATGCGCTTGCAGGCCTGCAAGATATGAACGTCCCAACTTAGACATGCCATCGCCAGCGTCGCCAGCCATTACTGCGCCACCTTTCTTGTCACGGAATGACAAGTGGATGTGGCAAGAGCTGCCCTCTTTTTCATTGAACTTCGCCATGAATGTTAATGAGCAGCCTTGTTGTGCTGCGATTTCGCGAGCACCTAATTTATATATTACGTGGTTGTCGCAAGTTGCAAGGGCATCTTCATAACGGAAGGCGATTTCATGTTGGCCGAAGTTACATTCACCTTTTGCAGATTCAACTATTAGCCCAGCCTCATCCATATTAAGGCGGATAGCACGAAGTAATTTTTCTACTCGGCCGGTACCAAGAATCGAATAATCGACGTTGTATTGATTGGCCGGGGTTAGATCTTTATAGCCTTTGTCCCAAGCCTCTTCAAAAGTATCTTTAAAAACTATAAATTCTAATTCGGTGCCACACATCGCAACCATGCCAGCTTTATCAAGGCGTTCAAGTTGGGTTTTTAAGATTGTGCGAGGTGAAACTGAAATTCCATGTTTATGGTGATCGACGAAATCTGCGATCAAGAAGACGGTTCCTTCATGCCAAGGCATTGGTCGCAGCGTGTTTAAGTCGGGGAGCATCCCCATATCTGCATAACCGGTATCCCAAGATGAGATGTCATAACCTTGCACGGTATTCATTTCAATATCCGAAGCCAGCAGATAGTTACAACCTTCGGTGCCATTCTTTAAAGTGTCATCAAGGAAGAATTTTGCGTGGATTCGCTTACCTTGCAGACGACCTTGCATGTCGGTCGCACCTACAACCACGGTATCGATTCGGTCAGCTTCGATCTCTTTACGCAGTTGGTCTACGGTGATTTTCAAAGTGACCCCTCGGTTTCCTAGAGAATTGACTGGCTAGTCGCCATTTACCTAACCGCAGGTTACTAGCCACTTTCAGCCCGCACAACGCCCGCATAGTGGGCGTGATAATCCAATCTTTAACCAAGTTTTTTCGCTTTGGTGCTGGTAATTACGTGAGACCCAAGGCACACTTTAAGCACGACTTCTCCATTAAATAGAAGGGCTAAAACTACAAAAATGTCTAATACACATGCTGATGATGAACGCCGGTTAGCCGAACTTGGATACAAGCAAGAGCTAAATCGGTCTTGGTCGGGTTTTTCAAATTTTGCGATCTCCTTCTCAATCATTTCTATTTTGGCGGGTTGCTTCACAACATTCTCGGTTGCCTGGAATAACGGTGGTCCAATTGCGATCACAGTAGGTTGGCCGATCATTGCCTCGCTTATTTTGGTGATTGGTTTTTGTATGTCCGAACTCGCTTCGGCATATCCGACCTCAGGCGGTATTTACTGGTGGGCTTCCAAGCTTGGTGGAGCCAAGGCGGGTTTTTATACCGGCTGGCTTAACCTAATTGGTTTGGTTTCAGTTACTGCATCAGTCGGATACGGTTCAACATTTTATGTAAATACGCTACTTGGCTTCTATAGCAAGAGCTGGGCCGGTTCATTCGGTGGGGATTACATCAAGCAACAATTCGCACTCTTCTTGATCATCATGGTTCTAATTACTTTGATCAACTTGTACGGACACCACCTGCTCGCGACCTTAAATAACATCTCGGTTTGGTGGCACGTATTTGGAAGTGCTGTCGTAGTTGCCATCCTTATTTTCTCTCCTAAGCATCACTCAACCGGAAGTTTTATGTTCAAACACATAAACAACTCTGGTTTTAGTAGTGGCAGCTATTGGTACTTAGTATTGCCATTGGGCTTCTTGTTGACCCAATACACAATTACAGGTTTCGATGCTTCCGCCCACTTGGCTGAAGAGACACACGAAGCGCATATCAACTCTGCAAAGGGCATCTGGCGCTCAATCTTTTATTCAGCAATCGGTGGCTACATTCTCTTGCTCTCATTCTTATGGGCAGCATCGAACTTTGATATGGTCAACTCGGCTGATCCAAAGGTCAACCCATTTGGTCAGGGCAGTCCAATTGCAATCTTCTACTCAGCTCTTGGTGGCGACGGTGGCCTATTTAAAGTGATCATGTTTATTACAACATTTGGTCAACTTTTCTGTGTAACCGCTTGCTTAACTTCTTGCTCAAGAATGATGTTCGCATTCTCACGCGATAATGCGCTTCCAGGAAGCAAGCATTGGCGCAAAGTAAATGCTTCAGGTACTCCAGTTAATGCGGTCATGATTTCTTCAGTACTCGGCATCGCACTGACTCTTCCTGCACTTTGGAAGAGCTCGACAGGTGCACCTACTGCGTTTTACGCTGTTGTGTCAGTCTGCGTTATCTCGCTCTACCTTGCCTTCATGATTCCAATTTACCTACGTTGGAAGGCTGGCGATTCATTTAAGGCGGGAGCATGGACATTGGGAGGCAAGTACAAGTGGATGAACTTAGTTGCAGTTATCGAAATTGCAGTTATTTCTATCTACTTTATTCTGCCTACTAATCCAGCTGCAGTTCCGGGAAGTAAGACATTCGCCTGGACTTCAGTGAACTATGCACCATTAGTAACTGGTGGCGCTTTGATCCTTCTTTGGATCTGGTGGCACCTTTCAGTTAATAAGTGGTTCAAAGGACCAATAAAGAATATCTAAGTTAAATAAAAGTAGGGGTCCTGGAAACAGGGCCCCTACTTTTTTGGCTAAATTTATCGGTACAACTAATTCAAAATTAACTGGCCCCAACTTTGGACGATAGGTTTCCAAGTTCGGATTAGTTCGGCCTCAGCCTTAGCAACCTCAGACTCAACACTGGATTTACCAGATTCAATGAAAGCGTTATCGGCGTTGGCCTCCCAATCGCGAATGATCGAAGCATCGATCTCTGGATGGAACTGAACTGCATAGGTTTTGGATCCAATTCGATAAATTTGATTCTCGCAGGCTGGGCTACTGGCCAGGCAAACGGCTGACGGTGGCAACTTTGAAACTAGATCTTCATGCCACTGAGCCGCAATCGTTCCAGCTGGAAAATTAAATATTGGATCAGAGGATTGATTTCTAGAGACTTCATAAATTCCGATCTCTGAGGTTTGCGCTCTGGAAACTTCGCCGCCGGTTGCTGCTGCAAGAAGCTGGGCACCCAAACAGATTGCAAAAATAGGAACCTCTTTTGCAACTGCATCGGCAAGAAGTGCGCGTTCATTTACTAACCAAGGTGCGATGTGATCATCGAGTGCGCCCATATGTCCGCCAAGTGGCATTAGTGCAAAAACATTTTCAGGTACTGTTGCGGGAACTTCTTCACCCAAATCGGCGCGCAGTGTTTTAACTTCAAAACCAATTTCACTTAGCCATTGCCCAGCTAAATGTGGGGGATCGGTTGGGTCGTTTTGAATAGCTAAAATTATTTTTTTTGTATTTTTTTCGGACGCTTCTCGCATTGCGTAATAATGGCTTAAAAGGCTGACTTGCGCATAACTTTTGATCTTTTATCAAAAAATGTCTAGCGACACACGCACAAAAATGCCGGTAGTGCTTTTCTTTAGGAGTTCTGCTACCTTGGTTCTCATAAGCAGGCTAACCGGCCTACTTAAAGTTTTACAACGCAACACAAGTGAAATGAGGAGTCCGTACCCCAAAAGGGATTCGTTGAAAATTAACGAGCCATCCAACAAAAGGTACAACTTTCCAAAATGACCTGAACTTTAGAACCTCAGACTTTCCGCAAGACCCCGAATGTTGTAACACCACTCTCCCCTGAAAAGATTGCTAACCTGCTTGCAACTGAGTGGGAGCGTTTTACCAAATCGACCTTCGCCTCGGGCGTAGAGAACACCATTGCTAAGGCGAGCTCGCCACTTGGCGTTACTTCAAGCTTCCAGCATTGGGATCCATATCCAATCAGCATCGTTTCGGCTAAAGGCGCCTGGATGGTTGACGTTGATGGCCGCAAGCTTCTAGATCTCTCAATGGGCTTTGGCGCTATGTTGGCTGGCCACTTGAACCCAGTCGTCGTTGAGGAAGCCAAGGTTGCACTTGAAGGCGGAACACTTTTCGTCACCCCTTCACCAAGCGCACGTGATGCTTCCGAGCGGATCTGTAAGCGTTTTGGGATTGATCAGGTTCGTTTCACAAACTCCGGAACTGAAGCAACGATGTATGCAGTTCGTACTGCCAAGGCTTACAGCGGAAAATCTGCAATCGTAAAAATTGAGGGTGGCTACCACGGAAGCTATGACCCACTTACTGTTTCTGCCAAGCCAGATCTAAAGTTAGCTGGCCCAGCAGATGCGCCATATTCAGTAGTACGTGCCGGAACTAATCCGGGCGTTGTGTTTGTAGTTCCATTTAACAATCTCAAAGCCTTAGAAAAAGTTTTTGCAGAGGATCACGAATCAATCGCTTGCTTCATCTTGGAACCAGTTCTAGAAAACCTAGGAATTGTCCTTCCTGATGCCGGCTACCTACAAGGCGTACGCGATCTTTGTGACCGCTATGGAATTATTTTGATTTTTGATGAAGTTAAAACTGGACTTACCGCTGGCCCACAAGGTGCGGCGCATCGAATCGGTGTTCAACCAGATTTGATCTGTCTTGCAAAATCAATTGGTGGCGGACTTCCACTTGCCGCATTTGGTGGCAAGAAAGAGATCATGTCTGCGATTACAGATAATCGGATGGCTCACTTCGGTACATTTAACGGAAATCCGCTAGCAATGGCTGGTGTTCGTGCGATGGATAAACTTTGCACAGTTGAAGCTCTTGGAAAAGCGGAAGCGCTTAACAATCAAGCTTTGACCCGCATCTCGGAAATCATTTCTGAATTTCAACTTCCAGCACACACTGTTGGTTTTGGCGTCAAGGGTTGCGTTACCTGGTCGAAAGATCCAGTTCGCAATTACCGTGATTACAAGGCAACTGATTTCCAAGTCGCTGAGCTATCTTGGCTCTGGTCACTTAACCGCGGAATTATTACGCCTCCGGGACTCGATGAACAATGGTTAATCTCGCTGGCTCACACCCAAGCTGAGATTGATATCTTGGTTAACGATTTCCGTTCACTTGCAGTAGCGCTCCGTTCATAAGAGTTCATAAGAGCTCATAAGAGTTCTCAAACTACTCAAGTGCAATAAGTTCTAGATACTGCTCGTTCCACAAATCCTCATCGCCATCTGGCAATAGGAGTACTCGGTCTGGATTCAGGGCGCGAACTGCACCTTCATCGTGGCTCACTAGTACTACTGCGCCTTGATATTCAGCAAGGGCGGCGAGAATCTCCTCGCGCGAAGCTGGATCCAAGTTGTTTGTTGGCTCATCTAAGAGAAGCACATTTGCCGAGCCCACAACGAGAGTTGCCAGAGCCAAACGAGTTCGCTCGCCACCGCTCAAAACTTTGACTGGCTTACTTACATCATCACCAGAAAATAGGAACGAACCAAGTACCTGACGTGCTTGTTGTTCACCAATGTTTTCACCGGATGAAAGCATGTTCTCTAATACGGTGCGCTCGAAATCTAGAGATTCATGTTCTTGGGTGTAATAACCAATTTTTAAACCGTGACCTGGTTGCACTTCGCCAGTATCTGATTCGTTGGCACCACCAAGAATACTTAATAAAGTTGTTTTTCCAGCTCCGTTAAGACCGAGAATTACTACGCGCGATGAGCGATCAATTGCTAAATCAACATCGGTAAATACTTCGAGTGAACCATATGACTTACTGAGTCCTTCGGCCATAAGTGGCGTCTTGCCACATGGGGCTGGGGTAGGGAAGCGAAGTTTGGCAACGCGATCTACTCTACGTACCGCTTCAAGATTTGATACAAGTGCTTCAGCACGACGTAACATTCCTTGCGCAGCTGTTGCCTTGGATGCTTTCGCGCGCATCTTCTCGCCTTGCTTCTGCAAAATTTCGGCCTTCTTCTCCGCGATCGCGCGCTCTTTCTTTCTGCGATGCTCATCAACTTCACGCTGCTGGAGATACTTCTTCCAGCCCATGTTGTAAACATCAATTACATTTCGGTTGGCATCAATGTAGAAGACTCGGTTTACTACGGTTTCAATTAGTGCCACATCGTGTGAGATCACGACTAATCCACCAGAATATTTAGCAAGGTAATCGCGGAGCCAGTTGATGGATTCGGCGTCCAAGTGGTTTGTGGGCTCATCCAGAAGAAGTGTTTCGGCGCCACTAAAGAGCAGGCGTGCTAGTTCGACGCGACGGCGCTGGCCACCAGATAAGACTTGAATTGGTTCTTCAAAAAGTCTTTCCGGCAGACCCAAGTTTGTGGCAATTGATTCGGCTTCGGCGGAAGCGCCATAACCGCCTGCTGCATTAAATTCACTGTCCACTCTTGAATAACGATCGAGAGCCAGTTCTAATTCTTCGGGAGTTGCAGTTGCCATCGCCTCTTCGGCTTTGCGCATGCGGATCATGATTTGGTCTAAGCCGCGTGCGGATAAAATTCGATTTATTACGGTCTCTTCTTGATCACCGGTTCGTGGATCCTGGGGGAGGTATCCGATAGTTCCAGTTCGAGTTATTTGCCCACCAGCAGGCAGAGTTTCACCAGCTAAGCATTTCGCAAGAGTTGATTTTCCGGCGCCGTTTCGGCCGACGAATCCGATGCGATCCCCGCTGTTGATACGAAGGGCAACATCTTTAACTAAGAGTTTTGCGCCAGCTCGGAGTTCAACGCTTTGAGTGGCAATCACTGAGCGATGATCTCACAGTTATGCGGATGCACCCAATCAGTGTGAATCAATCCGGTATTAATCGATCTTGAAGCCTTCTTTAATGGCTCCAAGTTCTATTCCAGCAGCGACGTGATCGGTATTTTCACCTCGGGCCAATTGAGCAGCATGAGCTTTATCGTGCCAACGTTCTTCGATTTTTCCATAGCGCCAGATAAGAATTGCAAGAGTCCAAACAACGACAAAGGCTGCCACAATGATAAATCCAGCTGAATTTAAGTTAAAACTATTTGTGTAATTCCAGAAGCCACCGGTCAAATTCAACTGCGTCGAAAGAACTTGAAGTAACTCAAGTCCGCCAACAAAAAGCGCAACTGCAACAGATAACCCGGTGATTACGATGTTGTAATAGACCTTGCGAACTGGCTTTGAAAAAGCCCAACCATAAGCAAAGTTCATAAATGAACCATCGATTGTGTCTAGAAGAGCCATGCCTCCGGCGAAGAAAAGGGGGAGTGAAAGAATTGCCCACCAAGGTAGACCAGCAATTACTGACGAGCCTGCTAAAACAAGTAGGCCGATTTCAGTTGCGGTATCAAAGCCCAGGCCGAAGAGAATTCCAAGGGGATACATCTTCCAGCTGGCATCGATTTGCCGCGCGATTGGCCCGAAAAATCGCATGAGCAAGCCGCGCGAATTCAAATGTTTTTCGAGCTCTTCCTCGTTATATGTGCCTTTGCGCATCTGGCGAAAGACAGTAACGATTGATATCAAAACAATTAGGTTTAGTAGCGCAATCAGCATCAAGAAAGTTCCGCTTACAGATGTGCCGATAAGACCGGTGTAGTGATGCAGCGTTGATTTGTCGTTACGCAATTGGGAACCCAAGGCTTTAATTCCAAAATTTAGCAAGAGCGCTAAAACTGCTACTACAGATGAGTGACCGAGGGAAAAGAAGAAGCCAACGGCTAGCGGACGTTTTCCTTCCGACATTAGTTTTCTTGTCGTGTTGTCGATGGCACTGATGTGGTCGGCATCGAAAGCGTGACGCATGCCAAGTGTGTAGGCCAAGGCTGCAGTACCCCAACCGAAGAGTGAACCATCGCTAAGTTTGTAATGCCCAGTTGTCGCCAGGTACATCAAAATCGCACCCGAAATATGTAAGAAGGCGATGAAGCCAAACATCGCAGCCATCCGACGCCATTCATCGCGCGTCAGCCGATCCCGAATTGGAATACGTGGCGGACTGGCTGTGACCTGGTTCAAGGCGCTCCTGGGGGTGAAGGGATTAAGTGCGAATCATTTGCAAGAGTAAAAATACCCTAATCCCAGTGGCCTCGCCACCTGAATTTCTGGCTAGCCAAATTTAACTATTGAAATTACTCCCACAATTAAGCAGTAAAAAGCGAATGGATAAAGCGTCCTTGTCTTGAACCATTTGACTAAGAATTTAATACTGACGAAGGTTGCAAAAAAGGAGACTAGCGAGCCGGCCAGAATTGGTCCTAGATCTTGCGAACTGTTTAGCAAGTGTGGCAATTTTACCAAAGCAGCTGCCGCGATAATTGGGAGCGAGAGCAAGAAAGCAAAGTCTGATGCAACTCGATGGTTAAGACCGCGAAGTAAGCCTGCACTTGTTGTAATACCGAATCTACTTATGCCAGCAAATAGCGCGGCGCTCTGTCCGACGCCAATGGCTAGCGCACTAGGGATCCTTATATGAGCCGCGATCTCACTTTTATCATCTTGATTTTCAAATTGGGCATTTTGCACTTTCGTGCGGCGAGACAACCGCTCGGCCAGGATCAAAATTAGCCCATTAACTGTTAAAAATATCGCCGTATATTTTGGATCACCAAAAATTTTGGTTAGGTGTTTTTGGAAAACGATACCAAGCAAGCCCGCAGGAATTGTTGCTACGACTATTAACCAGAAAACTCGTGCACTGCTACTCAGTTTGGCTTGCTGGAACAGGCCGCGTGGATTTCTTAAAGACGTGAGGCCAGCTCCTATTAATTGAACCCAACGACTGCGAAAAACCAAAAAGAGGGCAATAGCGCTAGCAAGGTGTATAGCAACCGTTATGGATAAGTAGGAACCATTATCTTCTGATGCAACTTTTCCAAGTGAACCACCAACCCAGGCTGGAACAAGGACCGCGTGACCAAGACTAGATACAGGGAACAACTCGGTTATTCCCTGTATCAGACCAAGAAAAATTCCTTGGAGGTAAGTTAAATGCATCCTTTAGTTACGATCAAATATCGTAATAAAGTTCGAACTCAGCTGGATGTGGACGCAAACGTACATAATCCACTTCAGCAGTTCGCTTGTAGGCGATCCAAGTTTCGATGAGATCCTTTGTGAATACGCCACCCTTTGTTAGATATTCGTGATCCTTCTCGAGATTGTCGAGAACCTCACTGAGTGAACCTGGAACTTGTGGAATTGCTGCAGCTTCTGCGCCTTCCAATTCGTATAGGTCCTTATCAACTGGCTTTGGCGGTTCGATCTTATTTTGAATTCCATCGAGTCCGGCCATAAGCATTGCAGCGAATGCTAGGTATGGATTTGAAGACGGATCTGGGCAACGGAATTCGATTCGCTTTGCCTTTGGATTCGAACCAGTAATTGGAATACGAATACAAGCAGAACGGTTACGAGCTGAATAGACCAAGTTAACTGGCGCTTCATAACCAGGGACCAAGCGATGGTATGAGTTAACAGTTGGGTTAGTAAATGCAAGCAAAGATGGAGCATGCTTTAAGAGACCACCGATATACCAACGTGCCATATCTGAAAGATCGCCATATCCATCACCGAAGAACAATGGCTTGCCATCTTTCCAAAGTGATTGGTGAACGTGCATTCCAGAACCATTGTCACCAAATAGTGGCTTTGGCATAAATGTTGCAGTCTTGCCATTCTCCCAAGCGACGTTCTTGATTACATACTTGAATTTCATAACGTCATCGCCAGCGTTCAAAATATCGCTGAAGCGATAGTTGATTTCCATCTGACCGGCAGTTCCAACTTCATGGTGAGAGCGCTCTACAAGTAGTCCAACCTTGCCAAGTGCCATAACCATCTCGTCGCGAATATCCGCAAGCTGATCTGTTGGAGAAACTGGAAAGTAACCGCCCTTGTAGCGTGTCTTATAACCGCGATTCGCAGTCCCGTCGGCTTCAAGTGCTGCGCCAGTGTTCCAAGCGCCTTCGATTGAATCGATGAAGTGGTGTGAAGCATTTTGTGATGTTGAGAAGTTAACTTCATCAAATACATAAAACTCGGCTTCAGGTGCAAAGAATGCGGTGTCTGCAATTCCAGTTGACTTTAGATAATTGACGGCTTTAGAAACTACACCACGTGGATCGCGGCTGTAAGGCGTGTTATCAATTGGATTGTGGACTGAAAATAGTATGACAAGAGTTTTCTCTTTGCGGAACGGATCAACGAATGCTGATTCAGGTACGGGCAATAGCTTCATATCTGATTCATGGATAGCTTGGAAGCCTCGGATCGAAGATCCGTCGAACATTAGACCGTCGGTGAAAACCGCTTCATCAAAAGATTCAACCGGAACATTGAAGTGGTGTTGAATTCCCGGTAGATCGATAAACCGAACATCAACAAGTTTGACGTCGTTCTTTTTGATGAAATCAAAAATCTCAGATGAACTTTTAAACATGTTTCTCCTGATTCAAATTTTTAAGACCTTCACTTGGTTGGGCGCATCAATGGGCCCACCGCGTTGGTTTGGTGATGGGGTAAATATAGGGCTGGCGGGTAAATATGTCTTAACCCTTGTGTTACGGTCATGTTTCGTGAGTTCGAGGCATGCTGGAGAGTTCAAGGCGCTAGCCTCGGAGCATGGAAAACGCTGGAACCGGGCGCCGCTTTGCGGCCCTAACCCTGGATTGGTTGCTCTGCTGGCTGGTTGCCGGCCTCATTAGTGCTGGCAGTTTAGGCAGCGGTCAGTTTTTGCACCTTGGGTTATTTTTTGTGGAAGTTTCGATTCTGACGATCCTTCAACAGGCATCGGCCGGACAACGCATTCTTCGGCTGCGCGTTGTTGATTTCGAAACTGGCGGAATGATCCCGCCTCTGCGTATTGCGTTACGAACGCTTTTAATCTGCTTAGTGCTGCCTGCGATATTTAAGAAGGATGGCCGAAATTTACATGACGTGTTTGCAAACAGTCGCGTTATAAAGATTTAGCGCTTCGGCATCTTTACGTTGCGGTTCGTTGGCATTGGACCCTTTGGAATAGGCATCTGCAGGCCACCAACTGCTTTAACGCGACTTCTAACTTCACGAAGTTGAGCCTTGGATAATTTCTTTGGAAGTTTCTTCATCGCTTTTTGTAATTTGCGAAGTGGGACCTGACCCTTTTCATCCCCAACAATTAATTCGATAACTGGCACACCTGGAACAAAACGTTCCATCTTTTTGCGCTCATCTTGCAACATTGAACGAACGGCAGGCGAACCTTCTGCAACCAAAACAATTCCTGGGCGACCAACTGAACGGTGAACCATGTCTTGATTTCGTGCCACATTTACCGCAGGAGTTGTCGTGAAACCTTTTCGGATTGCCATTAAAACAGATGCGCCAGCACCGATCTGACCTTGGATTGAAGCGAAGGCAGCGGAGTTAGCTTGGCGAGTGAAGAAGAAAAATGCCACAAGAATCGCAACCGGTATAGAAACTATTGCGAAATAAACTGGATGGCCAAGTTTTGAGCCAACAAGAATTCCACCAACTAGGACTGCAACGAAAATTAAACCCATCCAAATTAGCGCTGAAGGTTTTTCTTTGCGAGTTAGACGCAGTGCATCTTTCAAAACTGCGAGTTGTCCTTGTTTCTCCTCACCAGGTGCCACGGGAGTTTGCTCAGACTTCTTACGTTTGAAAAGTGCCATTCTATTTCTCCTCTAATTCTTTTTTGCTGGCTAAATGCTCGGCCCATTCTATTTCAACTTGTTCAGGAGTTGGAGCCGTTCCACCCAACCTGGCTGGAGCCCAACGCTGGCCAGCAGGGGAGTCCGGGTATGACTTTTGAACTTGGGTGAGCAATTCTTTCAATTTGGTCCGCAAGATCGCTTCGCAGGCATCGACATCTTGGCCTTTTTCAAATATCAGAGGTTCACCAAATGCAACAGTGATTGGAACTTTCTTGCGACCGAAGTCTGGCTTAACTTTCTTTGTGAGTATCCGCTGGCCACCCCAAACGATTGTCGGGATAACCGGTGAGTTAGAGCCCATAGCGAGTCGAACTGCACCAGTCTTTAATTCCTTGATTTCAAAACTTCTGCTTATCGTTGCCTCTGGAAAAATCCCAACTATTTCACCTGCACGCAACGCCCTAAGAGCTGCAACAAAAGATGCCGAACCACTATCTCGATCAACACAGATGTGGTGCATTCCGCGCATCAATGGCCCCGCTAATTTGTGGTCAAAGATCTCTTTCTTTGCCATGAAACGCACATAACGTTTTCTTGGCAGAACAGCTGTTCCAGCGATTGCAAAATCTAAGTAACTGACATGATTAATTGCTAGGACAGCACTTCCGGCACTTGGGATATGTTCTTCACCCGAGAAGATAAAGCGAATCCCTAAATATTTCCAAAAGGTTTTTATTACGACAATGACTGGCGGATAAACCAAATCAGCCATTAGTTACCTTCGTGGTAGCACGTTTGTCTTGGGCTTGCTTAAAGAGTCGTCCAGCGCGATAACTTGATCGAACTAGTGGGCCGCTCATTACTCCGGCGAAACCAATCGCTTCAGCTTCGGCAGAAATTTCAACAAACTCATTTGGTTTTACCCAGCGCTCAACCGGGTGGTGCTTGGCAGTTGGGCGCAAGTACTGGGTGATGGTGATGAGATCGCAACCCGCACCATGTAGGTCGACAAGTGCTTGGGAGACTTCTTCGCGAGTTTCACCCATTCCAAGAATCAAATTTGATTTTGTAATTAAACCAAAGTCTCTGGCTTGGGTAATTACGTCGAGAGATCTCTCGTAGCGAAATGCTGGCCTGATTCGTTTAAAAATTCGTGGGACGGTCTCTAAATTATGAGCAAATACTTCTGGCCGAGTTTCAAAAACCTCATTCAATAACACAGATTTGCCGCTGAAATCTGGTGCCAGCATTTCTACGCCAGTGCCCGGATTTAATTCGTGAACTTTGCGAATCGTCTCGGCGTAAAGCCAAGCACCTTCATCTTCTAGATCATCTCTAGTAACGCCAGTAATCGTTGCGTATTTCAACTTCATGGTTTGAACCGATTGCGCCACACGCCTTGGTTCATCGCGATCTAGCGGTTCTGGCTTGCCGGTATCGATATTGCAAAAATCGCAACGGCGGGTGCAGCGATCGCCACCAATTAAGAAAGTTGCTTCGCGATCTTCCCAGCATTCAAAAATGTTTGGGCAAGCAGCTTCTTGGCAAACCGTATGCAAACCTTCACGAGCAACAAGGGAACGAAGTTCGGTGTATTCGGGACCCATATTTGCACGAGTCTTAATCCATTCTGGCTTGCGCTCGATTGGCACCGCGGCATTACGTGCTTCTATTCGAAGTAGTGGGCGACCTTCAGGTGCAATTGTCATTCGCAGATCCGTTCTAGTGCCTGAGTTAAATGGCGTTCCAGAGTGGGTAGAACTTCAGAAATTTCGATCTTTCGTCCAAGTTCCAATGACATCGAAGTTACACCGGTGTCTTTAAAGCCGCATGGATCGATGCGATCAAAGGCGCTCATATCTGGATCAACATTTAGCGAGAAGCCGTGCATTGTTACGCCTTTAGCAACCCGGATTCCAATCGCGGCAATTTTACGATCACCTTTTTGATCTCGAAACCAGACACCACTGCGTTCGCAATATCGCACAGCATCTAATCCGAATTCGGCGAGTGCAGAGATGAGAGCAGTTTCTAGCTCGCGAACATAACCAACCACATCATTACGCTTGCGCAATTTTAAAATCGGGTAACCAACAATTTGTCCGGCGCCATGCCAGGTTATTTTTCCGCCGCGATCAACATCAATAACCGGTGTTCCATCTGTTGGACGTTCAGAAATTTCGGTTCGGCGACCTGCTGTGTAAACAGATGGATGTTCTAAAATAAGAATCTTATTTACTGAGGTTCCGGCAATTACTTCGGATTGAATCGCACGTTGGAGATCCCAAGCTTCTTGGTATGGGATTAATCCAAGCCGCTCAATAACAAGTCGCTCAATAGTCAGGGCAGTTGTCACAACGCTGGCCACTGATGTCATAGGGCGAGCCTAATTGGGTGGATGAATTTTGGCTAAACAGAAGCGCTGAATGGGGTTCTGGAGCGAAAATACCTTGCGACTTAGGTAAACTCGCCCTATCGAAAATACTGTTTCCTATTGAAGGGCTTGGCATGTCAAAAAAATCAGAGAGCACTGGAACACAAGCAGCAAAACACCGCAAGCCGCTCTGGCTGGCGATCGTCGTCGTTCTCTTCTGGTTTGGCGTTTCGAGTGTAACTGGGCCGCTCTTTGGCCTACTTTCCACAGTCCAAAAGAACGACAACTCTAAATTTTTGCCAAGTTCGGCTGAAACTGAAAAATTCAATGTTGCGGCAGCAGCGTTTAATTCAAGTGCTAATAAATCAATTCCTGAGTTGGTCTTATTTGTAGGAGATGCAAGCCCCGCGAAGGTTGCGCAGACAAATGCCTTTCTTCAAACGATTGGTTCTAAGCCACTTGTAACAGTTGATGGAAAAGCAATTTCAGGTGTAACCGCAAAAATTGGCGATTTCCTAGATCCAAATAGTCCACTCGTGGCATTTGCATCTAAAGATGGCAAAGCACTCTTAGCCAGCGTGCCATTTAATGCTGATAGCACCGGGGTTAACCTTTCGAATAAGAAGCCAGCGCTTCCAGCAGTCACAGACTCGATTCGCTTTTATTCTGCGCAATTTGCGAAAGCGAATGGCTTTACCTCCCACGTAACCGGAATTGCAGCAATCCTTTCAGATCTTTTTGGCGCGTTCGGCTCACTTGGTTCAAGTTTGCTACTAACCACGGGTGGCGTTGTAGCGATAATTTTGATTATTGTTTATCGCTCGCCCGTTCTATGGATTCTGCCGTTATTTGCTTCCGGAATCGCTTTAACTTTCGCCGGTTCAGTGGTTTATGAATTAGCTAAACATAATGTGATTGCACTTGATGGTGCCTCGCAAGGAATTCTCTCGGTGCTCGTCCTAGGCGCCGCCACCGACTACGCCCTTCTACTCATTGCACGTTACCGTGAAGAATTGCACCACGTTCCATCACGATTTGATGCCATGAAAAAAGCGTGGCGAGGTGTTGTTGAACCCATAGTTGCATCTGGTTCGACAGTTGCGATTTCACTTCTACTTCTTCTACTTGCGAGCCTTTCAAATAATCGTGGCCTTGGACCGGTCGGAGCTGTTGGAATTGCTTGTGCGGTAATAACAATTCTTACTTTGTTGCCCGCCGCCCTTGTTTGTTTTGGTCGTTGGATATTTTGGCCGCGAATTCCACACTATGGATCAGAAGATGAAAAGCTTTCCGGAATTTGGGCGAAGGTTGCCAATGCAACCGCGCGCAAACCAAAAACTTACTGGGTAGCTTCCGGGCTATTGCTAGTCATCCTTGCTGCGTTTGCATCCACGCTTCATGCAAGTGGAATCTCTACGGCGCAAAGTTTCACTAAGACACCAGATTCCGTGAAGGCGCAGACGCTTGCTTTGAAATATTTCTCCGGTGGAGAAGGGCAGCCAACTCAAATCTGGACAACCGCCGCTGATGCCCCTGCCGTAACTGCAAAATTGAAAACTATAAAAGGCGTGGACTCAGTACTTCCTTCTACGGATGGACCGATGAGCACTACAGCAAAAGTTGTTGACGGACATGTAATTCTTAATGCAACGCTGGTTCCAACACCAGATTCGAATGAAGCCAAAGCGATGATTCCTGGTATCCGTAGCGCTGTTCATTCCATCGACCCAGCCAGCCTTGTCGGTGGCACATCCGCTGTTTATTACGATACGGCAAAGGCTGCAACAAGAGATCAAAGCGTGATAATCCCAGTTGTACTTCTGGTTATCGCCGTAATTCTCGGTTTCTTGCTACGCAGCGTTGTTGCATCACTCATGCTGCTATTAACCGTGGTTCTTTCTTATCTAGCAACGCTTGGGGTTTGTTCCCTTGTGTTCCACCATATATTCCATTTCGCCGGCGAAGATTCTGGCTTCCCATTATTCGCCTTCATATTCCTTGTTGCACTCGGAATTGATTACAACATCTTCCTGATGACGCGTGTTCGCGAAGAGGCGCTTAAATTAGGAACTAGAGTCGGAATGACAAAGGGAGTAACTGTTACTGGTGGTGTAATCACGTCTGCTGGTGTGGTGCTAGCCGCAACATTCACGGTTCTCGGTATCTTGCCATTGGTTTTCTTAGCTGAGATTGGATTCTCGGTTGCATTCGGTGTTCTGCTAGACACCTTGTTGGTTCGCTCAATTTTGGTACCGGCACTTGTACATCAACTTGGTTCAAAAGTTTGGTGGCCAGCAAAACTTGCTAAGGAAACTAACGATTAACTAATGAGATCTGTTGTAGTGGTTGGGGCCGGACTTTCTGGCCTCACCGCTGCGATCTACCTGCAACGCGCCGGATTTAACGTAACGGTGTTAGAGGCAAGTGACCGGATGGGCGGACGCCTGGCTCATGACGTGATCGATGGATTCATACTTGATCGTGGGTTTCAGGTTATCAACCCAAATTACTCGGAGATCAAAAGGCTTGGCGGGCTTAAGGAAATTTCATTTACCCAGTTTCCTACTGATTTACGTATTTTCCATGGCGAGGAAGAAAAATTATTTGGTTTAAAGCACCTGACTAAAACCATCGCGGTCGGTTCAATAAAAGAGAAGTTATCCCTACTGAATTTTCTAAGAGGTGCCGGAGATCCCAACGAAACATTTGGTGGCGCGGCGAAAAATTTTCCGACGCTTTTCCAACAGATATTAAGGCCATTTCTGCGCGGGGTATTCCTGACAGAACCTGGTGATATTCGCACTGATATTGCCCAAGGAATTATGAAAAGTTTTATCTTGGGACGACCAGGATTGCCTTCGAACGGTGTTGGCGAGTTTGCACAAAGCCTTTCGAATGAACTGCGCGACATTAGATTGCAATCGACTGTCCACGACATTTCGCAAGGGAGCGTTTCGGGCGACTTTGGTTCGGTCCAGGCCGATGCGATTGTTATTGCGACCGACCCAACAACAGCGATGCAGATTTTGGAACGTACTTCCATCGCGAAGATTTTGGGCTCAACAACCTGGTATCACGTAACAGGGGAGAAGCAAGAGAACGGTGAAATGCTTGCGATTGATGCCGATGGGGCGATTGTTAATTCGTTGGTGATATCGGATATCGTAAAAAGTTATGCCCCACCTGGGATGAATTTGATTTCCACCACAACTATTTCGCCAATCTCCGAGAGCGAACTGCGAAAAGATTTGGCAAAAATTTGGGGCAGTTCTACTAGGAACTGGGAACTGCTAGCCAAATACGAAATCAAGCAGTCACTTCCATTTAGGAAATCGGGCGGTGATTTACGATCTCAATCAAGATATTCTGATGGAATTTTTGTTGCGGGCGATCATATGGATCTGCCTTCGCAAAATGGCGCGATGCGCTCTGGTAGATCGGCCGCGTTAGAGGTTATTGCGGCGTTTCAATAAGCGCAGGAAGCGCTGTTGAAACATGAGGATAATCAAATACAAAATTATTTTCGGTCAGCGCAGTTGGTAGAACCTTCTTTGAACCCAAAATTTCTGAGGAGAAGCCACCGAGCGCGATTTTCAAGGCAAAAGCTGGTGCTGGAAATAGCGCTGGGCGATGGAGCGCTCTAGCAAGCGCAGCGGTGAATTCTTGATTCGTTACAGGATTTGGCGAGGTTAAATTTACTGGTCCTTCAATCTGAGATTCCATTAGATGGCAGATTGCTCTTACCTGATCGTGCAAAGTTATCCAAGACCACCATTGTTTTCCTGAACCAAGTTTTCCGCCCAAGCCAAATCGAAATAGTGGCAACATGCGACCGAGTGCGCCACCTGTTGGATCTAGAACAAGTCCAGTACGAATCTTTACAGTGCGAACATCGCCAGCAAGATCTGCAGCGCCTTCCCATTCACGGCAAACCGCGGCCAAGAAATCATCGCCGGCACGATCAGTCTCTGATACAGCGCGATTTCCGGTCTCGCCATACCAACCGATTGCACTTCCAGAAATAAAAACTGCTGGCTTAACTTGCGCAACTGCATTTGCAATCGCTGTGGTTCCGAGCAAGCGAGAATTCAAAATTTGAGCGCGATACTTTTTAGTCCAACGGTGGTCACCAACGCCAGTGCCAGCTAGATGTATAACCGCATCAACACCTTCAAGCGCAGCAAGATCTACAGTCCCTGCAGTTGGATCCCAAAATATTTCATCTCTGGAAACAGTTGGTCGCCTAACCAGTCTTTGAACTGTGTGGCCTTCGTTGCGTAGATGTCCGACGAGTGCAGTTCCGATTAATCCGGAGGCGCCAGTTACGGCTACCCGTTGTGGCGGAAGACGATTCGCCATGCTAACTAGAGTCCTAAATCAGATTCGAAGCGACCTTCTTCAAGCCTTGATTTAAGAGTTACAAGGAATCTTGCAGCATCTGCGCCATCAACAATTCGATGATCGTATGAAAGTCCCAGGTAGACCATCGAACGGATCTCAATGGTTTCACCACCGTCAGTTCCCTTCATGACCATTGGACGTTTTACAACTGCGCCAAGGCCAAGGATTGCTACTTGTGGTTGATTAATAATTGGTGTGTCAAACAATGCGCCGCGACTTCCGGTATTTGTGATTGTGAAAGTTCCACCGCCTAGTTCATCAGGTGAAATTTTGTTATCGCGTGTGCGCGCTGCAACATCTGCAATTCGTCTGGCAACGCCACCGATATTCAAATCCCCAGCATCCTTAATAACTGGAACAAGTAATCCGCGCTCAGTATCAACGGCAATTCCTAGGTGTTCGGCGCCGTGATAAGTAATTTGGTCACCTTCGAGCGAGGCATTAAGAACCGGATGTTGCTTTAGGGCTTCACAAACCGCAACCGAGAAGAATGGCAAAAATGAAAGCTTGGTGCCTTCACGAGCTTCAAAGGATGCCTTAGCGCGATCACGTAATCTGGAAATCTTTGTAACATCCACTTCTACAACTGTTGTTAGCTGTGCGCTGATTTGAAGTGATTCGACCATACGAGCAGCAATAACTTTACGCAGACGTGTCATGGTGACAGTTGTTCCACGAAGCGGTGAAATTGCAATTGGTGCGCCAGCCGATTGCGCAGAACTTCCGGTTGAAACTTGAGTCGAAGATTGTGGTTGGGTAATTGGTGCACTCTTTGGAATTGCTGCGAGAACATCTTCTTTACGGATGCGGCCACCGATTCCGGTTCCACGAACATTTGCCAGGTTGACACCATTTTCTGAAGCAAATTTGCGCACGATCGGAGTTACATAAGAATCTTCGGACGCTGCTGGAGTTGAAACAGCGACTGGTGCAGAAGCAACAGGTGCAACAGGGGCTGCTACAACAGGTGCAGCAACTACTGGCGCAACAGGGGCTGCTACAAC
This sequence comes from uncultured Actinomycetes bacterium, assembly GCA_903842675.1. GTDB lineage: Bacteria > Actinomycetota > Actinomycetes > Nanopelagicales > Nanopelagicaceae > AAA044-D11. The sequence continues at coordinate 20,601 of CAIMMQ010000134.1, forward strand.
GGGCGCAGCAACTACTGGAGCAACAGGGGATGCTACAACGGGGGCGGCAACTACTGGAGCACCAGCGCCACCAATCATTGCAAGTCTTGCTCCGACCGGAACAGTTGAATCAACTGGAACATCGATGGAGACCAAAACTCCAGATGCTGGTGATGGAATTTCAGTATCAACTTTGTCGGTGGAAACTTCGAGGAGGGCTTCATCTACGGTGACGTTATCGCCAACTTGCTTCAACCATCGTGTAACAGTTCCCTCGGTTACCGACTCGCCAAGTGCTGGCATCGTGACGATGGTTCCGCTTCCGGCTGGTGAAACTGGTGCAACTGGTGCGGCGGCAACTGCTGCAACAGGGGCTGCTACAACAGGCGCAGCAACTACTGGCGCAACTGGAGCCGCGACAGGTGCTTCAACTTTTTGTGCGACCGGTGCGGCCGGGGCAGCAGGTGCTGCTGAACCAGAATCTGCAATGATTGCAAGTTCGGCTCCGACTGCAACTGTTTGATCAACGGCAACAACAATCTTTTGTAGAACACCTGCAACAGGGGATGGGATTTCAGTATCAACTTTGTCGGTAGAAACTTCTAGGAGAGGCTCATCAATTGCAACGCTATCGCCCTCTGCTTTTAGCCAGCGCGTAACTGTTCCTTCGGTGACACTCTCGCCAAGTGCTGGCATAGTTACTGAAAAAGTCATTTAGAGAACCTTCCGTTACCCGTGTGCATGAAGTGGTTTACCTGCAAGTGCTAGATGTGCTTCGCCAACCGCCTCAGAGAGAGTTGGATGGGCGTGAATCAAAGCAGCAACATCAGATGCCTCTGCTTCCCAGTTAAAAATTAATTGTGCTTCAGCTAGTAATTCACCGACGCGAGCACCAACCATATGGATACCAAGAACGGGGCCATTTTTCGCAGCCACCAATTTTACCGATCCAGCGGTCTTCAAAATTTGGGCCTTTCCATTTCCGGCGAGGTCATAATTTAATTCAACCACATCGTGGCCACGTTCCTTGGCTTGAGCGGTGGTTAAACCGACGGATGCGACTTCTGGCTCGGAATATGTGACGCGTGGGACGCCATCGTAATTAATTGCCCGTGGGTTTAGCCCACCAATCTCTTCGGCAACCAAAATTCCTTCAGCAAAGCCAACATGTGCAAGTTGAAGAGTAGGAATTAGATCTCCAACAGCCCAGATACCTGGGACGTTAGTGCGGCATTTATTATCGACGATTAAGTAGCCGCGATCCATGGTCAATCCTTGTTCTTCGTAACCAAGATTTGCTGAGACTGGTCCTCGGCCAACTGCTACGAGAAGTACTTCTGCAGTAAAGACTTTTCCATCCTCGAGAGTGACGGTAACGCCATTTTGCGCGGTTGTGGCCGATGCGAATTTCACGCCAAGTTCAAAGTTAATTCCACGTTTGCGGTAAGCACGTTCAAGTTGCTTGCTTGATGATTCATCTTCCAAGGCAACCAAATGTGGCAAGCCTTCAATGATCGTTACGTCCGAGCCGAATGATTTCCAGACCGAGGCAAATTCACAACCGATAACCCCGCCGCCAAGAACTATCACACTGGCCGGAACGCGCTCCATCTTTATCGCATGTTCGCTCGTGATTATTTGCTGGCCATCAATGTTTAAGCCGGGAAGGGTCTTTGGGTAAGAGCCGGTGGCAAGGACGATGTTCTTTCCGGTGTACTGCGTGCCATTAACTTCAACAATATTTTTGCCAACCAATTTTCCGTGGCCTTCGATGTAAGTAACGTTACGAGATTTAACTAAACCTTGCAGGCCCTTATGAAGTTTTGAAACAACGCCATCTTTGTAAGCATTTACTGCCAGCATGTCGATTGATATGAATTCTGCGTTGACTCCGAACTCACCAGCGTGTCGTGTGTTGTCAGCAACCTCACCGGCGTGAAGAAGTGCTTTTGTCGGAATACAACCTCTGTGTAAACAAGTTCCGCCAAGTTTGTCTTCTTCGATGAGCGCTACGCTCAAACCGAGTTGTGCGCTTCGAAGGGCACAGGCATAACCACCACTGCCACCGCCAAGGATTACGACATCAAATTGCGACACTTTTCTCCTTCAAATAGAAGTTGCTATTCCCTAATCTTGCCACGATTTAGCCGTAGCGCTAACTTGGTTCTCCTCGGAAGAGCTACTTGGTGCGATATTTATGTGATGCGTACAACTCAACTAGCGTAACCAGCGAACGTAATGCGACCCCAGTTCCGCCAACCGGGGTGTAGCCATGGGCCGCCCCTTCGTTGTAAGAAGGCCCGGCGATATCAAGATGCAGCCAAGGAGTATTTGGGTTCACAAATTCTTTCAGGAATAAGCCGGCAACCAACATGCCACCCATGCGATCACCAATATTTGCCATATCTGCAATAGGTGAATCAAGTGAAGCTCGAAGTTCAACCGGAAGTGGCATCGGCCAAAATTGTTCACCGGCTAGATTCGCTGCGGTTAAAAATTCGCCAGAAAACACTTCGTTATTTGTCATGACTGCACTCGTACGTGTGCCAAGCGCTACAACTTGAGCACCGGTCAAAGTCGCAACATCGATAATTCCATCGAGACCACCAGCCGCATCTCCGACTTCAGCTGCACGCATAAGTCCATCGGCTAAAACGAGGCGACCTTCAGCATCTGGATTTAACACTTCAATAGTTTTACCACCATAAATTGTGATTACATCACTTGGCCGAGTTGCGTTATCGCTAACCATATTCTCGGCAAGTGGCGCCCAGGCATCTACCGCAACGGGGAGTTTTAATTCAGCGATGGCAAAGACAGCCGCTATAACTGCAGCAGCACCGCTCATATCACTTTTCATGGCTTCCATACCTTTGGCCGGCTTTAGAGCAAGTCCGCCAGAATCAAAAGTAATTCCCTTGCCAACAAAAGCCAATCGTTTCTTTGCTTTTGCTGGGGTGTAGGAAACTCTTAGCAACCTTGGTGGATTCGCCGAACCTTGACCAACCGCAGTTATGCCGCCATAACCTTTAGCCTTTAAGACCGACTCGTTAAGAATTTCAACCTTAAGCCCCAAGGTGGTTGCAATCTTCTTCATGCGCTGTGAGAAAGAGTCAGGCGTTAGGTGACTAGGAGGGGTATTGATTAGATCACGGACTAAGTAGATATTTTTCGCAAGAACTTCAGATCGCTTTACGACAGCTTTCGCATCGGCTTCGGCGGCAAACTTAGTTAACACCAACGCTTCATTAAGCGGGTCCTTATTATCTTTTTTAGAGCTCTCTCTAAATTCGTTAAATGCATAGGCGCCAAAACTCGCACCTTGTGCGATTGCAGCAATGTCGACGCTTGATGCGTTTGGAAGTGCGAAAGTTGCCTTCTCTTGGCCTGCTAGTGCACGTGCGGCAGCGCCGGCGGCGCGGCGAAGTACTTCATGGGGATACTTCTTTTGCGCATCTCCCAAACCAGTCAGGTAGATAGTGCGTGGGGAACCAAATGATATTTTTGTAATTTCATCAAAATTTCCAGTTGGGCCTAGATCAGCGAGCAACGCAAGAAGTTTCTTAGTATCAATTTGCGCATCGCCCGCTTCGATTACCAAGCCGGTTGCGCTCTTCGCTAACCCAACTACAAGAATATCTGTGGATATTTCTTTGGTTAACTTAATTGATTTCATTCGTACTCCTTTTGATGATGCTGGGCAATACTGGCTAATTCTGGCTAATTCTGATTAGGCGCGTGAAGGAAGTTTAATGGGATTAGGCGATATGTTTGCGCCATGAAGTCTCCACTTTATGACTGGCATGCGCAGGCCGAAGCGAAACTTGCCGATTTTGGTGGTTGGGATATGCCAATCGAATACCCCAAGGGCGTTGCGGGATTTTCTGGTGGGACCTTGGCTGAACACGCAGCCGTCCGCGAGCGGGTGGGAATCTTTGACGTTTCACATCTCGGCAAGATTTCAGTGACTGGCGCTGGGGCAAAGAAATTTGTAAACGAGATGGTGACAAACGACCTTTCTAAAATTGAGGCTGGCAGCGCGCAATACAACCTTTTCTGCAATGAAGCAGGCGGCGTGATTGATGATCTAATTGTTTACGAATTTAGCGAAAGTGATCTATTCCTAATCCCAAATGCGGCAAACTGTTCGGAAGTTGCTCGCGTGCTAACAGAGCATGCACCACCTGGAGTGGATGTAAGGAATGCGCACCAAGAATTTGGCGTACTGGCCCTCCAAGGCCCACTTGCCGGAAAAGTGATTGCTGCCCTTGGTTTAGAACTTGATTTGGACTACATGGAATTTACAAAAGTTGCACTTCCAAAACACAGCGACCTAGGCGAGATAATTATTTGCCGCACGGGCTACACCGGGGAATTTGGCTATGAACTACTTCCTTCCTGGGGCAATGCCCTTAAAGTTTGGGAGTTACTCGTAATAGAAATTTCTAAATTAGATGGTCGCGTATGTGGACTTGGAGCGCGAGATACCTTGCGAACCGAAATGGGATACCCACTCCATGGCCACGAACTCTCATTGGATATTTCGCCAGTGCAAGCCAGCGCGAATTGGGCAGTTGCTCTCACGAAAGATAAATTCATGGGAAAGCAAGCTCTCGTTCAAGAGAAAGCAGATGGGCCAAAAAGAGTTTTACGTGCCATCAAATGCAGTGACCGCGGAATCCCGCGGGCCGGGATGAGCGTCTTGGATGCAACTGGCGCGCAAATCGGAGTTGTTACAAGTGGAACATTTTCACCGACGTTAAAAATTGGAATCGCGCTTGCCTTGGTAAAACCAGAATTTAAGGTGGGATCAGAAGTTCAGATTGATATTCGGGGGCGAATCAGTTCTGGGCATATTGAAAAACTACCGTTCGTTGCCTCCCACGTCAGGTAAGGCTTTTTAAAACTACTTATTCGGCAGAATAACCGAACGTCCAGAATCCAAAGTGAAAACATTAATTCGATTTTCAAATGCTTCTTTGAGTTGATCTGAATGGACGACCACATCCGATGCGCCACTGAGCAAAATTCGACCCTCTTTCATCACAACGATTTGATCGGCATACATCGCAGCCAATGTTATGTCGTGCATGGTAGAAATTATCGTGACTTCGCGCTCTTTGAGAATTTCAATCTTATTTAATACCGCAATCTGATGGTGTAGATCTAGCGCACTTGTGGGTTCATCTAACAGGATTAGTTCTGGTTGCTGGACTAGAGCTCGAGCGATCAAAGCACGCTGCATTTCGCCACCCGATAATCGAGTTATAAATTGGTTTTGCATTCCATACAGGCCAGTTAGTTTTAACGTGTCAACAACAAGTGCTCTGCTTTCTTTGCTTTCAGTACCCCAGCCATCGCGCTTGGCACGTCCGAGCATTACATATTCGGTGACGCTCATTCCAACCGGAATTTGTGGGTGCTGTGGAACGAAGGCCACATTCCTATCGTGATTGTTAAATACTTCAACGCCGTCATCCTTAAGTGAGCCCGCATAAGACTGCGAGCCCAAAATAGATTTAAGTAACGTAGTTTTGCCGGCGCCATTTGGGCCAACGAAACAGGTCCAGTTATTGGCAGCGATTGTCAGGTTTAGATCCTTAAGTATTTCAGTGGCGCCGATTCGAACCGTAAGGTCTTGGATTTCTATCATTGATTAACCATTCGCTTTCGTCTAAGTACAACAAGGAAAAATGGAGCACCAACAAAGGCGGTAATTACACCTATTGGCAATTCAGCAGGGGAGAGCAGTGTTCGTGCCCCCAAATCTGCAAGGACTAAGAATGCGGCTCCGACTAGTGCAATCGTTGAAAGCGCCCGATTCGTCACACGATGGGAGACCCCACGAACTAAGTGCGGGACAACGATTCCCACGAAGCCGATTAGACCGCTTGCAGCAACAGCAGTAGCCGTTGCAAGAGTTGCGGCAATTACCGCAATTACCCGAATTTGATTTGGATTAATTCCAAGTGAATAAGCTTCCTCGTCGGTAAGCATCAGGCCGTCTAGCTGCTTGGAAATAGCGAACAGAATCGCTAACGCAATCAATATGTAAATTGAAGACCAAGTTACAACTCGCCAACTTGCAGCAGTTAATTCCCCCAAGATCCAGGAGTACACCGGCCGGAGTGAAGCACTGTGACGTTGCTGGAGATAAGTTTGAACCGCCGTCGCAAATGAACCAACTGCAATTCCAGATAGCAATAGTGAATTTGGTTCGGCAAAGAATTTTCCCGAAATAAAGAAACCAACCAAAACCGCGAGGATCGCACCACAGAAAGCAAAGACTGGAAGCAGTCCATAAAGATTTCCATGTGCATTCGTAATTGCGATGGTGGCTCCGAGTCCAGCGCCGGATGCGGCGCCCAATAAATATGGATCAGCAAGTGGGTTACGGAAAACTGTTTGATAAACCGCACCACTTGTTGCCAGCGCCCCGCCAACAAGGGCTGCCAACAAAACTCTAGGCAGTCGAAGATCAATCAGAACTGCGCGCTCTTGGTCTGTAAGTCCATTCGGTAACCCAAGAATTGTTTTAAATATCTGATCGAAACGTAAATTTATCGGGCCAAAACTAATTCCAAGTAATCCAATAATTAAAAGAAGAAGCGCAGCAACAGCAGTGATTCGCCAGTCCCAAATGGAACGGAGCTCTCGATTACCGCGCTTCTCAAAAATCATATTTAACCAATTTAACCGATTTGCCCAATAGCGGTAGAAATCACTTGATAGAAATCGACAAGTCTTGGGCCCCACCGAGATGGGATGTCTTGTGGAAGAGGGATTATGTGCTTGTTCTTCACCGCAGAAATTCCGCTCCAGCCCGGACGCTTTGAAACATCACTTGCCGAAGTTCCGTCCTGGGCATCAGATAAAAAAATTACCGCAGGGTTGGTTTTGATTATGTATTCAGATTGAAGTTGTGGGTATCCAGCATCATCAGCTTTAGCAGCCCCATCAGCGATATTAGACAATTTGAAATCAGCATAAACGTGGCCAATAAAGGTTGTCGAAGTTGCTGAGTAAAGCGTTGAATCCAATTCATGAAAAATATTTAAAGGTTTGTGTCTTTTCGATGAAGAGAGGATTTGCGAAATCTTTGATTTCATACTTGAGATTACCGTCTGAGCCCCGCTCATATTTCCAGTGGCTCGTCCCAGTGCTGTTATCTCAGAGTAAGCGTCAGCCAAGGTATTTGGAGCACGTTCAATAAATACCCTTATTTTAAGTTTTTCAAGGGCGCTCTTAATATCTTGAGCTTTGGTTGCATCGGCATTTAAAACTACAAGATCTGGATGGTAGGCAACAATGGCTTCTACGTTTGGGGTAAAAGCTGACAACTTGGTTATCGGGGCAGTGGTTGGGAAATTTGATAGGTCATCGACAGCTATGACTTGCGCGCCCGCACCAATGGCGAAGAGATCTTCAGTAGCACTTGGTGAGAGTGAAATAATTCGTTTCGGAATACCTTGCGCTGCATAACTCGGCGCGGCGGTTACTAGGACCAGCGCGAATCCCACGCTAATTATTTTCTTGAACATAAAAAAACTCCCTCAAACTTTGAGGGAGGAAGCTGGGCTTAAAGAAAATAAATTCTCTTTGAGGCCCGACCTTCCTCCGAGGTCGGATACTTCAGCAATTCGTTAGGCGACCTGGCTCAGAATCATCAACTAGATTCATTACAGTTGCGGGACAGCGCCGGGATTTAACCGGACTTCGCTAAACGCATTACTTTTAAAACTACTAAACGGCTTTTAGGCCGAACAGTGGATGAAAACTAGCACCAAACCTGTCGATTGGGCGCTAACAACGCCAATCTATTTTTTCTTTCGCGTCCGTCTTCCAATGGTGAAGGCAAGACCGCTTGCGATCAGGATCGCTCCACCCACAACAATTATCTGGCTACCTTCAAAACCTTGCGGCTCAGATACTTCATGCTTCACCCGATCACCAGCGCCATCTTCTGCAAACCCGAACGTTGGAATCCCAAATAGCAAGATGCCAGAAATTGCTAGGGTCGAAAGCGTTTTAGATTTCATCTCCACAGAGTACGCTCTTAACCATGGAATATCGCCGCCTTGGAAGTTCAGGAATGTATGTCTCAGAAATTTCTTATGGAAATTGGATCACACACGGCTCTCAGGTTGAGTCCGACGCTGCGATCAAGTGTGTCCGTGCTGCTTTCGATGCTGGCATAACAACCTTTGATACCGCAGATGTTTATGCGGGAACAAAGGCCGAGAGTGTCTTGGGAAGAGCCTTAAAAGGCGTGCGCCGCGAGAGCTATGAATTGTTTACAAAAGTTTATTGGCCAACTGGCACTGGCAAGAACGACCGCGGGCTATCGCGTAAACACATTATGGAATCAGTCCACGCTTCCCTAAAGCGTCTTGGTACTGATCATATTGATCTTTATCAGATGCATCGCTTTGACTACGAAACACCCCTTGAAGAATCCATTCGTGCCTTTGAAGATCTAATTCGCCAAGGCAAAGTTAATTACATTGGTTTTTCCGAATGGACCGCTGATCAAATTTCCGCTGGGCTACAAATTCAAAAAGAATTGGGCTACAACCGATTTGTTTCCAGCCAGCCGCAATATTCTGCGCTTTGGCGGGTTATTGAGTCGAAGGTAATTCCTCTTTGCGAACGCGAAGGTATTGGACAAATTGTTTGGTCACCGATTGCACAAGGTGTTTTAACTGGAAAATATCTTCCGGGCAAGAAAGCTCCGGCCGGTTCTCGTGCGACTGATAAGAAGAGCGGCTCGGCAATGATTTCACGTTGGATGCGCGATGATGTCTTGACTGCGGTTCAAAAACTACAACCAATTGCTGACGAACTCGGATGCACAATGTCTCAAATGGCTCTTGCCTGGGCGTTGGCTAACCCAAATGTTTCTTCGGTGATTATGGGAGCAACTAAGCCAGCTCAAGTTAAAGAGAACGTGAAGGCGTCCGGACTTAAATTAAGTTCAGATGTCATGAAGCGAATTGATCAGGCACTTGGAAATATTCCAGAGACCGATCCAGCAAAAACAGAGAGCCCAAACCCGAGGGCTTGAGCTCTTGTCGTAAAACTAGTTAATTAGTTGATGCTATCTCCGCGGTTCATCTGCGGTGATGGCGCACGCATACGTCGCATTTGAGTCGAGCGCAACCAACCGTACATTCCAAGACCCTTTGTTGGCTCGCCTGGGAACTTGTCATTTACGAGTTTGCGAATTTTACGAGAGAACAAAAAGCCAGAAATGATTGAATAGATCATTGCGGTGTACATAAAGAGAATTGCAAGTAATTGCACTTCACGGTTCGGGATAACAGTAAGTACAAGGACGACCATAATTAGCGGAAGAAAATATTCACCAATTGAGCGCTTTGAATCTACATAGTCACGAACGTATTTCTTTACTGGTCCCTTGTCGCGAGCTGGGAGCGCATTTTGGTCACCGCGCATATATGCGGCACGTGCTTCCATTCGGCGCACTCGGGCAGCTGCCTTATCTTTAGTACGGCCTTCTTTGGTAGCAGGACTGGTTATCGAATTAACTTTATTTTTCGCAACGGCGGCACTTCGCTTAGGAGTTGCCTTGCCTTTGGTGTTCTCTGATTTCTTAGGAGTATCGCTCATGTGGCTAAGGTAGAGCCAGCATTCTTTCCAGCGCAAGTCGAGCGTGCTTTGCGACCTCTTTTTCGACGCTGATCTGGTTGACCAATCGTCCTTCTACGAGGGATTCCATGGCCCAAACCAGGTGCGGGAGATCAATTCGATTCATAGTTGAGCAGTAACAGACGGTTTTATCTAGAAAGAGAATTTCACGATCTTTGAAAGTATTGGCCAATCGTTGCACCAAATTTAATTCGGTCCCAATTGCCCACTTGGATCCAACTTCCGAGGCCTCGATGGTGCGGATGATTGCTTCAGTACTTCCGACAACATCTGCGTTGGAGACCACTTCGTGCGTGCATTCTGGGTGAACCAAAATTTTAACGCCAGGAACGCGCCCCCGCATATCTTCGATATTTTGCATCGAGAACCTGCCATGAACTGAACAATGGCCACGCCATAAAATAACTTTTGCGTTTTGAATTTCGCTATCGGAGAGTCCGCCATTGGTTTTCCATGGATTCCAGATAACGCAATCACTCAATTTTAGACCAAGCTTTAAAACTGCAGTATTACGACCGAGGTGTTGATCTGGCAAAAACAAAACTTTTTCGCCCTTGCTAAATGCCCAGTTCATGGCACGTTCAGCATTTGAAGAGGTGCAAACTGCGCCGCCATTCTTGCCGGTGAAAGCCTTGATTGCTGCCGATGAGTTCATGTAGGTAATAGGAATTGTCTTACCCGCAACTCCAAATTTTTCGAGAGCGTTCCAGCAATCATCAACTTGAACGGCAGTTGCCATGTCGGCCATGGAACAGCCAGCTGCTAGATCAGGCAGGATTACCTTTTGATTCTCTGAAGTCAAAATATCTGCGCTCTCTGCCATAAAGTGAACACCCGCGAAAAAGATAAATTCCGCGGATGTATTCGCCTGTGCTGCTTGTGCTAATTTGAATGAGTCGCCAGTGATATCTGCAAATTGAATTACTTCATCACGCTGGTAGTGGTGGCCCAAAACCATTGCTCGAGAGCCGAGGGCTTTTTTGGCCGCTGTTGCACGTTCAACAAGGTGTGGTTCGCTTGGGGCTGGGAGTTCTCCGTCACAGGAGACGCCTCGTTCACTCTTCAGGTCGGAATTTGCCGCTGAACTTGCAGGTAAGAGGAGCAACTCTGAAAGTCTTGATGCGCTCATAAGAGTATTATGGAGTAGCCTTAGCCAAAGTTCGCAATGTAATCAAGGTAATAAAGGATCAATCAAAGGATCTAGGGGAGAAGATATGAGCACAGAGACCACACAAGATGTAACAATCTCAACCAGCACAGGTGCTGGGATTTTGTTGACTGATGTTGCTGCAACCAAGGTTTCGGCTCTGCTTGCTCAAGAAGGTCGCGATGACCTCAACCTACGCGTTGCCGTACAGCCAGGTGGCTGTTCTGGTCTTCGCTACCAGCTCTACTTTGATGATCGTGCCCTCGATGGCGACACCGTTACGACTTTTGGAACCGTCAAGGTTGTTACCGACAAGATGAGCACGCCTTATTTGATGGGCGCCTCAATTGATTTTGTGGACACAATCGAGAAGCAAGGTTTCACGATTGATAATCCAAATGCCCAAGGCTCATGCGCCTGCGGCGATTCATTTAACTAATATTCCACTTTCACTCACTGCGTAGCGTTTAATAGGCGACCTATGAGAGTTGCAGTTGCAGGTTCCGTTGGCCGGGACCACCTAATGACCTTTCCAGGAAAATTTACTGATTCCTTGGTTGAAGGTTCACTCTCGAAAGTTTCACTTTCATTCTTAGTTGATGGTTTAGATATCCGTCGTGGCGGGTGTGGGGCAAATATTGCATTCGGTATGGGCGCACTAGGTTTAAATCCAATCTTGATAGCGGCAGTTGGTAAAGATTGGGCGGATTACGAGGCCTGGCTTTCTAGGCACGGCGTTGAAACCAGTCATGTGTTGATCTCCAACGATTTATATACCGCCTCCTTTATGGTCACTACCGATGAAGAGTTAAATCAAATAGCATCATTTTTCCCAGGTGCCATGAGTGAAGCGCGTGATATCGAGTTGGCGCCGATAATTGAAAAAACTGGAAAGTTTGATCTCTTGGTTATTTCGCCAGATGACCCTGATGCGATGTTGCGACATAGCGAAAGTGCGCGCCAAATGAGTATTGCCTTTGCAGCAGATCCATCACAACAACTTGCACGCATGGATGGCGAACAGATTCGCCTTTTAATTGATGGCGCCACATACCTTTTTCTAAATGAATATGAACTGGCCCTGACTATTCAAAAGACAGGTTGGACTGATGCGGAAATTTTTGACCGAGTTAAAGTCCGCGTTGTGACCCTGGGTTCTGATGGAGCAAAAATTGAAGAACACGGAAAAGAGACCATCCAAGTTGGTGTTCCGCAAGAGAAGGCGAAGATAGATCCAACAGGAGTGGGCGATTCTTTTAGAGCCGGATTTATCGCGGGACTTTCTTGGGGGTTTAACCACGAACGTTGCGCCCAACTCGGTTCGATGTTGGCAACTTTTTGCATTGAAACAAAGGGAACTCAGGAATATAGGTTCGATGCTGCAGAATTTATTGCGCGATTTGAAGGTGCATATGGCGCCGCCGCCGCAAGTGAAATTGCCGGTCGGATTTCGCCTCGACTAGTTGGCTGATTTAGTCAGATAATTTAGTAATCTGGAAACTAGTTGCTGATTTAATCTCAACGTTATTGCCAGTCATTCTGGCCCAAGCCGCTAAATCAGGTGCACTAGCTGGATCATCACTTAGTAGTGAAATCTGATATCCGACTTCCTTCTCCTTCAAATGCTTCGCAACTTTGATAACGGGGATCGGGCATCGCAGGCCTAGGCAATCCAACTCTTCCATTTAATTCGCTCGCTGTTCTGCCACTAGCGCTTTAAGGCTGGCAAGCAATTCATTGATTTGCTTCTCGGTGACTCCGTGGTGAAGTGTGATCCGAACATTGCCTTGTGTAAGTGTTCCCATCGCCGCAAGAACGTGGCTAGGTTCCATGTTTGTAGCTTGGCAGGCCGAGCCAGAGTCCACTGCGAAGCCGGCACGATCTAATGCACCAACCAAGCGTTCGGCATCAATGTAAAGAAAAGATAGTGAGATGAGATCGTGGGTTGCGGCAATTACATCTACATCCCCGATCTCGGATTTTGCAAAGTTCGAGATCAAAAGAGCGAGGGCGGCGAGATGGTTGCGCTCTGCTTGCTCGCGCTCGGACCAAAGTTCTAAAGCCATCGCGCTGGCGATAATCAATGGCAGGGATGCACTTCCTGGCACAATGCGATTATCTAGATGTGGAATTGGATTACGATATTTAGCATCCGGTGCAACAGCAAAGATCCCAAGTCCACTTGGGCCGCCCCAGGCTTTTGAATCCCAGAGTGCGGTACGCCAATTTTTAGGAAGAGGATTTCTCAAGCCGCTAGAAGTCGCATCAACAAATATTTGCAATGCGCTATCTGCAAGCATGGGTTGGGAGATGCCAGTTTCACCATTACGCAATTGCCAGGCAACAATTTTTTTCGCATCTGGCACTGGCGAGGTAATCACACCTCCGGCGTCACATGAAAGTTCTTCTACTTGCATCCCTTGCGAACGCAGTTGCTCGGCGATTGCAAAAATCTCGGAGCGATCTATCGCGGAATAGCTAAAAGTGCTCTCCGGTTGAATTAATCCCAAGATTCCTAAAAAAAAGCCAAGATTGACTTCGCCCAGAAAATGGACGCCGTCGCTACGAATTCCAAAATGTTTAGCAAAGGTTTCGCGAGATTCATCCAATAGAAGGCGGGCCTTGCGGGAATCTGCTGGCAGTTTTGCGCTGTCCGCCCAAGATTGGCCAAAAACGGCCCCAAGGGCGTCTATTACGGCAGGGTGGAGGGGCGCTTCTGATTGAAAATTCGAGGTGATAGAAACCACGCGAAGAACGCTACCGCCTGTGGGTTAGGGAAGGGAAGTCGGCAAGTATTCTTGGCCAATGCGATTAATGCGATTAGTGCGATTAATACCCGTTCGGAAGGCTTTGGCCAAAGTATTAGTTGCTGGCTTTTCACTCGCCGCACTTACATCATGTGGAACTTCAAATATCTCTGGCTTAGGTTTTGAAAAGAATCTGACAAGCGTCAATGACACCTCGTTGCCTCTTTGGCAATGGGCTTGGATCGCTGCTGGCGTCGTTGGAGTCTTCACATTCATTCTTATTATGTGGCCAGTATTTCGCCACCGGAGAAAGAATGATGAATTTCCGAAGCAGACTCAGTATCACATTCCAACGGAGATTGCGTACACACTCATTCCATTTATCATCGTTGCGGTTCTCTTTTATTTCACTGCAAAAGATGAATCAAAAATTACCAAAGTCACGACGGTTGCAGCTGCCGCGCACAACGTAACGGTTAATGCCATCCAATGGTCGTGGCAATTTACTTATAACGACATTGGGGATAAGGCGACCGTAACTGGCACGCCGGCACAGCCACCAACACTCGTCCTCCCACAAGGAGAGTCAGTCCGATTTAAGTTGACTGCCAGCGATGTCGTGCACGGATTTTGGATCCCAGCATTCATGATTCAAATGCAGAATTTGCCTGGCGTTGAGAACCACTTGCAATTTACCGCCAACAAAATTGGCGAATACCCAGGTCGTTGCAACATCCTCTGCGGTCGAAATCATTCACAGATGTTATTTAAGGTCAAGGTAGTTTCCGCGGCCGACTATAAAACTTATCTATCCACTTTGAAGGCGGCATAACATGACAACATATGCAGAGCGCACGATTGCTCCAAGCGGTGCATCCTCAAATAGTTTTGCGGCCAAACCGAGCAAGGGTCGCCTCTTCGTTAAATGGATAACTTCAACTGATCATAAAACGATCGGTTACTTATATTTAATGACCTCTTTTGCTTGGTTCCTAGTTGCAGGTGTCTTAGCGCTTTTGCTTCGCGCCGAGCTCGCTCGTCCCGGACTTCAGTTTTTAAGTAATGAGCAGTACAACCAAATTTTCACAATGCACGGCACGATCATGTTGCTTATGTTCGCAACACCACTCTTTGTTGGTTTTGCTAACGTCATCATGCCGCTTCAGATTGGTGCGGCGGACGTTGCCTTCCCTCGCTTAAATATGTTGTCTTACTGGTTATATCTTTTCGGTGGCCTAATGGCATTTGGTGGATTCCTAAGTCCAGGTGGCGCAGCATCATTCGGTTGGACCGCATACGCACCGCTTGCAAATTCCCAGTACTCACCGGGAATTGGTGGCGATCTTTGGGTTATTGGTCTCGCTATCAGTGGTCTTGGAACAATTCTTGGTGGCGTTAACTTCATAACAACAATTTTCACAATGCGCGCACCTGGAATGACGATGTTCCGGATGTCGATTTTTTCTTGGAACGTTCTCCTTACATCAATCTTGGTACTTCTAGCATTCCCACCACTTGCTGCAGCTTTACTTGGCCTCGAATCAGATCGTATTTTTGGTTCGCACATTTTTGATCCCGCAAATGGCGGTGCAATGCTTTGGCAAAATCTTTTCTGGTTCTTCGGGCATCCAGAGGTTTACATCTTGGCGCTACCATTTTTCGGTATCGCAACTGAAATTCTTCCAGTCTTTAGCCGTAAACCAATCTTTGGTTACAAGGGCTTAATTGCGGCGACCATCGCGATTTCAGCACTTTCGGTTTCAGTTTGGGCGCACCATATGTTTGCCAGCGGCCAAGTGCTATTGCCGTTCTTCTCTTTCATGACTTTCTTAATCGGAGTTCCAACTGGAGTTAAATTCTTTAACTGGATCGGAACTATCTGGGGCGGCAGTGTTACCTTCGAAACCCCAATGCTTTGGGTTATGGGATTCTTAGTAACATTCTTATTTGGCGGCTTGACCGGAATTATTCTCGCCAGCCCACCGCTTGATTTTGCAGTTTCCGCCTCTTACTTTGTTGTTGCACATTTCCATTACGTACTCTTCGGGACTGTTGTATTCGCTATGTTCGGTGGATTCTATTTCTGGTGGCCAAAGATGACCGGCCACAAGCTAAATGAGCGCCTAGGAAAGATTCACTTCTGGACCCTATTCTTTGGTTTCCACTTAACTTTCTTAATTCAGCATTGGCTTGGCATTAAGGGCATGCCTCGTAGATACGCTGATTATTTGGCAACAGATGGCTTTACCACCATGAATACAATTTCAACCATTGGCTCTGGTTTACTGGCGCTTTCGATGATCCCATTCTTTATTAATATTTGGATAACTAAAAATTCTCCAAAGATTGAAGTTGATGACCCTTGGGGTTATGGCGCATCACTTGAATGGGCAACCTCTTGTCCACCACCACGCCACAACTTCACTTCAATGCCTCGCATCAGAAGTGAGCGCCCAGCATTCGATCTGCATTACCCACACATTAAAACTGAGGGGCACTAACGATGAAAGCTAGTTGGAAATTATTCGTCGGCCTTTCAATTTTTTATGCCATCCTCGCAGTAATTTATTGGCAGGTGGGCGGCGAAGCGGTAGGAATTACTGCAATAACGCTGAGTGCAGGTTTAGCTGGTCTTGTTGGTTTTTACATGTGGTTTACTGCAAAACGAATCGGTGGTGTTTTACCGGAAGATAATGACCTCGGTGAGATCGCAGATTCTGCGGGGGAGTTAGGTTTTTATTCACCGCATTCATGGTGGCCACTACCAGTAGCACTTTCTGCATGCGCCATGGGACTTGGCTTATTAGTCGGCTGGTGGCTAACACTGATTGGCATTGGTTCACTACTCATAAGCGTTGTTGGTTTCGTTTTAGAGTACGAGAAACCGAGCACTGCTGCTCACTAGTAGTGAAATTAGTTAATGGTGTTTGGCAAACTTGCGCCACAACTTTTCATGCGAGAAGAAGAGCGGCGTCTCCCAGAGAATTTCCGCCCCACCGATAGTTAGAGCTTTCGCAACACTCCCGGTAACAAGCAGAGCAACCAAAGTTGCCGCGGTAAAGCAGCAAAAGGTCCAAGTCATTGTTTTGAAATAGTGTTGGTTCTTCATATTTCTCTCCTCTAGGCGTCTTCTGCGTCCCCGAATTTAAGCTTGTGCGAGTTTAACAAGAGCCTCGCCGCTTACCCGCATAACAGTCCATTCATCCATCGGCACGGCGCCAAGGGATTTATAGAATTCAATTGAAGGATGATTCCAATCTAGAACCCACCATTGGAATCGGTGGTAGCCGCGTTCAACGCAAAGTTTGGCCAAATAAACAAGAAGCGCTTTGCCGTAACCGTGTCCCCGTGATTCTGGAAGGACAAAGAGGTCTTCTAAATAGATTCCATGGCTGCCAGTCCAAGTTGAGTAATTAAGAAACCAGGTAACAAAACCGACGACTTTTCCAGTTTCATCTTCAACGAAATCACAAAATACTGCTGGATTTGGGCAGAAGAAAGTGGAATTGATCTGTTCTAAGGTTGCAACCGCTTGCGATGCTTCTTTTTCATAAACTGCCAGGGCATAAATCAGGTCAAGTATCAGTTGACCTTCATGGGGCAGTGCGGCACGAATTTTCATTCGCTAATTAGTGGTGTCCACCATCAATGGCTTTGGCCTCTGTTTCTGACGGTGCACTTACTTGTTCAGCATTTGCCTTACTCATGCGAGAGCGAATCTTTCCCTTGATTCCTGCTGGGTTACGAACGCCACCAGCATCGGTATCTGGGATAGCAAGGGGCTCTGGCTGTTCGTGCTGCGTGAGTATGAATTTTTGTGCTGGCGTAAGTTCTTGATGAATTTCAACAAATTCGCCATGTGGCAACATGACCAAGCGGCCAGTCTCTTTGCCATGTAGAACAAGTTCGCGGTCAGCGCGTTGTAGCGATAGGCAGAGGCGCTTGGTAATGACAAAGACGATAGGTGGAATAACAATCACACCAATTCGGGTAAACCACATAATCTGGTTGATAGTTAAATGGAAGTGCGTTGCGATGATGTCATTTCCGCCATTGATCAAAATAATTAACATAAAGGCGAGTGACATAGCGCCAAGAGCGGTGCGATTTGGCACATTGCGAGGCCGATCAAGGAGATGATGTTCGGTCTTATCGCCGGTTATCCATGATTCAATAAATGGATAGAGCGCCATTCCGGTAAATAAAATTCCTGGGATTATTAGCCCTGGAATCAGAATATTCCAAGAGATGGTGTGCCCAAATGCATGCGTTTCAATCGGTGGTGCCATACGAACTAAACCATCGAGCCAACCCATATAAAAGTCTGGTTGCGATCCTGCCGAAATTTGGCCAGGCGTGTAAGGGCCGTAAAGCCAAATTGGGTTTATGGATGCAACTGCGCCAAGAAATGCTGTAACACCGAAAACGATAAAGAAGAAACCACCAGCTTTAGCCATGTAGACCGGCATCAATGGATAGCCAACAACGTTCTTTTCAGTACGCCCAGGTCCTGGGTATTGCGTGTGCTTCTGATACCAAACAAGCATTAAGTGAACTGTTATCAGTGCGAGAAATATTCCTGGAAGAAGTAGCACGTGAACGGTGTAAATGCGTGGAATAAATACATGTCCTGGGAAGGCGCCACCAAATGCAAAGAAGGCTAGGTAAGAACCCACAACTGGGATTGCTTGCAGAATTGCTTCGGCGATCCGGATTCCAGTACCTGAAAGTAAATCATCAGGTAGTGAATAGCCAAGGAAGCCTTCTACGATTCCAAGTGTTACAAGTCCAACGCCAATCAACCAGTTAAATTCACGTGGCTTGCGAAACGCACCGGTGAAAAATACGCGAAGCAAGTGGGCGATGATTCCCGCCATAAATATAAGCGCAGCCCAGTGGTGAATCTGGCGCATCAACAATCCGCCGCGCACATCGAATGAGATGTGGAGAGTGGAGGCGTATGAAGCCGACATCGTTAAATTCGAGAGTGGGGCATAACTTCCGTTGTAAACAACTTCACGTTGTGAAGGATCAAACCAGAATGTTAGGAAAGTTCCCGAGAGCAGCAAAATAATAAAAGAGTAAAGGCAAATTTCGCCAAGCATGAAAGACCAATGATCTGGGAAGACCTTGGTTAAGTTCTTCTTAAGCCATTTAGCGGCGCCAGTACGTTCATCAACGTAGTTCGCTACGCTGCCTGCGATCTTCTCGGATTTTTTCATGATGAGCGCTCCCAGAAACTAGGTCCGATTGGTTCAGTAAATCCTTGTTGGGCAACGAGATAGCCCTGACTATCAACTGTTATCGCGAGTTGCGGAAGCGGGCGAGCAGCTGGGCCGAAAATAACTTTTGCAGCTCTCGTAACATCGAAGGTGGATTGATGGCATGGGCAGAGAAGGTGCTTTGTTTGTTGTTCATAGAGCGCAACCGCGCAGCCCATATGTGAACAGATCTTTGAAAATGCGATTATGCCTTCGTGTGTCCAAGAAAGGCGTTCGGAATCTAATTGGAAATCTTCCGGGCGAAGACGAATAAGTAGAACGGCATCGGTTCCAATATTTTCTAGGGTGCGCTCGGTTCCAGTAGGAAGTTCTGGCAATACTTGAGCAACGGCGCCGACTTCAAGATCGTTAACATGGATTGGTCGGTTGCCAGGATCTGTAACTAACCGGGTTCCTTTAGTCCAACTTGTTGTATTCAGTTGCTTGCGTGGAAGCGGGCCCAAATCGCGCAACATAACGAGTGGGGTTAGACCAATTAGTCCAACAGCAAGTCCGAGTGAGCGTTTGATCAATGAGCGTCGGCCCAGTCCTGCCGTTCCGGCACGCTCTTTAACTGTTTGTACAAAATCTTCGCGGTCAACATCTTCAGAACGCATTTCATGGCGCATCGCGACAACTTCGGTATCTGGCATAAGTTGTTTAGCCCAATGGACCGCACCAAAGCCGATAAAGAGTAAAGACCCCGCGAGCCCGATGCCTAGGAAAAATTGGTGCGCATTTGTGTCACCCATAATAGGGAGAAAAATAAAGGTATTAGTCTTGATAAAAATATACGAGTAAATCGTTAACACAGTAAAAAATGCGGAAAGAACAAAGAGAATTGCTACTTGTTGCTCGGCACGTTTTTCAGCTTTCGGATCGGTATCAGTTTTGCGGTGAACATGTTCTGGCAATCCTGGATCAGAAAACTTTGAGATTTCGTTAGACATTTCTTATCTCGCCTTCATCGCAAGCCATACGGCTATTCCAATAAGAATTCCAAGACCTAGTGTCCAGACCAATAAGCCTTCAGTTACCGGGCCAACACGACCGAGTGAAGCGCCACCCAAATTCGGTTCGCTCTCTGCTGCTTTAATCCACTTAATAATTGAAAGTTTTTCGGCTGGAGTAATTACTTTGTCACTAAAGACTGGCATCGATTGTGGGCCAGTGATCATGGCTTCGTAAATATGTTTCGGTTCAACACCCATAAGTGTTGGTGCATATTTACCTTGACTTAGCGCACCGCCTTGACCAGCAAAGTTATGGCACATTGCGCAGTTCGTGCGGAAAAGCTCGCCACCCTGTGCGGTATTTCCATCGCGTTCGAATGTTAATTGCGCATCATTTACTGCAGCAGGTCCCGGAGCAAGTGAGGCGACATATGCGGCAAGTGCGGCAGTTTGCTCGGCGTTATAAACCGGACGTTTTCTCATGGCTTGCTGGCTCATATCCGCCATTGGCATGCGACCAGTACCAACTTGAAAGTCCACTGCTGCGGCTCCTACGCCGACAAGTGCTGGCGCGATGTTGCCGCCTTCAGCATTTATGCCGTGGCATGAAGAACAACCTCTGGCAAAAATCTCTTTACCTTCTTGAACCAAAGTTGTTTGTTCTGCGCCAACCATGTGCGGCCCGCCAGTAAGAGCACTGGCCATAGAGAAGGTAGTTCCGAGTGAAATCAGTGCGACAACAATAAGGGCCGGCGCTGCAAATCTATGTCGACGATAGCTCGCTACTTTTTTAAATCCGAAGTTCATCAGTTTTTGCTTCACCTATCTATTTGATCAAGTAGATCGCAGAGAAGAGCGCGATCCAAACAATGTCGACGAAGTGCCAGTAGTAGGAAACAACAATTGCGGTAGTGGCTTGGGTGTGACCAAATTGCCGAGCCTTGAAAACTCTGATCATCACAATTAAGAAAGCGATTAAGCCGCCCGTTACGTGAAGGCCGTGGAAGCCGGTGGTGATGTAGAAAACCGAACCATAGGGCCGAGAGGAGAGTGAGAGATGGTCTCGAACTAAATTCGCATATTCATAAACTTGGCCACCGATAAAGAAAGCGCCCATTAAGAAAGTTAACGCGAACCACTCACGCATGCCCCACTTACTGAACTTCCAAATTGATGCACTGCGACGCGCTTGAAAACGCTCGGCTGCGAAAACTCCGAACTGACAAGTTACTGAAGATAAAACAAGGACTGTTGTGTTTATTGCAGCGAAGCGAATATTTAGAAGTCCAGTTGATTCGAGCCAAACTTTTGGACCTTGCACGGCGCGAGTTGTGAAATACATTGCGAAGAGCGCCGCAAAGAACATGAGTTCACTTGATAGCCAAACAATTGTTCCAACAGCAACAATATTTGGTCGGTTTGCCCGGCCGGTTACGGCGGGGGCCAAGCGATCTTGCGCTGCAGAAGTCATGGGTGGATTATTCCCGATTTCCAGCCAAAATCTGATTCTTTACCTCTTACGGGTGGCGCCCCTATGGTGAAACTGATCACGCTCAAATTCGTCGGATTATCGCTAGACTTTGGGCCATGGCTGCTTTAACAATCGTTGTGTATTCCGATGATTCATCGGTTAGAGGCACTGTCATTACTGCCCTTGGTCGCAAAGTCTCTAAAGATCTGCCAGAACACGAGATTCGTGAATTTGCTACTGGCCCAGCCCTACGTTCATACGTAGATGGCAAAGGCAAAGTAGATCTATTTATTTTGGATGGCGAGGCTGTGCCCGAAGGCGGGCTTGGAATTGCGCGTCAGCTAAAAGATGAGGTTTTCAACTGCCCACCTGTACTGGCTATAACTGGTCGCGTTTCCGACAATTGGTTGGCTTCTTGGTCTCGTGCTGATGCAGTAGTTATGCATCCGATCGATCCATTCACCATCGCAGATAAAGTTGCGGCGCTACTCATTTCAAAATCTGTCGCTACCGCTTAATTCGATGGCGGAAATCTGGGGCGAGGTATTCACCCGACTCGAATCAAAGAGTGATCTGACCGAGCCGTTAGCAAGTGGGGTTATGACCGAAATTCTCGAGGGTCATGCCGAAGAAGAGAATATAAAGAAATTTCTTTTACTGCTTAAAGAAAAGGGCGAGAGCGCAACAGATATTTCCTTGCTCGTGAATCAACTATTTCGTTACGCACTTCCTATTTCGATAGCTGACCGAGCCGTAGATCCTGTGGGCACTGGGGGAGACGGTAAGAATTCAGTAAATATTTCTACAAGCGCGGCTATCGTGACAACGGCAGCAGGCGCTCGCGTTGTAAAGCATGGCTCAATCGCTGCCTCATCTAAATCAGGATCTGCCGATGTTTTGGCTGCCCTAGGTGTTGCTACCGATCTACATGGCGAAGCGGTTGCCAAGTCGGTTCACAAACTAGGTATCGGGTTTCTTAAAGCCACCACTTTTCACTCGGCGCTTCGCTTTGCTGCACCTGCTCGTAGATCTCTTGGAGTGCCAACCGTTTTCAATATTCTTGGACCACTCGCAAATCCAGCAAGGCCAAAGGTGATCGCACTTGGTGTAGCAGCTCCGGAAAAATTGCCGGTTATGGCCAAGGTAATTGCAGATCGTGGCGATGAAGGTTTTGCTTTTCGCGGCGATGATGGAATCGATGAACTAACTATCGGCGATACTTCAACAATAATTCAGATCAATGATGGCGAAATGGCGGCATTTACCTTCGATCCGCAAGACATAGGTATCGAACGTGCACCACTTTCTACGCTAGTCGGTGGAACTCCGGAAGAGAATGCAGCAATCATCAAAGATATTTTTCGAGGTAAAGGTGGTCCAATTCGCGACGCCATCTTGCTAAATGCAGCGATTGCTATCGCAGCCTTCAAAGGTGATTTTTCAGTGGGTGTTACTCAGCAAATTGCGAATGGTTATGTCATGGCTGCACAAGCCATTGACTCCGGCAAAGCCTTTGAACTCTTGGAGAATTGGGCTGCCTACACGCAGGAATTATCTGCTGCGCAAAATCAAGGATAAATAGTTGGCTTCTTTTCCGGCAAGCGTTTCATAAACTGCTGTAAATCTTGGATCGTAAATACCTCAAAGCCACCCAAACGTTCAATTAATCTATGAAGAACATCAACGGTAGTCCTCGCATCATCGAGCGCGCGGTGTGTTGGCGCAGTCGGGGTTTGGAAGAATTCCGACAGGGTTGAAAGTTTGTAGTTCAATACTTCATTTCTCTCGATTACCAACCTAGCCAACCGGACCGTATCTATTACTTCATATCCCGGCCAAGGATGTTTGATGCTTGTGGCGGCTGATTTCAAAAAACCAATATCAAAAGGTGAGTTGTGCGCAACCAAAATACTTTCACTTGTTGATCCGACAAAATCGAGAAATTCTGGGAAGATCGCATCGATTGTTGGAGCGCCAAATAACATCTGATCAGTTATTCCAGTTAGCTCGGTAATGTATTGCGGAAGTGGAATTCCAGGATCTAGAAAAGTTGAATACTCTGAAATAACTTCGCCGCCCCGAATCTTTATCGCTCCAATTTCAGTAATTCCGCTGCCATCTTTGGGCGAGGCGCCGGTGGTCTCTAAATCAACCACTACGAAAGTTGCTTCGTGCAAGGCCAAGCCGATGGATTCAAATCCAGGTTGCCAATTATCAGCAGGGGGAGAATTGAATGAATTGGCCATACAAGAACGCTACGGCAAGGTGGCGACATTGGCTGAGAACTTCGCGGTAATTGCTAGTTCTATGGGGTAGTTCACTTCACGTTCATCATTTTCAAGGGGATTTTGCTTTGGTGTTGTGAAAGAATTCCGACATACCCAAATAATTCTTACTTAGGAGAGCTGTGTCCAAAGCAACTGCAAAAATAGAACTTGAAGATGGCCTAGATCCAAATCGCTGGCGCGCGCTAGCCGTTATTGCAATTGCTTCATTAATGATTGTTCTGGATGCCTCGATTATCAATCTTGCTCTTCCAAGCGCACAAAAGGCTCTTCATATCTCTAATGCGAATCGCCAGTGGGTAGTCACTGCTTACTCACTCGCTTTTGGCAGCTTGCTTCTCCTAGGTGGTCGTATCGCAGACTATGTTGGGCGCAAGAAGATTTTCATAATTGGTTTACTTGGATTTGCCGCTGCCTCTGCTATCGGTGGCTTCGCAACAAATCAGGGTGAACTATTTGCAATGCGCGGACTTCAAGGTGCATTTGGTGCACTCCTTGCCCCGGCCTCACTTTCCTTGATCAATGTCACCTTCACGGTTCCAAAAGAGCGCGCACGTGCCTTCGGCGTTTACGGTGGAATCAGCGGTGGCGGAGCCGCTATCGGTTTGATCGTTGGCGGGTTACTAACCCAATACGCAAACTGGCGCTGGTGCTTATTTGTTAACGCACCGATTGCCCTTCTTGCAGTTGCTATGGCTTTTCCATTTTTGCATGAATCCAAAGCAAAGGGTGATAACAAGTACGACATCCCTGGTGCCGTAACTGTAACTCTAGGTCTGGTAAGTCTTGTTTATGGCTTCAGTCAGGCAGCCAGCAATGGTTGGGCGAACGTTCACACATATTCCTATTTCATAATTGCCGGAATATTACTTGTCGCATTCTTCGCAATTGAAGCCAAGGTTAAGAATCCATTGCTTCCACTTCGGGTACTAACTGAACGAAACCGGGCTGGTTCATACATCGGATCACTTCTTGTCGGAATTGGTCTCTTCGCAATGTTCTTATTCCTAAGTATTTATATGCAAGGTTTCCTACATTATTCACCGCTTCGTGCTGGCTTTGCTTTCTTGCCATTTACTGTGGGAATCATCATCGGTGCAGGTGTTGCTTCACAACTTCTGCCAAAAATTGGACCACGTCCATTAATGGTTGTCGGAATGCTTCTGGCAACAGTTGGAATCTTGCTCTTCTCGCGGATCACGCCAACTTCTGGTTACACATCTCATCTTTTGATTCCAATGATCATCATGAGTTTTGGTTGCGCGCTCTACTTCATCCCGAACGCGAGTACCGGCCTTCATGGCGCCGGTGAACATGACGCCGGCGTTGCTAGCGCGATGATCAATACCAGCCAACAAATCGGTGGCTCACTCGGTGCAGCTCTTCTAAATACCATCGCTATTTCATCTGCTGCCGCATTCGTAAAGGGTCACACAACCCTTGGAAATCAAGTCGGTGTTTACGCGCAGGTTCATGGCTTCACTACTACGTTCAAGTGGGGCGGGGCATTCCTCTTTACTTGCGCCATTGTTTCGGCACTTATGATCAACGTCGGAAAAGAATCGTTGGTTGAGTCCGAGTAACTTGCCTGATAGTTTTACAGGATGAACCTTGATGAAATGGTTACCGCTTATATAAGCGGAACGGAACACTTTTTGGCTGTTGTAGGAAAACTGTCGGTCGATGATTTGGATAAATCAAAGACTGGCGGTTGGACTCCTCGCCAGATAATCCATCATGTTGCGGACAGCGAGGCTCAGTCTTACGCCAGATTACGTCGACTAATTGCTGAACCTGGCACTGAAATTTCTGGCTATGACGAAGGCGGTTGGGGCGAGAACCAAACACTTGGGTACCGCGTTCTGCCGATAGAAAATTCGCTGGCGGTTACTGCCGCGGTTCGCAGCGCATCTGCTGATATTTTAAAACGCGTTACGCAAGATCAACTTGCCAACTCCTGCACACATTCGGAAGCAGGCGAATTCACTTTAGAGCGTTGGATTACGGTTTATTCCAAACATCCGGTTGATCATGCTGATCAAATAATTGCGGAACTCTAACTAACGTTTTTGCTGGTCAGGACGAATTAGTAATCTCATGGAAGTTAACAGGGCGCGACTACAAAAAGCAACACAAGCAACAGGTATTACGGGTCAGGGATGTCGCTACTGTTGGTAAAAGATCTCTATCCAGCGTGGGCGATGCACGTGTTACCAAATGTAACCGCAGCGGTCATAAATGCGGAGTAGTCGTTGGTGTCTTGGGCACTCGTAATCGCCGCTAACATCTCGGTAGCTGCCGCCACAATATCCGCATCAGTAGAGTATTGAGCGTTGTTGTAAACAGACTGAATTTGCTTCCTCGCTTCGGATCCAGTTGTAATTCCCTTGCTAATCCCACTTGATGCAGCCGTAAAGTCTTCACAACTTTTTTGGGTCATTATGTCAATAGATGATCTCGTAGAAGCGGCAGGGGATTGAGAACTCGTAGTCTGTGATTGTTTAGACCCGATAATGCCTAGGGCAATTATTACCAAAACAATTGCAACCTTAGTAAATTTCTTACGTTTTGCACTTTTTTCCATCTGCAGAGTTAGAGCTTCACGTTCTTCTTGGGTTAGTGATTCCCACCTTGCGTTCGCTTGCTTATCTGCTTCTGCCTTTCGAGCATCTTGTTGATTTTTCCTAGCTCGCAATTTTTCTAATTCTTGTTCTTTCGCGAATTCTTTGCGAGCTTTGGATGCGTAGCCCATAGTGCTCCTTATGTAGATTTTTATAATCTCACAGAAGGTTAGTAATAGATAGTGACCAGGCACTCATAAGCGAGATAGCTGCAGGCTTAACGGGAAAAAGGAAGTTGAGACTTTCGCCTTCGCACGCGATCCAAATTGTCACTTATGCTTTGGTGGACCGTACTGGGATCGAACCAGTGACCCCCACAATGTCAATGTGGTGCTCTACCGCTGAGCCAACGATCCTTAAGAAACCTTAAGATGCGGAATGTTACATTAAATGTTTAGTGTTTAACTACCTGCTCTTCCAAAATCATCTTCAAT
>CAIMMQ010000135.1 GCA_903842675.1 uncultured Actinomycetes bacterium
CGCTTCTTTGCCCGTCTTTGGCGCAGTTGCCTGGAATAAATATTCCCCTCGCGCACCAAGTCGCGAGCAGTACCAAGGCAATTCAAATTCTTTAATTGCCGCCTCAACACCATCACACCAAAGATTTCCAAGTGGCACCATTTTGGCAAATGCTTCATCGGTTAAAACTTTTGTAAGTGTTGCGCGCATTGCCGCCAAACTCATTGAGTTTCCGGCCAAGGTACTGCCGATTCCACCAGTATCAATAATTTCGCGCGATGTTTTATCCGCAATCTGCGCCGCTATCTCGCGAGTCATTCCAAATGTTCCGGTTGGAATTCCACCTGCAATCGCTTTACCAATCGTCAAAATATCTGGCTTTAATCCATGAAGCGCCGTCATTCCACCCGGGCCGACCGAGATCGTATGTGTTTCATCGATGATCCAGACCGCGCCATATTTCTTGGCAAGATCGCCAACAGCTTTCAAATATCCATCATCTGGCAGAACAATTCCAACATTTGTCATCGCAGGCTCCATCAGGATTGCTGCGACGTCATTCTTGGCAAGCGCGGCCTCCATGCCAGCTAAATCATTAAATTCCACAACTCGAGTTGTTTCATCGAGTGGCACCGGTGCGCCGAGATTTCCTTCACGCTTTACCGTATTGCCATCCTTATCAAGTGTTGCAAAAGTTTCATCTACGCTGCCGTGATAACACTTGTCGATCACAATGATCTTTGACTTACCGGTTATCAGACGCGAATAACGTATTGTGTGACGGTTTGCATCCGTCGCAGTCACCGTGAATTGCCACAGTGGTAAACCAAATCTGCGCGCCAATTCATTTGAAACAATAACCGCATCTTGGGTCGGCAGCATTGAAGTAAAGCCGTGCTTCATCTGCTCGGTAATCGCATCCACTGTAGCCTTTGGCGAATGTCCGGTCATCGAACCAGTGTCACCCAGACAGAAATCAATATATTCAATGCCATCAACATCTCTAAAGTGTGCGCCGTTCGCACTCTCTACAAATATTGGATAAGCACCGGGCCACTTCGCCATCCACGACATCGGAACACCGCCAGGCATTACCTCTTTTGCCTTTGCAAAAAGTTCCCCGGATTTTGGATGCAACTTTAGAAAACGCGCTTCTTCAATCGCATTTAGCTTCTTTAAATGTGCGCGGTCTATAACTTTAATTTTAATCCTCCGAGAAAGTAAATAACGCCTCAAGATAATGATCGCCGGCAATTCCTAGGTTTTGGGCATCAGGTGGCGCAGTTTCGGGTTCGACACAGACACCTTCTGGATCCTCGGTATAAACAACCCAATACGGCGCATCAGATTCAATATCTAAACGCGCAGCACCTTCCCAAACAACTGAAGGCGTTCCGATAACTTCGGTAAACGCATCATCCCAAGGTTCGGCCTTTGGTTTAATTAATTTTCCAGTTGGTAGGCCATCTTCTTCGCTGCGTTCAAACATCTTTGCTGCGTTGAAGTTAACAACTGCTTCCCCACCTCGTGCCAGTTCGCGCGGAAACCAAGGATGAAATCCAAGCCAGGCTGGCATTTCGCAACCATTAGCTTCATATTCCAAAATCCAACGAACTGCATCATCTAAAACTTCAATTGTTTGGGTAACGACCGCGTTGTTATATGGCGCAGGCAATTCCAAACGCGCGCGACCAGAACCGGTCTCCTCCCATGATGAAACAAATCCGTATCCGTGAATCGCATGTGGTGGCAACCAATTTGTCGGCAAAGTATGTTCAACTCCTTTTCCATCTGTCATCAAACCATCACGAACACGACCGGCCCAAGGCGCCATTGAATACCAACCCCAAGAAAGTGGTGTGCCACGGAAGGGAACTACAAATTGCAGATCGCGCCATTGCAGGGATGCAATACGCGCACCTTGATCTAAATCAATTCCGACCGATATCTCTGAACCATCGATGTTCTGCATTGCCTTAACCTATCCCACGATTTCAGCGCGAGTAGGCGGATTTGCCCCAGCTCTTGAACAAGTTACTGCTGCTGCCTTTGTCGCACGCACCAAAACTTCGCGCAACACATCGCCAGTAATTACCTTTAACCCGCGTTCCACAATCGCTTCGACCACAATCGCACCAACAGTGTCACCGGCGCCGACGGTATCTACAACTTCAATCTTTACGCCCGGAACGGAAACCACATCATCTTTTGTGACTCCGATAATTCCGTAGCTTCCCTTAGTAATAATTACCAAAGTTGATCCGCCTTTAATCCACTCTTCAGCGATCGCAATCTGATCTTGCTCTGGGTATAACCAAGCGAGATCATCTTCCGAAACCTTAATTACCTCAGAGATAGCGGCCCACTTTGCGATCGCCTCTTGATACTTAGGGCGATCTGGCAAAACAGAGGAGCGCACATTTGGATCGAAGACTATTGGTGCAACCTTTGCTACGCGCTTGGCCCATTCAAGCAAGATATCTGCTGCTGGTTGCACAATCGTTGCAAGTGTTCCGATCTGCAGTACCACTGGCTTGATCTGCGCCGGATCCGGCAACCAATCATTTGTGAAATCAAAAGTTGCGGTGCCATCGATTGTGAAAACATATGAAGCAACGCCGGCTTTATCGAGTGAAACATCTGCGGTGCAAGTTTGCTTATCTGAATAGTGGGCGTACTTAAGATTCACGCCATCGTGCAACAGTTGATCTTTAATCATTCCGCCGAAACTATCGGTGGAAATTCCATCAATAAAATAAGAATCAAAACCTAATCGAGCAAGCGCCTTTGCAGTATTTGCTGGACCACCACCAACAATTGCTACCTTTTGTTCGCCGCGTGGAATTAAATCAATTAGCGCCTCACCACAAACCCAAATCTCTTTACTCAAGCGACCTCACCTTTACGGGCAAGATATTCAGTAAGTGTTTCAATTCCGAGCAAGTGATCGGCAATTTGTGGCAGACCACTTATTAGCAAGATTCCGGCCAAGCCTTTGCCTTTTACATTTATTGGCAGGCCGCCACCGTGAATTGCATACTCTTCTTCTTTGACACCGTGCTTGGTAAACCAATCAAAACCCTGTTCTTCCGACTGCACGCGCTCGAACATTGAAGAGTGCCCAGTCTTTAATACAACGCGAGCCTTGCGTCCCATCCACCAATCGTTATCGGTGCTGGTACCTGGAAGTGAGACGTGAAATACCGTCCAAGTTCCAATGCGAACTTCGATTGCACAACTTAATTTCTTTGAGGTTGCTAACTCGTAGGCGATCTCGCCAATTTCAAGCGCCTCTGCAACATCGAATGATTCAAGTGCCAGGATTTCTTCATCGCGCGCTAGATCTACGCTTTTGAATCCACCAGTAATTCCATTTATACGATCATCGCCTTCAGCCATGCCCCGATCCTATCCACCAGTGCCACCCGTTCCACCACTGGTTCCACCCCCACCTGGGCCGCCACCGAATCCGCCACCAAGAGTTGCAAAACACTTCTGTAGCGCTGCTGCAACCTTTGGATCAGTGCGATCTGGTCTTGTTCCCGGAGCAAGAGTTACACCCTCTTTAGTCATGCAATCTGTAAATGCTGGATTATTAAACGCACCGCGACCTGCGCCGCCACCGCCACCACCTGGTGCGCCACCACCCGCAACTGCAGGGCGTCCACTTGGAACGGCGCCGCCTGTTGTTGGTGCTTTAGTACTTGGTGATCCACTGCTTCGTGTTCGACCTGTTGCGGCGGGTGCACCGCCAACTTGTGGTGTTCCACTTGCCGCACCGGGTGCACCAGAAACTGCGCCACCAAATCCTGCAGTATCAGTTACTCGCGCAGTATCGCCAGCTTTAAGTGATGCACCTTGTGTTGGATCATCAAGTATCACCGTGACAGTTGCACCAGAAACTTTAGAAATCTTTCCGGTAATTCGAACTCCACCGAATCCACCGCCACCGCCAGCAAAACCACCAGGTGCTGCACTTGCTGCACCGCTGGCACCAGCGCCACCGCCAAATCCGCCACCGCCAAATGCACTACGTAAACCAGCAATGTTATTTGTTGTTGCAGATACTGCGCTGTGATGGCCATACCAAGCACCAGCAGATAACAACGTCACAACAAGCGCCGCTCCAGCAAGAACTTTGGTGTATTTGTTCGTCCACTGATGTTGACCCTTGGCAAGTTCTTCTTTCAAGTGGTCATCAACTGGTGGTGCGAATAAATCGAACTCGTTGTTGTTTTCGTTATTCATGACGTAGCGCCTCGATTGGTCGTAGTGATGCTGCTCTTGATGCTGGATAGCTGCCGAAGAAAACACCGATCAAGATGCTGACTCCGAATGCTAGAAATACTGATGCGGGGACGATCACCGGTTTAGTTCCGACAATCGTGAAGTGCGATCCAATAAAGCCGCCCAAGACGCCCATGGCACCACCTACTAAAGAAAGTATGGTTGCCTCAATTAAGAATTGCGCCAAGATAATTCGCTTTGGTGCGCCGATTGCTTTTCTAATTCCGATTTCACGAGTTCGCTCGATAACAGTCACCAACATAATGTTTGTGATTCCGATGCCGCCAACTAGCAATGAAATACCGGCAACAGCGCCTAGAAGCACCGTGAATACCTTGCTGCTCGATGCCGAGGTTGTAAGCAGTGAAGCTTGATTAAACAATTGATAATCCGCACTTGCCGAGCCCTTTATGCCATGGCGAGTATTTAAAATCGTTGTGATCTCGGCCTGAGCCGCATCAGTTACCTTGGAATTATTTGCTTCAACAATGATTGATGAGAGCGGAACATATCCAGTAATTGAATTTTGTACTGCAGTAATTGGTGCCAAGAACAAGCTGTCGCCATCTTGGAAGCCATTCGAACCTTTAACCACGGTCGTTCCAATAATTGTGAATGGAATTCCTGCGCATCGAACCGTCTGCCCAATTGGATTATCAGAGCCAAATAATTCGGTCGCAGTTGTATTTCCAATGACGGCAACCCGCCTGCCTTGCGTCACATCATCGTTTGTAAAGTAAGTTCCCTTTGCGATCTGCGAATTCGCTGCTTCAAAGTAAGACGGCCAAGTGCCTGAGAAAGTTGCCGGGGTTGAAGTCGATGTGCCATTTACGCAAGTTGCTTGCGCATTCGCAATTGGCGCCGCCTGTTTAATATCTGGTGCGTTGTTCTTATCAACCAACGCGACGGTATCAAGAATTGTTAACGGTTTTGATGTGCTGGTCCGACCTCTAGATCGTGCGCTTTGGAAGCCACCACCGCCAAAGAATCCACCGCCCGAACGAACTTGAATTGAATTCGTACCGAGTCGATCTAGCGATGATTGCACAGCCTTTGATGAACCATTTCCAACTGCGATCAAAATAATTACTGACATAACACCGATCATTATGCCCAGCGTCGTCAACGCTGTTCGCATTCGATTTATTGAAAGGCCACGAAAGGCAAAGCGAATAATCTCTAGAAGATTCATGCAACCCGCCCAGCATTTAATTCATCGCTTACGATCTTGCCATCGCGCATTCGAATTACCCGCTTTGCTCGCTCGGCAACATCGGCTTCGTGAGTAATTACAACAACCGTGCGACCCGCTTCATTTATTTGCTGAAACAAATCCAAAAGATCATGGGTTGCCTTCGAATCAAGGGCGCCAGTTGGTTCATCAGCCAATAACAATGAAGGTCGCGTCGCAAGGGCCCTGGCCACTGCTACGCGCTGTTGTTGACCGCCAGAAAGCTCGGTCGGCTCGTGATTTACCCGATCAGAAAGCCCGACAACCTCAAGTGCCTTTAGCGCGCGCATTTTGCGCTCACTTCCCTTGATGCCTTGATAGGCCAATGGAAGTTCAACATTCGCAAGCGCCGCAGTGCGCGGTATTAAATTAAATGACTGAAAAATAAAACCAATCTTGCGGCCACGCACAACCGATAACGCATTTTCATCCATCGAACTAATTTCAATTCCATCCAAGGTGTAAGTTCCCGATGTCATGTTGTCGAGTGCGCCCAAGATGTTCATCAATGTGGATTTACCAGAACCAGAAGGCCCCATGATTGCGACATATTCGCCGGGCATAATCCGCAAACTCACACCATCAAGTGCAAAGATTGAAGAATCCCCAACGCCATATTGCTTTACAGCATCTTTGACTTCAATAACCGCGTCGGTCATTAGCCACCATTTCTGCCACCACGTGCACCGCCACCGCCACCAGCTGCGCCGGCAAGGCCTGCAGCACCAAGTCCACCAGGAATTCCAACTGATGGGAATCCATTAGTGCCAACTGATGCACTCACGGAACGAAGAACAACTTTGGTTCCTGGTTTGATGCCAGAAATAATTTGATCTGCTGAATCACCTTGGAGACCAACAACAACTGGCGTCCGTGTAATTACATCCTTGCCAGCCACCGTTGTAATTACATTAACGCTGGCACCGCTTCCGCGAATTGTTACCGCTTGCGAAGCAACTTGCAGAACATTCATGGCAGCCCCCGTTGTCACAGTCGCTGTTGCAGTCATGCCTGGCTTCAAGTTAGGAACTTTTTCAGAAATAGCAAAGGTTGCCTTATAAGAAGTCGCACCTGATGTTGTCGTAGGCAACAGATCGATCGATAACAATTTTCCAGTCGCAACCAGATTAGGCAGGGCAGCAAATGAATAAGTCACATCTTGGCCCACAACTAACTTCGCAGCATCAGACTCGGAGAAGCCGGCTGATACTTGAAGCGATGAAACATCAGTCAAAACAATGAATCCAGACACAGCGCCAACCGTGGAGGAGGAAGCGGTAGGTGCGTTCATTCCCACCGAAGCTGAAATCGAGGCAACCGTGCCCGATACCGGAGCCCTAATAAAGCTTGCATCATAATTCTTTTGCGCTAATTCCAAGGCTGCCTGCGCAACTTGGAAATCAACAACAGATGGATTATCAACATTCACACCTTGTTGGGCTTTAGCAATATCGTAATTTTGTTGCGCAGTTGCGATTGCAAGTTGATCCTTTGCAAGCCCTGCCTTTTGTGCGGCCAAGGCGTCGTTATAAGCAACTGAAAGAGTGTTATTTGCTTGGTAATCCTTGAGCACGCTATTTGCTAGGGCATTTTGTGCCGAAACAAGCGCAGCTTTTGCACTGGTCAGAGCCGCGGCATTGGACAAGATAGTTGTGCAATGCGAGAACGCATCAGTTACGGTTGTTGTATTTACGCCAGCTAAATTCAAAGCCTTGCAGTAATCCATCGTGAAGCCGTAGTAAGACCAAGTGTTGTAATAATTATCGTTTGTTATCTGTGCATTATTTACCGTCAATTGCGCTGCATCAACCGTAGCCTGATATGTCACCTTGTTTGCTGATGAATTCGCTGCCGCATCACTGACAGCTTGATTTGCCTCATCTACTGCAGCTTTGTAAGTAATCGCATTGGCCGCAGCATTATCTTTTGCAGTTTGAACGGCCGCTGCGGATTGACTTAATTGAATTTGAATTGTTTTTAATGATGCACTTGCGCTGTTTAATGTGTTCTTTAGTGCAGTGTGATCTAGTTCTGCCATTACATCTCCGGCGGCAACCCGCTGACCAACCCTTACATGAATTGCAGTAAGTAAACCGTTGACAGTTGGGGAAACTCCAACATCGCCCGGACTAATTACCGTTCCACTTGCTGAGACCGAGGAAGTTACATCGCCCATCTGCGCCACTGTCGTTGTCGTTGTTACCTTGGCTGGTGCTGGATGAAGCGCCGACCAACCCCACCATCCGACTGCCGCAACAACAAGTAGTAGGACTAAATTTATTGAGATGATTCGGATTCGCGATTTGATCATGAGCAAACCTTAGATTCGATTACGGATAAAATAACTAGTTTTACCTGAACAGTTACTGTGAATACGGCCCAATCGACCAGACTTCATCCTCATTACGATCAATAACCCAGGCGCTATAGGCCTTTAATTCATCCTGCCCAAACCACCCCGCGCCATCGCGCCCAGCAACAATAAGGGCCGTAGCAAGGGCATCAGCCAATCCACCGTCAGGACCAATGACTGTTGCACTTCGCGCACCTATTGCAATCAAGCCAGTATGCGGATCTCGAATGTGGGCCCCACGTTCATATGTTCCAGATGTTGCAATTGCGCCATCATAAATTTCAATCATCTTCACAATCGTGTGGGCTTGCTCTGGATGCCTAATCCCAATCTTCCAAGGGATTAATTCTTCATCCACAATATTTCCACCAGCTAATGAAAGATCTCCGGCAGCATTAATTTGCAC
>CAIMMQ010000136.1 GCA_903842675.1 uncultured Actinomycetes bacterium
GAGCATCTTCTTGTGAAAGAACTTGGCGAATTTCTTTAGTAACCATTCTCCGACTGATGATCCAATTGAAATCGCAACGAGCAGCGCAGCAAACTTTCCAAAAACATTAGTCCAGTCATTTAAATACTTTAAGCCGACCACCAAACCAAGTAGGCCGCCGCCAGCAAAGCCGATCAGCGCCAGAACAGATGCGATGAAACCAGCACGCAAGCCTCGGAATATCGAAACTAGAGCTGCAATAACAAGAACTAGATCGACTATGTGAGTACTCAAACTTTTATCCCTAAATATTTATTAACTTCATCAAATAAAAGTTTGTCGCTATTGATGATCCCGATTTGACGGTAAACAACCACACTTTTTGAATTTAGAAACCAAGTTACCGGAACTCCCATTCCGAATGCACTTTTGGTGCGACCATCTTTATCAAATAAATTGGGCCAACTCATCCCTTGGGCAATCACAAATTTTCGACCAGCGGCCATATCTCGTTCTTCGACATCAATTCCAATAATTTTTACTTTTCCAGTTGCGGCAAGGGCCCGAAAATGTGGCAGCTCTTGGCGACACGGACCACACCAAGAACCCCAGACATTAATAATTGCCGGCCCCTTAATTGTTTCTAACGTCACGGCCGGTCCACCATCTAGACATTGAAGTGAGGTGGTCTTCTTCGGTGAAATATTTGTTGGACCAGTGGTTATTGCAGAACAAGAAACCACTTTTCCAGTTGCGGCATGAACTGGTGAAAGTGTTAAGGAGGTCAGCGAGATCGCGATTAAAAGTATTTTTCTCTTCATCGAAAATCCGCATCGCTCTTTAATAACGCCATGGCTTTAACTTTATCGGTTTCTCCGATGCCAAATGACGGACATAGCTTTGCAAGCGGGCAGGCGCCGCACGCTGGTTTGCGACTATGACAGATACGGCGGCCATGCCAGATCATGCGTTGCGAGAGATTGGTCCACTCTTTTTCTGGAATTAGTTTCATGACAGCAAATTCAACTTTTACTGGATCAGTTTCTTTAGTCCAGCCAAATCGTCGACTCAACCTGCCCAAGTGCGTATCAACAGTTATGCCAGGAATTCCAAAGGCGTGACCAAGAACTACATTCGCGGTCTTTCGTCCAACGCCAGCAAGTGTTACCAATTCATCTTGAGTCTCTGGAACTACACCGCCAAATTCATCCATGATCGCCATCGAGAGTGATTTAATATTTTTTGCTTTGCCCCGAAAGAAACCGGTTGAATGAATTAGCGTTTCTATATCTAAAACGTTTGCGCCGGCCATCTTTTTTGGAGTTCCATATTTAGCAAACAACTTTGGCGTAACTTGGTTTACCCGTTTATCCGTACATTGCGCGGAGAGCACTGTTGCAACGAGTAGTTGGTATGGGGTTTTGAAATCTAATTCGCACCGAACATTGGGGTAGTTCTTTGTGAGGACGCGATACATCGCAGCCGCTTTCATGCGTTCGGTTGCCATCACAGCGCTCAGATTATCTCGATTGGAGTTCGGCCTGCTATTGGCAGTATCCTCAGCACGTGGCCAATACTAAAGAGGCAAGCGACGAAGCAGTTGTTCGTACCGCACCACTTTTTAGCGCACTTGATGACGAGTCCGCCGCGACACTGCGCGCATCTATGACAATGGTCAAAGTTCCCAAAGGTAATACCCTTTTTAAAGAGGGCGATGCTGGTGATCGTCTTTTTGTAGTGGTCGAAGGAAAACTCAAACTTGGAACTTCTTCGATGGATGGCCGCGAAAACTTACTTTCAATTCTTGGACCGGGCGACATGTTTGGCGAACTTTCACTATTTGATCCGGGTCCGCGGACTGCCACTGCAACAGCAGTAACTGATGCCCGAGTTCTCGCACTTGCGCACGATCAAGTCATCGGACTTGTAACTCAGCATCCACAAGTTTCACTCGAACTTCTTGCTCGCCTGGCCCAACGCTTGCGCCGAACAAATGAAGTCCTCGCTGACTTAGTTTTCTCAGATGTTCCAGGTCGAGTTGCAAAAGCTCTTATGGATCTCGGTTCGCGTTTCGGAGTTCAAAAAGATGATGGCTTGCATGTAAACCATGATTTAACTCAGGAAGAACTCGCCCAACTTGTTGGCGCATCGCGCGAAACAGTTAATAAAGCCTTGGCTGATTTTGCGGCCCGAAGCTGGGTTCGACTTGAACCTCGCGCAGTTGTAGTCCTCGATTACGAGCGACTATCAAAGCGCGGCAAGTAATTTAATTAAGTTCTAATTTAGTTCGAAAATAACTTCGACCTCAACCGGTGCATCGAGCGGAAGCTCGGCTACTCCAATTGCGGTACGAGCGTGCTTTCCAAATTCTTCGCCCCAGATCTCAATAAATAATTCCGAAGCACCATTCGCGACAAAAGGTGCATTGATAAAACCAGAGACACCATTTACGAAACAGGTAATTTTTACAATTCGCTTTACGTTGTCGACATCATCGACCAGGTTGAGTGCAGCCATGGCATTTAGGGCGCAGACTTGCGCGGCGCTCTTTGCTTGCTCAGGAGTTACGCCACCATCAACCTTGCCAGGAAACAAAATCTTTCCGTCAACAAGTGGGAGTTGGCCAGCGGTAAAAACTAATTTTCCAGTTTTGACGGCTGGAACATAAGCAGCAATTGGTTTTGTCGCGACTGGAATTTCAAGACCGAGTGACTTAATTTTTTCACGAACGCTCATTACTTTGCCTCACGCTTCATATATGCAACAAGTTGTTCTCCGGTACCAGGCGCCGGGATAACTTGAACAAGTTCCCAACCTTCAGAACCCCAAGTATCTAAAATTTGTTTTGTTGCGTGCGAGAGAAGTGGAACGGTTACATATTCATAATTTGGCATTTAATTTCCTCCAGATAGGGCGGCTTTAACTAATCCTGAAACAGTTCCACCATCGGCTTTGCCGGCAATCTTTGGTGAAATAACTTTCATAACAAGTCCCATTCCGGC
>CAIMMQ010000137.1 GCA_903842675.1 uncultured Actinomycetes bacterium
TTAATCCGTAAGAGTGACCTAAAACTCCATTCCTTTGCCCCGCAACAGGTATTAAAGTTGTCAGAGTTACGCGAGCGATATCAGAAAATCTCACGAATGGAGTTGCGATGAGCAAACTGGCTAAAGAGCTAAATGAATTGGCACATAAAACTGGTGATCCATTCGAAGATTTAACAATCCTTGCTGAGGGAAATGTTGCGGCATATAACGCGCAAAAGCGAAAGTTTTTAGTTAAAGCAAGTGGCGTAGTAATGGGAAAGTCACAGTTGGAAGATTGGGTTTGGCTAGATCTAGATCCTTGTGTTGAAATTCTTGAAGCCGCTGAAAAACAAGGAAGCACTCAAGCACTCACTGATCAGTTGAATAAAGTGCTGCATGCCGGTGAAACTCCAGATGGCAAAATTCGTAAGGCAAGTATTGAAACTCTTGTACATGTTGTTGCATTTCATTTAATGGAATCAACCTGGTCACTTCACAGCCACCCAACACCAGTTGTTGCACTTGCTTCCAGCACAAAGGCCGCAGAGCATTACAAAGCTTCGGTTTTCCCTGATGAAACAGTTTTGTGTGGACCAGTACCGCTCTTTCTTAAATTCGCCGAGCCTGGACTAGAACTTGGCCTGGGCGTTTATAACGGCGTTAAAGACTATATAAATAGGTATGGCAGAAATCCTGGTCAAATAATCCTAGGTAATCACGGTCTCTGCACTTTCGGTACTGGCAGCGATGAAGCTTTCGCCACGACAAAGATGGCTGTTAAAGCCGCTCGCGTTCGTATCGGTGCGCTTTCGGCCGGCGGAATTTCATTTGTGCCAGATGACATGGCGGAAAAGATTGCATTCCGACCAGATGAAGTTAAGCGTCGTGCCGATTTGGTTGCAGATAAGACCAAGTAGTGGCAGTTAAAGCAGCAACCTTTGACATTGGTGGCGTCATCTACTTGGATGACGTATTTAAGAAAGCAATTTTTCAAGCGTTAATTGAACTTGGCGCTGACGTAGAGGTTGCCCGATTTAATCAGGTTTATGACGATCACTTGAAATCACAGACGGGATCACTCCGCAGCAAGCTATGCGTTGAATTTTTTGGAAATCTCGAGAAGAAGAGTGAACTTATGGCAGCGGCCACAAAGCTCTGGGTCTTTACCGAAGCTGATCTTTATCCAGAAGCGCTAAACACTATTGCGAAACTCTCTGATCGCGGTTTGAAAATTGGTTTAGTGGCAAATCAACCACCAAGTGTTGTTGAATCACTAAAGCGCGATGGCATCTTTAACTTTATAAAGTTCGCCGGAATTTCTGCCCTTGTCGGCGTGGAGAAACCCGACCCAAAGATATTTGAACTTGCGCTCGAAGGACTTGGCGTAAGCGCCAGCGAAACTATTCACATTGGAAATCGAATCGACACTGATGTCTTGCCGGCGAAGAAACTTGGCTTTAAAACAATCTGGGTCCGTCGCGGGGAAGCAAATCCAGAGCCAACTGCATCAGACTTAGCGGAACCAACTTTCGTTGTTGATGATCTACTTAATGTTCCAGAATTAATCCAA
>CAIMMQ010000138.1 GCA_903842675.1 uncultured Actinomycetes bacterium
GTACTCGTACCAATTTGATTCGCATTGCGGTATTTGGCGCTGGTATTGGCTTCATTGTTTTCGT
Source organism: uncultured Actinomycetes bacterium (assembly GCA_903842675.1). Lineage (GTDB taxonomy): Bacteria > Actinomycetota > Actinomycetes > Nanopelagicales > Nanopelagicaceae > AAA044-D11. The sequence continues at coordinate 65 of CAIMMQ010000138.1, forward strand.
TCTGGGTTTTGCTTATGCATATTTTACCGTCAGCATCCCGGACCCAAATTCCTTTGTAAATAGCCAATCAACAATCATTCAATATGCGGATGGCAGCGAAGCGGGTCGTTTAGGTTCTGAAAATCGCAGAATTGTTCCACTTGCAAATATCCCATTGAATGTTCGCCATGCAGTAATGGCGGCAGAAGATCGCAACTTCTATTCTGAAAGCGTTGTTAGCCCGCTTGGCATCGCGCGCGCCTTATTTAATAATCTAAAAGGTGGTTCACTCCAAGGCGGATCAACTATCACACAGCAATACGCAAAAACCGCCTTCTTATCACCAGAGCGCACAATCACGAGAAAAGTTAAAGAACTTGTTATTTCACTCAAGTTGCAAAACCAGATGTCGAAAGATCAAATTCTCGAAAATTATTTGAACACCATTTATTTCGGACGTGGTTCTTATGGAATTGAAACTGCTTCAGAGGTTTATTTTGGCCGAACAGTCGATCAACTCAACGTCTCACAAGCCGCGGTATTAGCAAGTATTTTGCGCTCGCCAGGTTATTACGATCCTTCTTACAGCGCGGCAAGTTTGCAGCGATTGAAAGATCGTTGGCAATATGTGATTAACGGAATGGTCACAGCTAAGTGGTTATCGAAAGAGAACGCGGCAAAAGCAAAATTTCCAACCGTTCGCCCTAAAGTAACTTCTGGCGCATTGGCTGGACCTAAAGGTTATGTAATTTCTTGGGTTGTACACGAACTAGCTAAATTAGGATTCACCGAAAGTCAATTACAAACAGGTGGCTATGTAATTAGAACAACTCTTGAAAAGGTAAATCAAGAAGCTGCAATCGCTGCGGTAGATAAGGGAACTCCAAAGGGCGCCCCAGATAACCTACGGATTGGATTAGTTTCGATCAGACCGGGCACAGGTGAAATTGTCGCCATGTATGGCGGCCGGGATTACTTAGTTAGCCAATTAAATAGTGCTACACAAGGAATAGCACAGGCTGGTTCGACCTTTAAACCCTTTGCCCTTGTAGCTGCGCTAGAGCAAGGCCTACCACTGACTTCAGTTTGGAACGGCGGCTCACCAAAAGTATTTGATGACGTCGGCAAGCCATATCCAGTATTTAATTATGGCAATGAACAATTTGATGACATAAATCTGTTAACTGCAACAGCTCATTCAGTTAATACAATATTTGTTCCACTTGGAATTAAAGTTGGGCCCGATAAGGTAATTGATGTCGCAAGGCGCGCTGGAATTCCAACGACGGTAGCCATGATGCCTACTCCTTCAGTGACACTTGGTGTTGCAAGCCCACACGTAATCGATGTTGCCTCCGCTTATGCAACATTTGCAGCAAATGGCACTTATGCCAAACCATTTATTGTTAATGAAGTACTTGGTCCTAACAAGGGCGTGCTATATCAGGGACAAATTCAAGCATCGCAAGTATTCCAACCAGATGTAATGGCTGACTTAACTTATGCGCTGCAACAAGTTACGAAGTATGGAACTGGCGCCGCTGCAAGTGTTGGTATTAAACAACCGACGGCGGGTAAAACTGGAACCACAACCGATAACGCTTCTGCTTGGTTCAATGGTTACACCCCACAGTTTGCAACTTCGGTCGCCTTCTTTAGAGATGATGCGACGCAATCACTAAATGGAATTGGTGGCTTAAACGCCGTTACCGGTGGATCCTTCCCGGCTCGAATTTGGAACAGTTACACCAAATCGATTCTAAAAGATCAACCAGTAGTACCTTTCCCAGCGCCAGCAAACATTGGCGGCACTGATCCAACTTCTTATACAACTGCAATCCCAACACTTGACCCAGCCTTAGCTATTACTCCAACACCGACTCCTACTAAACCGACGAAGAAGCCAACTCCTTCGCCAACGCCTGTTAAAAAGAAGTAAGCGTGAAGCTCCTAACCAAGAGCGCAATAGTTCTGGCAGTACTTGCCGCCTTACTTTCTTTTGTAAAATTTGATCACTGCCGTAATTTTGGTTGGGGTACTCCAGATGTCTATGTGCACGCTTGTTATTCCGACCTTCCAGCGCTTCTGGTTGACCGTGGAATGATCAATCACACCTGGCCATACGCAAGTGCGACAAACGCTGTCGAATATCCGCCCGTAACCGGAATTGTTATGTGGGCAACTTCGTTTGTAGTTAAAAATAATTTTGCGCAGTATCGAGCCTATTTCGACTTCAATGCACTTTTGATTGCGCTAATTTTTATCGGAGCGGTACTTTTATTAAAACGTATGAAGCCAGAATTTTGGTATCTATTCCCGATCGCACCGGCGGTAATAGCATCGCTCTATATAAATTGGGATATCTGGGCGGTTATCAGCGCGTTGGGCGCTATCCATTATTTTGATCGGAAAAAATATTGGCCAAGTTCAATCTTGTTGGGCGTTTCAGTTGCAACAAAATTCTTTCCAATAGTTTTGTTGTTGCCAATAGCTCTAATATTTTTCCGCCGCCGCGAAATTCAAACTCTAGTTAAATATTTTGCGCTAACTCTTGCTACTTGGTTAATTATAAATTTACCTTTCATTCTGACAACTCCGGTAGGTTGGTTTAGATTCTTTAAATTAAATAGTGAGCGCGGTGCTGATTGGGGATCAATCTGGGAAGCGCTAGCAATATTCGGGAAAGGCGTAAACCACCTGAACTTATTCTCAATTCTTCTTTTCCTAGTTGGTGCAACGGCATACTCGATATTATTTTTAGGGATCAAAAAAATCCCAACACTTGCAGCCACAGCTTTCTTTGTCGTTGCAATATTTGTTACAGCGAGCAAGGTTTACTCACCGCAATACATAATTTGGTTAACTCCACTTGCTGTTTTAGCGCTGGTTGATAAACGAGATCGGATTGATTTTTGGATTTGGCAAGGCGCGGAATTGATTTACCACTTTGCAATTTGGCAGTATCTAGCAACGGTCACCGGAACCCATTTTGCAATCTCTGGCCCGGCCTATGCCGTTGCAACCTTGATCCGGATCGCAGCCCTTTTCTGGTTTTCCGCCCGCCTTATGCGTAAATCCACACCTGAAATCGATCCACAGACGGCCGCATTTTTAAGTAGCGCCTCTAGCGGTTACGCTTAGCCTTCCTTCAAGACAGGGTCACACCGTGGCCACTATTGAAGGAGATTTAACCCTCCTGCCGCGGAAATGCCGTGGCCGCTTTAGTCCAGAGGAGGTGGGGTTAGAACATGCGTCATTATGAAATCATGGTCATTCTCGATCCTGAGTTAGAAGAGCGCACAGTCGCACCAAGCCTTGAGACATATCTCAAGATCATCAAGGAAAGTGGCGGAACCGTCGACAAGCTCGACATTTGGGGACGTCGCCGTATGACCTTCGAAATAAATAAAAAAGCAGAAGGTATTTACGCCGTTGCTGATTTGCACTGTGGTCCTGATGCAATCAAAGAACTCGATCGCCAACTTAATTTGAACGAAGCAGTGCTTCGCACAAAAGTTGTACGTCCAGAATAAAAACTAAACGACTCGAAAAGTAGAGAAAAGGAAAAGATATGGCAGCAGGAGACACAACCGTCACTATGGTCGGTAATCTTGTAAACGATCCTGAATTGCGCTTCACACCTTCTGGTGCTGCGGTTGCAAAATTCACGATTGCTTCAACTCCGCGTTATCTCGATAAGAACACAAACGAATGGAAAGATGGCGACAGCCTCTTTCTTGCTTGCAATATTTGGCGTCAAGCAGCAGAAAATGTTGCCGAATCATTAACTCGCGGAATGCGCGTTATTGTCACCGGCCGTTTGAAGCAACGCTCATACGAGACCAAAGAAGGCGAAAAGCGCACTGTGTATGAAATCGAAGTTGACGAAGTTGGTCCATCTCTTCGCAACGCAACTGCAAAGGTCACCAAAACAACACGCGCTGGTGGAACAAGCGGCGGCGGATTTTCTGCTCCAGTTGAAACAGCTTCTGCTGAAGACCCATGGTCTGCAGCACCTGTCGGAGGTGGCTGGTCATCAGCTGGTTCCGATGATCAACCTCCATTCTAAATAAACCAACCATTCCTATAGCTTTCACAAGTAAATTGCTTGTACGAGCCGTAGGGCATCCTAAAAAGGAGCACCACAGTGGGCGCAAGAAATAATAAGACGCTGAAGCCAAAGCCAAAAGTAAGCAAGATGTCGGCAGCAGCAATGAAGAAGTTTAAGAAGAAGCCATGCTCTTTCTGTCGCGATAAGGCAACTTACATCGACTACAAAGACATCAACCTCCTTCGCAAGTACATATCCGATCGCGGCAAGATCCGCGCTCGCCGAGTAACAGGTGCATGCACCCAACATCAACGTGCGATTGCCGCCGCGGTAAAGAATTCCCGCGAAATGGCACTTCTCCCTTACACCTCGACAGCAAGATAAGGGGAGCGACTACAAATGAAACTCATCCTTACTCGCGAAGTATCAGGTCTTGGTCAACCAGGAGATGTCGTAACCGTTAAAGATGGTTATGCCCGCAACTACCTACTACCTCTTGGCAATGCAATTGCCTGGAGCCTTGGTGGCGAAAAGCAGATTGAAGGCATCCGCCGTGCTCGTTCAGCTCGTGAAATTCGCGATCTAGATCATGCAAAACAGATCAAAACTTCACTCGAAAGCGCAGAGATTGTTGTTAAGGCAAAGGTTGGCGCAACTGGCGTACTTTTCGGTTCAGTAACCGATAAGGACATCGCACAGGCAATCAAGTCAGTCTCCGGACTCGATATTGATCGTCACCGCATCAAAGTTGCTGGACACATCAAGAAGATTGGTCAATACACCGCAAAGGTGGGCCTACATTCTCAGATTTCAGCATCTGTAACTGTGAACGTTGTCGCTAACTAAAACGTTCCAAAAGTTTCAAGCCCGCCAGAAATTGGCGGGCTTTTCTTTTTCCTAAAATTTTCGCAATTCTTAAATAATGAGATGAAAAATTAAATCTTTACCCACAGGGCCTTAGTAGCTAAATGAGCGTGTAGAGGGTGCTACCCCTCGCACTTATCCCCTTATTCCAAGAGTTATGCACACGTAATCCACTAGTTATCCCAACCTTGTCCACACAGCAGTGCACAAGGAATTACGCGTAAGTAACAACTATCTCCACGCTTGAATAGGTTACGCACACGGGTTATTTAATTGGGAAACCACCCGCGAAATCCAATGTCAGTGGGGAATGGGAGGCTTTTAACATGAGCATCGCAGAATTCCCTAACCGCGGATCTAACTCTAATAACCGCGCACCACAAAGCATTGAGTTTGAGCGAACACCACCACAAGATTTAATTGCCGAACAAGGTGTGATTGGCGGAATGCTACTAAGCAAAGAGGCCATCGCAGATGTTGTTGAAATAATTAAAGAGCGCGATTTTTATCGCCCGGCACACGAATTAATTTATGACGCGATTCTAGATTTGTACGGTCGCGGTGAACCCGCTGATGCTGTAACCGTTGCATCTGAATTAACAAAGCGTGGCGACATCGCGCGCGCTGGTGGCGCACCATACCTTCACACTTTAATTAGCTCAGTTCCAACTGCAGCAAATGCCGGTTACTACGCCCGCATTGTTCGTGACCACGCAATCATGCGTCGTCTAGTCGAAGCTGGCACAAAAATTGTCCAACTTGGATATTCCGAAGAGGGCGAGATTGATGATGCGGTTGATCAAGCGCAAGCCGAAATTTACAACGTAACCGAACACCGGACGAATGATGATTACATTCAACTCTCTGATCTACTTCCGGCCGCACTCGATGAAATCGAAGCAATTTCAAATGGCGTAAAAGGCGAAGGCGTAAAGAGTGGATTTAAGGATCTTGATACGTTAACAAATGGTTTCCATGCCGGAAACATGATTGTTCTCGCCGCACGTCCTGCTGTTGGTAAATCAACACTTGGTTTAGATATTGCGCGTCATGCCGCAATCCACAACGGTGACGCTGCCGTTATCTTCTCACTTGAAATGAGCCGCTCTGAAATTACGATGCGTATGCTCTCGGCCGAAGCACGAGTCGCACTAAATAACATTCGATCGGGCGCCTTAACCGATGAAGAGTGGGGCCGCTTAGCAAAGCGGATGGGCGAAATTTCTGATGCGCCACTATTTATCGATGACTCCGCAAACCTATCTTTGATGGAAATTAGAGCAAAGGCCCGTCGTTTAAAGCAACGTCACAACCTAAAATTAATAATTATCGATTACCTCCAACTGATGACCGCTGGAAAGCGTGTTGAAAATCGTCAGCAAGAAGTTTCCGAGTTCTCACGTAACTTAAAGCTTCTGGCCAAAGAACTAGATGTACCAGTTATCGCCATCTCCCAGTTGAACCGTTCACCAGAACAACGCGCCGATAAGAAGCCAATGCTCTCTGACCTTCGTGAATCTGGTTCGATTGAACAGGACGCCGACGTTGTTATCTTGCTTCATCGCGATGATATGTACGACGGTGCAAATCGATCCGGCGAGGCAGATTTAATTGTTGCAAAGCATCGTAATGGACCAACTCGAACCATCAC
>CAIMMQ010000139.1 GCA_903842675.1 uncultured Actinomycetes bacterium
CTTGCAATCTAAATAAATCTGGGCCGTATTCATTCCAACGGTTTGTTTTTTCGTAAGGTTCGCGAGGCAAGAGCGCTGGGAAATGAACTTCCTGAAAACCCGCGGCATCCATCTCTTCACGGATAATCCGCTCAATATTTCGAAGAGTTATGTATCCAAGTGGCAGCCAAGAATAAATTCCGGCAGCGATTCTTCGAACATAACCAGCGCGGACAAGTAAACGATGGCTAGCTACTTCAGCATCTGCTGGATCATCGCGCAATGTGCGAAGCAATAAGGTAGACATCTTTAGCATGAGAGCAAGCCTACCTAAAGAATCTAGTAAGCCGTTGCGTTATGCAGTTGTAACGGTTGGAGTGCCGCTAGCAACGCCAGCAGCCTCCATTTCATCAGCCAATCTCATCGCTTCTTCAATTAGAGTCTCAACGATCTGGCTTTCTGGGACAGTTTTAATAACCTCACCCTTAACAAATATTTGTCCTTTGCCGTTACCGGATGCAACTCCGAGATCGGCTTCTCGAGCTTCGCCAGGACCATTAACTACACAGCCCATGACTGCAACGCGAAGTGGCACTGTCATTCCTTGCAGGCCAGCCTGAACTTTTTCGGCCAAGGTATAAACATCAACCTGTGCACGGCCACATGAAGGACATGAAACAATCTCGAGTTTGCGTTGGCGAAGGTTAAGTGATTCAAGAATTGAAATTCCGACCTTCACCTCTTCAAAAGGCGGGGCAGAAAGTGAAACTCGAATGGTGTCGCCAATTCCTTCGGCAAGCAAAATACCAAACGCAGTAGCAGATTTAATTGTTCCCTGGAATATTGGACCGGCTTCGGTAACACCGAGGTGAAGTGGGTAATCGCACTTTTCGGCAAGTAGACGATAAGCCGAAACCATTGTGACTGGATCATGATGCTTAACCGAAATTTTAATATCTGAAAAACCATGCTCCTCAAATAGTGAAGCTTCCCAGAGTGCTGATTCAACCAGCGCTTCTGGTGTTGCCTTCCCATACTTTGCCAAAAGTCTTGGATCGAGTGAACCAGCGTTTACGCCAATTCGAATTGGAATACCCGCATCGCCAGCAGCTTTGGCAACTTCCTTAACCTTGTCATCAAATTGCTTGATGTTTCCAGGATTCACCCGGACAGCCGCACAACCAGCATCAATTGCCGCAAAGATATATTTTGGCTGAAAATGGATATCTGCAATTACTGGGATTTGTGATTTCTTAGCAATTTGAGCCAGTGCATCCGCATCATCTTGACTTGGAACTGCAACGCGAACGATCTGACAGCCAGATGCTGTTAGCTCGGCAATTTGCTGCAAAGTTGCATTTACATCTGAAGTAAGAGTCGTGCACATTGACTGAACGCTTACTGGTGCATCGCCACCCACATAAACGCTACCGACCTTCAACTTCTTGCTTTTGCGCCGCGGTGCAAGTGTTGGTGGTGGCGTGTTGGGCATTCCTAGATCAACCATGGTTACATCCTAGATTATTGATTGAGATTTATCGGATTGAAAATGTCGGCAGCGAGCAAAAGAAGTGAAAGTACGGCGAGAATTGCGAAAACTGCCATTGTTAAAGGCATCAACCGTTCGACATCAATTTCAGGCGGTGCTGGGGAACCTTTTCGTCTGGCTCGCGCTCTTCGCAATCCATCGATAACCGCAATCGCCATGTGTCCACCATCGAGTGGTAGAAGTGGAAGTAAATTGAATAGTCCAACGAAGATATTCAAACTGGCAATAATAAGAAGGAAGGTCGCGATTTTCTCGCGGCTGGCAAGTTTTGGATCACTTGCAGTTTGGGCACTTACGCGCGCAACACCAACAACACCAACCAACCCGGTTGCATCACGCGTTTCATGAAAGAAAGTTTGGCGAAATAGCGCTGGAATTTTGGTAGGTAGTGA